>NZ_JBQQCB010000054.1:0-67934 GCF_052246675.1 Nonomuraea sp. KM90 | reverse complement strand
GGTGGTAGCCCGGCAGGTCCAGCTCGTCGCTCGCGGCCGGTGTAGGCGCCGGTACATGCACCTCGGCGACGGCGACCGCGCGGTTGAGCGCGATGATCGGGGTCGGGGTGTGCCGCAGCAGCTGGTCGTACAGCGCCAGCACCTGTGTCCAGTCGGTCGCCGGCCCGTCGGTGTGCACGGCGTTGATCGCGGCCTGCAGCTGGTACGGCCCCGGCTGATTGCGGCGCAGGCACCGGTGTACCAGCTCGTGTCCTTCGGCGATCAGCTCCCGGTTCCACAGCGACCGGTCCTGCTCGGCGAGCACCACCAGCTCACCCGAAGGCCCCACCCGAGCGGGCCGGCGGGCTTCGGTGAGCAGGAGCAGCGCCACCAGCCCGATCACCTCTGGCTCATCGGGCATCAGCTCGGCCAGCGCCCTGGCCAGGCGGACCGCCTCCAGGCACAGGTCCGTCCGCAGCAGCTCCCCGGAGGTGGAGCTGTAGCCCTCGTTGAAGACCAGGTAGAGCACGGTGAGGACCGAGGACAGCCGATCGGGGAGTTCGGCCGCGTCGGGCACCCGGTAGGGGATGCCGGCGTCACGGATCTTCTTCTTCGCCCGGACGATCCGCTGGAAGACGGTCGCCTCCGGCACCAGGTAGGCCCGCGCGATCTCGGCCACCTCCAGCCCGCCGAGCAGGCGCAGGGTGAGCGCGGTCCGCGCGAGCGGCGACAGCGCCGGATGGCAGCAGGTGAAGATCATGCGTAGCTGGTCGTCGCGCACCGGTCCCACCTCCTGCGGTTCGTCGGGTTGGTGCAGCAGCAGCGCCTGCGCGTGGCGGGCCTCGCGGGTGGACTCCCGGCGCAGCCGGTCGATCGCCCGGTTGCGGGCTGTGGTCACGATCCACCCTCCCGGATTGGGCGGCAGCGCCTCGTGCCACTTCCGCACGGCCACCGCGAACGCGTCCTGCACGGCCTCCTCGGCGAGCCCGATGTCACCCAGCAGGCGCGTCAGCGTGGCCACGCACCGGCCGTACTCGGCCCGGTAGACGCCGTCAAGATCCACCGGGGTCAGCCCCACTGCGCGTCCTCGAACGGGCGCACCTCGATCGGGGCCCCGCAGGCCAGCGCGCACTTCTCGGCCCAGGACAGCGCCTGGTCCAGGTCCTCGCACAGGATCACCCAGAACCCGCCGAGCTGCTCCTTCGTCTCGGCGAACGGGCCGTCGGTCATCGTGGTCGTGCCGTTGCCGGGGCGCACGACCGTACTGGCGTGCGAGGGCAGCAGGCCGCCGACGAACACCCACGTACCGGCGGCCTGCATGTCGGCGGTGACCTGGGCCGTCCGGGCCTGTTGCTGCTGCATCTCCCCCTCGGACGGCGCCGGCGCGCTTTCGTCGAACTGGACGGCCAGCAGGTACTTCTTCACGGCGTACTCCTTCTCATGGCGAACTCTTCGAAAGGATCAGACGGACAGGCGGCGGGCGATCGCCGTGCCCGGACGACGAGCCGAGCGGGCAAGCACCAGACCCACCACGGAGAAGATCATGATCAGCCACCCCCCGCGGCGGTGAGCCCACCGATGATCAGCGGCTTCGCGGGAGCGGCGGTGACGACGGACATCGCGTACCTCCGGTGAGTGGCGACCGGCCCGTTGCCGGCCTCTCACCTTGGCTACGAACGCGCTCGACGCCATTCGACACCACCACAGAAAGAAATCGGAAGACGCCCTCTTCCCGACCGCGTTCGAGGCGGCAAGGCCCCCTCGTCACGACCGATCCGACGGCATCACCCGCTCGAGCGTTTCTTGACCTGCCAGAAGGAGTAAGTACGCCATCCTGGCCCGCCACCACCGGCACCTTCGGCATCCTGGTCCACGGCGACGACTCCGAGATCTTCAAGGGCTCGCGCAACCGGGTGCACCACAACATCTCGGTGGGACTGGGACCCGGACGGTACCGCTCCTGCGCACCGTCTTCCGCAACAACTCGATTCACCTGCCGAACGAAGAAGCCGAGGGCGTGGTCTGCGACGCCAGCCGCACGAACGAGCACCTGACGATGACACGGAATGCCGTCCACGCCAGGAAGAAGAGCGTCTAGGCCCCCGGCGTCACCGCCGTCTCCAACTCGTACAACGTGCTGGACGGCGACCAGCACCAGGCAGGCGACGACGGCACCGGGACCGTCTCCGAGAACCCGCGGTCGACCCGGGCAACCCGCTCCAGCTCCTCGCCGGCAGCAAGGCGATCGGCCTGGGCAAGGTCAAGTACGGCGAGATCGACATGAACGGCGTCACGATCGGCCCGGGCGGCGGCATCGAGGCCGGCGCCTACGAGTACGCCTCCACTCCCTGATTCGAACTCGTGATCCAGAAAATGGCCTCCAGGGATGGCCTATTGCGGTCTTCCCTGAATAAGATCTTGATCGTTCGTCTGCCGACGGGGGCCCACGAGGCATCCCACGATCGAACGGGGAGATCCGACCATGAAGCGCACACTGATCGCGTTAGGCGTCGGCTTCGGGCTGGTGGGCGCCACCGCCATCGCCACGCCGGCCCAGGCCGCGGTCGTTGCCACGGTCACGCTGGCCGGCACGCCCGGCGCGCCGCAGATCGCGACGTTCTGGCTCGCCAACGGAGGCGCCAACCTCAAGAACGCCACACCCTACTCCGTGCGGACCTCGGTCTCCGTGACCGACGCGACCACCGCACCCGTGCCGGACACCAAGCCCGGCAGCGTCCCACCGCTGAGCCCGGACACGGGGGAGGCGCCCACGACCTCGGGCAAGGTGTTCTTCGTCGGCGCCGACGGGCAGCCGCACTGGTGCACGGGCACCGCCGTCCAGGGCCAGTACCGCAACCTTGTCGCCACGGCCGGGAACTGCGTGCTCGACATCGACGGCGCCTCCGCCACGCAGAGCCAGGTGGTGTTCGTCCCCGGCTACTCCGATGGCACGGCGCCCAAGGGCCTGTACGTCGGCAAGCAGGCCTTCGTCCACGAGGAGTTCTCCCTCTACGACGACTTGGAGCGCGACTACGCCTTCATGAACGTGTACAGCGGCGTCGTCGCCGACTCGGCCGGCGTGCTGAGCAACGTCGGGCGGCTGGCGGACAACACCGGCGCGCAGGGGTTCGCCTGGGGCCAGCCGCTGCCGCCCTCGCTCGACGTGTTCGGCTACCCGGCGGGCCCGCACCCCGACGGGACACTGCCCTACACGGGCCAGACCCTCGAGCGGTCCACCGGAGCGGCGTCCGGGCTGGCGGCCCCCGAGCTGTCCGCCGAATGGCTCCTCGGCGCCGAGTCCCCGTTCACCGGCGCGGGCTCCCTCGGCTCCGCGTGGCTGCTGCGCTACGACGCGGACAGGGGGCTCGGCCACCTCAACGGCATCACGATGAGCGTCTCCGACACCGATGCCGACAACCGCTACGACACCGGCGTCTCGCCGTACTTCGACTCCCAGACGGCCACGGTCTACAAGGCCGCCGCGGTGGCTTGGACCGGCCGCATCGTCTAGAGGCCGTGTTTCAAGGTGTGGGTGTGCCGGTGATCGTGAAAGGAAGAGGTCGCCGGTAGTCGGTTCAACGACCAAGAAGAACGAACCACCGGAGACCTCGTCACCGGCGTGGCGGTGACGAGGCGGCACGACCTCACCCACCGCCGGTCGGAGAGACGACCACCGGAGCGCAGGCCGACAGCCCGCTTCAGGTTCAGGCAGGTTTGACCATGGTTAACACCGTCCCTGCGCGGCGCATCGCCGTACACAACGAGCCGCCGCGCCCCCAGCCCACCGCGTTGCCCGGCACCTGGGCCTTTCGGGGTCGTGGACCTACCGTGGGGATGGCTCCGGCGCAGGGGCTCTGGCTCGTACTTCGCCTGATCGCGTTGACGTCCGGCATGACGTCGGCGGTCCACGGTGTCAACCACCGACCATCTCAGTCGAATTCGTGACTGGGATCAGCACAGCGAGACGCTCGGCTGGATATGCGTGGTTCGACCGCCTCGAGACATCATGCCTGGGCCGGCAACCTCGGATGGCGGCTACGAACGCCGCCCGACCGGCGTTTCGGGAAGCTGCCCGACCACCTTGCCCTCGGAGTCCAGCACCTTGATCACCGGGTTGTCGTCGCCGTCGATCTCCAGCACAATCCTCGGGCGTCCTCGCGAGTCGCTGAGCACCAGGAAGGCTCCTTCTGGAGTGCTGTAGCCGAGCTGGACGCGAGGCGGCATGGCGGGCACCTGGTCGATCGGGAGCGCCGGATCAGGCATGTGCTTCATCTCCAGCAGCGCCGCGCCGTGGACGCCCTCCCAGCGGGCGGCCAGCGTGATCGCCTGGGCGTTGGTGTAGTCGAGCGAGATGCTGGCCCCGACAGAGGAGGCAACGATTCCTCCCTTCTCGTTGCCGTCGCCATCATTGAAGATCAGATAGGTGCCTTCGGGCCCTTGGCGGTGGTCCGCCGGGTACGTCTTGCCCCCAATGATCACGGGAGGTTTGCTCGAGCTCGCCAGAAAACGCTGTCGGCCTCGGCGGTCCACCACCCGGAACGATTCCCGGGCCTGCTCCCCGGAGGACTCCGCTCGGGCGGGTGCACTGCCCCCCATCACGGTCACACCGCTTGCCAACAACGCGGCCGCCGTTCCGATCGCAGCCCGCCGATCACACTGCTCCATCTCCCGTTCCCTTCTCTTCGGAGGGCAACCAGTTGATCATCTGAGCGCTGCCGTGTCCCTGCGGCAAGCATGAAGATCGCGGGTGGGGGTAGCCTCCCTCCGCTGATAGAGCCATCCACACGTCGGCACGATCCGGTACGAATCCGCCGACCAGGGTTATTCGGAGAAGGTGCCGGACGAACTCGTCGAGACGAGGGAGCGGATCGATTCCGTCTGCCCGACACTCGCCGGCCTTCACTTCCGCTTGGCCAAACACCTCACGGGGATCCCACTGACACAGCAGCTGCTGGAGCAGTCCACCTACCTGAGCGGGGTCGTTCCCGGGCCGAGGTGACCAGGACCAACCGTCCGAGGTGGCCACTCCGCTGTAAACTCCTGCGGGCTCCACGGAAGCACCATTCACCGCCGTACGGAATCTCGCCCGTTCTCGTTGGCGCTCGCTGTTCGGTTAAGGCTGTCGTTCGACGCCACCGATTCGCTCTACCGCGGCCGTCGCCTGTTCCAGGTGGTCGTAAGTGTTCACCGCCGGCCAGGAGCCGGTGATCTCCAGGATCCGGGCTGTCCGTGGCTGTAGTCCGGCCAGGTGCATGGCGGCGCCGTGGGCTTGGGCAAGGGTCGCGGCGGCGAGCAGCACGGCCAGTCCTGAGCTGTCCAGGAACGACAGCCGGCCGGCGTCGATGATCAGATGTTCGTCCAGGCTGCGGCGTACCTGGTCGATGTAGGTCTCCAGCTCGCCCGAGGTGATGGCGTCCACCTCCCCGGTGATCGTGATCACGCTCGCGCCATCCACGTATCGGTGCGTGAGGATCACGGTAGCCTCCGCAGGCGCGGCGCCGAGGCGGTAGAACTGAGCAGGGTCGTGATCGCCGCCTCTGCGCTGGGATGGATGTTGAGGGCATCCCACACTTCGGTGATCTGCAGTACGCGGGCGGGCAGATCCTGTACGGCGGCCAGGTGTAAGGCGCTGCCCTGCTTGCGCACGTCAGCGTGGACGCGGAGCAGGACGTGCAGGCCGATGCTGTCCATGAAGGTGAGCCCGCCGAGATCGAGCACCACGGGCTGGCCCGGCCGCCGCATCCGGCCGATGTAGGACTCCAGGTCATCGGCGTTGGTCGCATCGAGCTCGCCGGCCACGCTGATCACCACAAAGGCCGTGAGTGAGCGGCAGTCAAGGCTCAAGGATGTCATGGTGGGCCTCGGCGGGTTCAGGCTGCGGGAAGCTGAGCGATGATGATCACGACCGTGTTGGAGGTAGGCCCGGTTGGTACGGCGGCGTCATCGCCGTCACCGCACAGGCTATGAGTGAACACCGGTGCAGGAAAGCCAGTTCGTCACATGATCTTGGGGTGGCGAGGTGTATCCGTGCCGCATTCCTGGTTCTGCCGGGGCATGTGACTCCGGTTCATACGACGTGGCGGTCACTCGACCGCGGCCCAGCCTGCCTATCCGACGGCCCGGGCGAATGACTACGACAGCTTCGCCGAGGCGTACTCGGCGGAGACCGAGAACAGCCTCATCAACGCGTACATCGCGCGGCCCGCGATCATGGCCCTCGCCGGGGACGTGGCCGGCCGCCGGATCCTGGACGCCGGCTGTGGCTCGGGCCCCCTGTCGGCCGCGCTACGCGAGCGCGGTGCCGTCGTCACCGGCGTCGACGCCGGCGCCGGGATGCTGGCGGTGGCCAGGCGGCGGCTCGGTGACGACGCGGACCTGCACGTGGCCGACCTGCGTGATCCGCTGCCGTTCGACGACGGCGCGTTCGACGACGTGGTCGCCTCGCTGGTGCTGCACTACCTGGAGGACGGGCAGCCGTTCCCGATGACCTTCTGGCGCCGGCCGTTGCAGGCGATGACCGATGCCTTCGCCGCCGCGGGCTTCCGCCTCGCCGTCATCAGCGAGCCGAAGGCCGACCCGGCCGCCCGTGAGCAGTTCCCCGACGACTTCCCGAACTTCGCGGACAAGCTCGCCTTCCTGTGCTTCGTCGTCGAGGTACCGCCGCCGGATGCTGGCGCGGACGCCTAGCTGACCAGCGACCTGGTTCCTTTCCCGCGCCGGCGCGGGTAAAGCACGAGATCGGCACGGCCGGCAGGCTCGCCAGGTCCACTCTCTCGGAGGTCAGGCAGGCGTGGCGGCTCGATCCTCTGCCGCCACTCGTCCCACCCCGCTGATCAGGCCGCCGCCGTGTTTCGGTGGAGGTGTCTCAACCCTGGCGGAGATTCCGGCGGGCGCGCTCCAGGTCGTCTCTGGCGGTCTTGGTCAGCGTCTGCTCGGGGCCCATGACGGCCTCGAATCGGTTCACGACCCATGCGTATTCGGCCAGCGCGTCGGTGGTCCGTCCGACCGCCTCGTAAGCCGCGGCCAGGGCATGCCGGGTGATCAGCGTGTCGGGATGGTCGGCGCCCAGCAGCCGCGCCTGCTGTCCGGCGACGTGCTCGTACAGCTGGACGGCCTCATCGGCCCGGTCCGCCGCCTTGTACGCGCGCGCCAGCTGCCCTCTGACGACCCAGGTGTCGGGATGGTCGGCATCGAAGATCCGCTCATGATCGGCTATCAGCTGCTGGAACAACCTGATGCCCCGCTCGGGCCGGCCTCCCTCGACGTTGGTGTAGGCCTGGAAATAGCGCGCCGCGAGCAGGGTGGGGTGGTCGGGTTCAAGCACCCGCTCCTGGTCGGCCACCACCCGATCCAACAGCGGCACCGCCTCCGCCGCCCTGCCCGCCATCGTGTACGAGAAGGCCACCGAAGCCCGCGACCACAACGTATCCGGGTGATCATCACCAAGGATCCGGGAACGCTCGTCCGCGACCCGCTGGTAAAGTCCGGCGGCGTCCGTGGCCTGGCCCGCGTACTCGAAGGCATGCGCCAGCGTGTGCCGCGCCGTGAGGGTGTCCGGGTGCTCGGCTCCCAGGAGCTGCTCACGCCCCCTGACGACGGCTTCGGCGATCGGGACGGCGCGGCCGCCGTCGTTGAGATAGACCAGGTGGGACGCCACGCCATGGCGGACCCGGAGCACGAGCTCGGCTGCCGTGCGCAGCCGCGCGGATTCCTCCTCGGGAACCTGCTCCACGGCCTCCCACAAGGCTGTCGCGTGCTCGGCCGCCGCCATGATCGTGGGGAACTTCCGCCAGGTGTCCTGGTCGGAGATGTCCTCGACGGCCGCGCACAGCCGCTGCGCGGCCGTCTCGATCATCTCGGACAGGGTGCGGTCACGAGCGGCCTGATCGCGTACGGCACGCCGGACGAGGCGGTGGACGAACGCGGTCGTGTCGCTCCGGCTGAACGTGACCAGCGATCGGGCACCCAACTCGGCCAGAGCCGTCTCCGCCTGCGGGCCGAGCAGGTCGGGATCGACCCCGGACGTCGACAGCACGGACAGCTCGCCGAGCAGGTGCGCGGCGGCCGGACTGGTCTGCCCGACCGACAGCATGATCGCCTGCGCGACGCCGGTCGGGTACGGCTCGCCGCGAGGCCGCGCGAGAAGCACCTCGATGGGGGTGGCGTGCAGCCGTTGCAGGTAGGACGCGCAGGACAGGCGTGGCGGGCCGACCAGAGCGGCGGCGGCGATGCCCAGGGCGAGCGGCAGGCGGTCCAGCTCCTCGGCAAGCGACCGGAAGCCGCCATCGTCTCCGCTCACCCGCGTGCGAAGGTAGCCCACCGCTTCTGCCTCGGTGAACTGCTCCACCGGAACCAGCGTGGCGAGCCGCTCGAATGAATGATCATTTGTGGTGATCAGCACGCGCGTCCGGCCGTGCGAGGGGAGCAGCGGCGCGAGCAGATCGGGGTCCGTCGCGTTGTCCATCATGACGAGGTACGGCGCACGCCGCTCCTGGAGCCAGCCTCTGACCTTGCGCGCCACGGTCGCCGAGTCGTCGACGTCGCTGCGTAATCCGAGTTCGGCAGCCATCTGATCCACGGAACCGTGAAGTTGCTCGACGGTCTCGGCGTGCAGCCAGGCCACCGGGATGCCCTGCTCGATACAGCGCCGGGCGTACGCCGCCGCCAGCTGGGTCTTCCCCACCCCGCGTCCACCGACCAGGGCGCCCACCGCCGCCGTGTGAGAGGCGGAGAACAGCTTTTCGATGCGCTCGCTCAGATCCGGACGCGGCTGAAAGGCCCTCGGCTCGCGGGGAACGTCACCGATCACCGCAGGCACCGGGCGCGGGTCACCCTTCGGGGCAGGCGGCGGGCCGGCGCTCGGCACCGGCTGCCCGGCCCAAATGGCAAGCGGCGTTCCGGGAAGCAGGACGACCAGGCCCACGACGATGCCTGTGGTGTCCAGCCCGAGCCCGTGCGCCACACAGATCCACCAGGCCAGAATCCCAGCCGTCGACGGCAGCAGCGCCGCGATCACGACCTTGAGCCAGCGCGGCAGCACTTCATCCCTCTCTGCGCAGAAAAGGTGTCTGTGATGAATCGGAAGGCCGTACCCGATGAGTGTCACACGCCGCCGGCCGATGACGGGAGAGGGGCGGGCCGGCTCGTCGCCACGATCAGTCCTGGGTGAGGGCGGCGGCCGCGGCGCGCGGATCCCGGCACGCCACGGGTGTGAAGCGCGTCGGTCATGGCCGCGGCCGGTGCGGGGCGCTTGAAGGCGGAGCGCTCCTGCGGTTCGCTGTTGGCGGCTGAAGGCTCCGCTCGAACGGCTCACCCCTCGCGAACGCGACGTCCTCGCGCTCATGGCCGAGGGGCGCTCCAACACCGCGATCAGCCGTGCGCTGCTCGTCTCCGACGCCGCCGTGGCCAAGCACGTCAACAGCATCCTCGCCAAGCTCGAGCTGCCGCCGGCGCCCGACGACCACCGTCGCGTCCTGGCTGTGCTCGCCTACCTACGAGCCTGACGGGGTGAAGGGGTAGGGCGATCCGGCGACCGCGACTTGCGGGCCCGGGCACCGCCGAGCCCTCGAACGGCCAGGTCGCAGGCAGGCTCTGCGCCACCTTGCGAGCGACCCGGCCCGTTCGAGGAGGGCTGCCGGGGCCGGCGGCTAGTGGTGCGGCACGTAGCCGAACATGAACACGTTCGGCGAGCCGCTCCCGGTCGTGTTGGCCCTGGCCCGCGCCGACGTCCGGACCCCCAGGGCGTCCAGCGCCTCGTTGGCGGCGACGCTGGTGCCCGCCGCGCCGTAGTAGACGGACATCCTGCCGATCAGCCCCTCCGCCGGGTCGTACGTCATCGGCACGTTGAGATCGAACAGGCTGCCCTGGTCGTACGGCCCGCCTTCGTTGATCTCGCCCTCGTTGACCAGCTTCGTCCGCCCGGCGGCAGGATCGGCCGAGGCGAAGCCGTCGTCGCTGACGTACTCCGTGCCCGGCGCAGCCGTGTCGGTGGTGAGGAATTCTTGGCCCGCCGTCGGCTCGACGTTCCAGTTCATCACCCGGCGGTAGGTGACGTGCGGCTGGTCGGCGGCCTCGCCCGCGGCCCGTACGGTCACCTTGACCTGGTACAGCTCGGGCCGCGCCGACGGCACGAACTCGTGCTCCACGATCAGGTCGCCCGTCGGATGCCCGACCTTGAGCACGGACTTGGCCGTGGAATCCGTCGCGTCGAAGCTGACCACCTCGATGTTCCCGGTGCCGCTGCCCGGCAGCCCGGAGATGCCTCGCCCGGCGTGGGCCCAGGTGGAATAGGCACCCGCGCCGACCGGCCAGGTGACCTGCGTGCCCCAGCCCTCGCACGGGCACTGGTGCGCCGGGTCGGGGTGGGCCAGCGCCTCGGCCCCCGTGGGCACGTAGCGCAGCCCGAGCGAGGTCACGCCCTCCCCGGTGGAGGGGCCGCAACCCTCCTCGATCAGCGTGCCGTACTTGCTGACGCCCAGCTGTACGGTGCCGTTGGTGATGCCGGCGCTGTCCAGCTTGCTCGCGCCGACCTCCCAGTGCACCTTCGCGGGCGGCTCACGGTGGTCGACCTGCGCCGGGTTGTGGTGGGTGAACGCGAGGGTGATCTGCCGTACGTGTCCGCCGCACGGGCCCATCCGCACGCTCTGGTCGAAGTCGGGCAGCGGGGTGACGCTGTCGTCCTCGTACGCGCGGGTGGGGAAGTCCTTCCAGTGCATCGTGGAGATCGTGACGAAGCCGACCTGCTGCTCCACCTTCGCCTTGAGCGCGACGATCCAGGATCGCCACGTCTTGTCGGAGGTGGCCTTGGGCGCGGTGATGTCCAGGTAGGCACTGCCGCCGGGGTGGAGCGTGACGTCACCGCTCACGGTCCCGCTCTCCTGGAGGTTCACCACCTGGCGCGCCGGGCGGGGGATCGCGGGGAAGGGGTCGCCCTTGGTGGTCCGCGGGTCGGCGTCCAGGAGGTCGCACCACTTGGGGATGTCGGGGTCGGTCATGTGCCAGACGCCGCCCCACGGATCGCCCGGGTGCCCGCCCTTCGCCTCGCCGCAGAGCTGGTAGCTCGCCTGGGCGAACGCGATGGTCTCGTGGACGATGTGGCTGCCGAGCTGCTGCACCGTGTTGGCGAGCTGGATGCCGGGATCGCCCTCGTCGGAGGCGGCGATGTTCTCCCACGACTTACGGATCACATCGGTGTCGAAGCGCTCCTCCAGGAACTCCGCGAAGATGAACCCGCCGTACTGCCGCCCCCGCGCGAAGCCGTCCCAGTGGGTGAGCCGCAGGTCGGGACGGCCGAGGAACTCGACGATGTTCTTGGCGTAGTCGTAGCGCTCGGTGTCGGGGAACCCCGGAGCGGGCTCGTCGCGCACCGACTGATGCGTCGCCCACTCCGCTGTCGCCTCCATCCACGACTGGAGCGGGACGAAGTTGCCCACCTTGTTGATCACATCGGTCTTCATGTAGGCGTATTGATGCACATGGAAGACCTCGTGCCGCGGCGTGGACCACTCGTCGGCCTTGTTGCCCATCCAGATCGTGTTGCGGGCACCGAGCAACGACGTCGGCGGCGTGAACGCGTCGGTCTCCGTGCCCCGGCTCGACCCGTACAGCACGACGATCGGGTCGTCGTTGGGCCGCTTGTAGCCCAGGTTGGCGTAGTCGTAGAGCGCCACCTCCAGCTGGCCCGCGGCCCGCTGGATGTAGTTGGGGATGCCGTCTCCCTCGATCCCGTAGGTCCAATACGGCACCGGCCCGTCGTCGGTGTCCACCGGCCGGTCGCCGTCGACGTTGTACCAGATCTCGAAGTGCGGGGTGCTGTGCTTGCACTTCCACCGCCCCACCCAGGCGAGGTTCAGATCCTTGTCGCACTGCGAGAACCCGGGCACGAGCGCCGTCGTGGACGGCTCCGGCTCGGCCGGCGGGCTGTCGAAGGCCCCCTTCGCGATGCGGTTGACGATGCCGTTGCGCACCCCGTGCGGGAGCTTCTGCAGCACGTCGTTGACCACCAGCGCCAGGTACGCGTGCTCCTGCTCCGTGAGCGACTCGTCCCGGTACCTCTTCGGCGGGTTGTTCCCCTGGAAGCCGAGCTTGGCGTATCCGTGGTTGACGAACGCCTGCTCGTTCAGGCTTCCGGAACGTACATCCTCCAGCAGCGCCCGCAGACCGGGCGCGAGCTTGGTGTAATCATCGCGCGGCTGCTGATCGGCGGCGACCTCGGCGAGCGCCGGAGCCGACCGCTGATCCGCCTGCGCGGGGGCGGCTACCGCCCCCAAGGCGACGATCATGAAGGTGATCGTCGCCACCCGTAACACGCCTGCCAGCCCCATGTGATGCCTCCCCGTGGATGATTTCCCGGCCGACGGTGACAGACTTCGCGGGCTCGCACAAGAGCGGTGCGCCGGACCGTCAAGTCAAGAGCAACGCCTGCGTGCACGGGGGGACCGGGCTGGAGGGCGCCGGACAGACGGTGGTCCAGGAGGGCGCCCCGGCGGCCGTGCCGGGACTCAGCCGGCGCGGGACGGGTCGGCCGGGTAGACCCCGAGGATCTTCACGTCCGTGGTGAAGAACGCCAGCTCCTCCAGCGCGTTCTTCAGGCCGGGGTCCTCGGGGTGCCCGTCGACCTCGGCGAGGAACTGGGTGGCCGCGAAATGGCCGCCGACCATGTAGCTCTCCAGCTTGGTCATGTTGATGCCGTTGGTCGCGAACCCGCCCAGCGCCTTGTAGAGCGCGGCCGGCAGGTTGCGGACGTTGAAGACGAACGAGGTGACCACCGGGCCCGCGCCGCGCGGTGCCTGGATGAAGTGCGGGCTGAGCACCACGAACCGGGTGGTGTTGTGCTCCTCGTCCTCGACGTCGCGGGCGAGGATGCGCAGGCCGTAGATCTCCGCCGCGAGCGGCGGCGCGATCGCCGCCTGGGTCGGGTCGTCCGCCTCGGCCACCTCGCGCGCGGCGCCGGCGGTGTCACCGGCGATCACCGGCACCAGGCCGTGCTCGCGGATGATCCGGCGGCACTGGCCGAGGGCATGCACGTGGCTGTGCACGGCCCTGATCGTGTCCAGGGTGGCGCCCGGCGGCGCCATCAGGTTGAACTGGATGCGCAGGAAGTGCTCGCCGATGATGTACAGGTCCGAGGTCGGCAGGAAGTGGTGGATGTCGGCGACCCGGCCGGCGATCGAGTTGTCGATCGGGATCATCGCCAGCTCGGCCTCTCCGTTCTCCACCACCGCGAACACGTCCTCGAAGGACGCGCACGGCACCGTGTGCCAGTCGGGGTAGTGGCGCTTGCACACCATGTGGGAGTTCGAGCCGGGCTCGCCCTGGTAGGCGATACGTCGTGCGGTCACCGCAGCAGTTTCCCACGCGGACGGAACCCGGTTGCCCGGCGACGGCCCGGTCCGCTGCCCGCCGCCCAAGACAGCCGCGGCGTGCCGCGGATGAAAGTTTCAGCGGCCGCTGCAACTCGGGCAGCCGCCAGGCGGGCAGCCTGACCAGCCCGGATGGCGGGCCGGCGGGGTGTGCCGCCATCCGGGACTTCTCATCCCCGCCACCTTGTGCTTCACTCCAAACGCACCTGGGAAAGCGCTTACCAATTGAAGGCGGGCGCCTTCTCCGCGGTGTCCGGCAGGTCAGCGCGCCAAGCGCTCACATCCCCTCAGCCGAACTGGAGTTTCACCGTGCGCAGAAACCGAAAATCGGCGGCCGTGCCGGCCACGTGGCCGGGTGGCGGCCGCTCGTCGCGTCCGTCGCCGGGAGGCCATCGATGCGCCTGACGCCCTTCCTCGCATGCGCCGGCCTGGTGGCCGGCGTGCTCGTCGCGCTGTCCGGGAACCCGGCGCACGCCGCGCCCATCCGGTACGAGGCCGAGACCTCTCCGGCGGTCTGCGTCGGCACGATCGACTCCAACTGGGCCGGCTACTCCGGCACCGGTTTCTGCAACGCCGACAACGCCACCGGCGCCTACGCCCAGTTCACCGTGAGCTCCGCCACCGCCGGCACCGCGACGCTGGGCATCCGCTTCGCCAACGGCACCACCACCGCCAGGGCCGCCGGCCTGATCGTCAACGGAGCCACGGTGGCGACCCCGTCGTTCGAGGGCACCGGCGCATGGTCGGCCTGGGTCACCAGGACCATGACCGTCTCGCTGAACGCCGGCGCCAACACCATCCGGCTGAACCCGGCCACCGCCGCCGGCCTGCCCAACCTCGACCACCTCGACGTCGAGACCGGTGACCAGCCGCCGCCGGCGAACACGTTGTACGTCGCGACCAACGGCGACGACGGCCACCCGGGCACGCAGGCGTCGCCGCTGCTGACGATCCAGCGGGCCGTGGATCTGGCGCAGCCGGGACACACGATCGTCATCCGCGGCGGGACGTACGCGCCGAGCACGAACATCCAGCTGGTCAAGAGCGGCACGGCGAGCCGGCCGATCACGATGACCGCGTACCAGGGCGAGCGGGTGATCATCGACGGCGAGAACATGCCGTACACGCCCGGCGCGGTCGGCTCCACCATCCCGCGCCCCGAGCGCGGCGCCATCCACATCGAGGGCGAGCACTGGCGGCTGGTCGGGCTGGAGATCGTCAACGGCCCGTACGGGATCTTCGGCCTGGACACCAGCGACAACGTCTTCGACCTCCTGACCGTCAGGGACAACTACGAATCCGGCCTGCACCTGCAGGGCGCGTCCAGCAACAACCAGATCGTCAACCTGGATGCCTACGGCAACCGCGACCCGCGCAAGAACGGCGAGAGCGCCGACGGGGTCGCCATCAAGGAGGGCTCGGGCAGCGGCAACGTGATCCGTGGCGCCCGGCTGTGGCACAACTCCGACGACGGCCTGGACTTCTGGATGTTCCTGTCCCCGGTCACCGTGGAGTCGTCGGTGGCCTGGGGCAACGGCGTCAACCGGTGGAACCTGCCCGGCTACACCGGCGACGGCAACGGCTTCAAGCTCGGCGGCGGCGACCCCGACCCGCCGGCCGGCCACGTCATCCGCAACTCCGTCGCCTTCGACAACGCGGTCGGCGGCTTCATCGACAACGGCAACCCCGGCCGGCTGACCGCTGACCGCAACACCGCCTGGCGCAACGGCGGCACCGGGTTCGACTTCGCCGACTCCGGCTCCACCCTCACGAAGAACCTGTCGGTGGCGAACCAGACCCAGGTCTCGCTCGGCGCGTCGTCGTCCGGCTCGGGCAACTCGTGGGACCTCGGCGGCTCATGGACGTTCACGAGCACCGACGCGAGCGTGATCAAGGGACCTCGGGCGGCCGACGGCTCGATCCCGTCCTCCGCCTTCCTGCGTCCGTCCAACGGCGCCGACGTCGGCGCGCGGATCTGACGTCGGCGCGTGCCGCAGCACGGTTTCGCTCCCCGGCCGCTCCGGAGAGAGCACCGACCCGACAGAGAAGAACGCATCCAGCAATCGACGACGACGAAGGTGAGACGAGCATGAGACGAGCAGTCGCCTTGCGACTTCAGGCGGGGCTGGCCGCGGCGGCCGTCGCGGCCGCGGTCGGCATGGCCCTACCGGCATTCCAGGCGTCGGCGGCGGCCGGCAGCGCCACGGGCTACGCGACCGCCAACGGCGGGACCACCGGCGGCGCGGGCGGGCAGACGGTACGGGCCACGACGGGCACCGCGATCCATGCGGCCCTGTGCGGCCGGGCCAGCAGCAGCACCCCGATCACCATCGAGGTCGAGGGGACCATCAACCACGGCAACACCAGCAAGGTGTCGGGGGAGAGCTGCAACACCGCCGCCGGCGTGATCGAGCTCAAGCAGATCAGCAACGTCACCATCATCGGGGTCGGCGGCGGGGCCGTCTTCGACCAGGTGGGCATCCACATCCGCGAGGCCGCCAACATCATCATCCAGAACGTGACCGTCCGGAACGTCAAGAAGTCGGGCTCGCCCACGTCCAACGGCGGTGACGCCATCTCCATGGAGAGCGACGTGCGCAACGTCTGGGTCGATCACGTCACCCTGGAGGCTTCGGGCGGGGAGTCGGAGGGGTTCGACGGCCTGTTCGACATGAAGGACAACACCCAGTACGTGACCCTGTCGTACAGCATCCTGCGCAACTCCGGCCGCGGCGGGCTCATCGGGTCCAGCGAGAGCGACCGCTCGAACGGCTTCATCACCTTCCACCACAACCTGTACGAGAACATCGACTCCCGTACGCCCCTGCTGCGCGGCGGCATAGCTCACATCTACAACAACTCCTACGTGAGCCTGCATGAGTCCGGCATCAACTCCCGAGCCGGGGCTCGCGCCAAGGTGGAGAACAACCACTTCAAGGACTCCAAGGACGTCCTGGGCACCTTCTACACCAGCGAGGCCGGCTACTGGCAGGTCGCCGGCAACATCTTCGACAACGTGACCTGGTCCAGCCCCGGCAGCGAGAACAACCCCGCCGGCCCCGACCCGCAGTCCAACACCTCCGTCAGCGTCCCGTACTCCTACAGCCTCGACGGGGCCGGTTGCGTGCCGGGCATCGTCCGGCAGACGGCGGGCGCCAACAAGGGGCTGCAGGTGTCGAACGGCAACTGCTCGCCGCAGACGCCGACGGCGACGCCGACACCTACCGGCCCCACGCCGACGGTCACCCCCACGCCGACGATCAGCCCCACGCCCGGCGGGAACAACCTCAGCATCGGGGCCGGCTCCGACGGCTCCAGCAAGGCCGACGGGACGAGCTACGGCAACGTGCGGGACGGCAACCTGAGCACCTACTGGTCACCGGCCGGCTCGACCGGCGACATCTCCATCAAGTGGGGTTCGGCCCAGACGGTGTCCAGGATCGTCATCCGCGAGGCGTCGGGCGCCGCGGGCGCCATCGGGTCCTGGCAGGTCCTCAACGGCACCAACGGTGCCGTGCTGAAGTCCGGCAGCGGTGCGGGCAGCATCACCTTCGCCCCGACCTCGCTGAGCAAGATCACCTTCAGGATCACCGGCTCGACCGGCACGCCGCGGGTCGCCGAGTTCGAGACCTACGCCGGGTAGATCGTCAGGTTCGGTGCTCGGCCGGCCGGTGCCACCCGGCCGGCCGTTCACCGAGCCGCCTGGCGAATGACTCGTTTCTGTGGTGAGACTGGGCGTATGGCGTCCGAGGTGAGCTTGATCCCTGCCCCGCGTCGGCTCGAACGGGCCGGAGGCTCAGGGGCGTTCGGCGGGGACGCGCGTACCGGTGTCGATCCGTCGCTGGGGCCGGAGGCGTACCGGCTGACCGTGTCGGCCGGCGGCGTCGAGATCGTGGGCGGCGACGAGGCCGGTGTCTTCTGGGGGCGCCAGACCCTGCGGCAGATGCTGGGCCCGGACGCCTTCCGCCGGGCCCCCATCACGCGAGGGCCGGTCACTGTGCCGTACGTGACCATCGAGGACATGCCGCGCTTCGCCTGGCGGGGCTTCATGCTCGACGTCGCGCGGCACTTCCTGCCCAAGGACGACGTGCTGCGCTATGTCGACCTGCTGGCCGCGCACAAGCTGAACGTCCTGCACCTGCATCTCACCGACGACCAAGGCTGGCGGGTGGAGATCCGACGGTACCCCCGGCTGACCGAGGTCGGCGCCTGGCGGCGGCGGACTCGCATGGGCTGGGGCGAGCCGCCGCTCTGGGACGAGCGGCCGCACGGCGGCTTCTACACTCAGGACGATCTGCGGGAGATCGTCGCGTACGCGGCGGAGCGGCATGTCACGGTCCTCCCCGAGATCGACCTTCCGGGCCATTCGCAGGCCGCCATCGCCGCCTACCCCGAACTGGGCAACGCCGACGTCGTCGACACCGCCGCGCTGGAGGTGTGGACCGACTGGGGATTCAACCGCAATGTGCTGGCTCCTACCGACGGCGTGCTGCGTTTCTACGAGGGCGTCCTGGAGGAGGTGCTGGAGATCTTTCCCAGCCGGTACGTCCACATCGGCGGTGACGAGTGCTTCAAGGATCAGTGGCGCAAGTCGCCCACGGCCCAGGCGCGCATCGGTGAACTGGGGCTCCGGGGCGAGGACGAGCTCCAGGCCTGGATGATCCGTCACTTCGACCGCTGGCTCGCCGCGCGGGGGCGGTGCCTCATCGGCTGGGACGAGATCCTAGACGGCGGCCTGGCAGCGGACGCGGCCGTCATGTGCTGGCGGTGGTACGGGGGCGGGATCGCCGCCGCGGAGGCCGGGCACAGCGTGGTGATGTGCCCGCAACAGGAGGTCTACCTCGACCATGTGCAGGCCCACGGCGACGAGGAGCCCGTACCGTTCGGATGGGTGCACACGCTGGAGGACGTCTACCGCTTCGAACCCGTACCGCCCCGGCTGGCCGGCGCCCCGCACGCGGCCAACATCATCGGCACCCAGGCCAACCTGTGGACCGAGGTTGCCGAGAACCGCAGCCGGGTCGACTACCAGGCCTTCCCCCGCCTCGTCGCGTTCGCCGAGGTGGCCTGGTCGGACCTGCCGGACCCGGACGAACGCGATTTCGAGGACTTCGAGCGCCGGATGAGCATGGCGCACTATGCCCGCTTGGACGCGCTGGGCGTCGGATACCGCCCGCCCACCGGGCCGTACCCATGGCAGCAACGCCCCGGCGTTCCCGGACGCATGCACAACAAACCCCGGAAGACCTGGCGGATGGCGAACTGACCGCGACGGCCGGGAGCGGCCAGTTCAAGATCCGGTGTGCTGGTGCTGCTCGGGCAGGCGGCTTGCCGGGTGCGCCCACAACAGGACGTTGTCCAGCCGCCCGTCCGCCGCCTCCGCCCGCTCCCGCCGGAAGAACGAGAGGATCTCTCGGTCCGAGTGGCGCAGGCTGAAGTGCACCAGGACGAACAAGGTCTGCGGGTGCGCCTCGACCAGGGGTCTGAGCCGGCTCCACACCGTGTGCCCGACCCGATTCGCGCGCTCCTCCTCGGCGTCGTCCAGGAAGGTGCACTCGGTGATGACGACCGGATAGTCGAAGAGCCACGGGTTCCGCTCGAACACCTTCACATGGGTGTCGCCGAGAAAGGCGAACAGCGCCCGGCTGACCTCGGCGTCGACCTCGGCCCCCTCCTTGCGCCGCCGGGCCATGATCCGGCCGAACTCCTCGCCCCGCCCCTCCCTCACCAGGGACCGCCGCAGCTCCTCGAACTCCGGCCGCAGCGCCTTGCGCCGCTCCGAGAAGGCGTATCCCACGCAGGGCACCTTGTGCTCGCACTCCACCACCCGCACGTGGTGTCCGCGGCGCCCGAAGACGAACTCGTCGTCCTGCCGCACGCCATGCAGGCGGTGACCCCCCGCCAGCGCGGGGTCGAACCCCGCCCCGTGATTCAGTTCGGCGGACGCACGCAGGTAGGACTCCGCGTACGGCACCGACTCAGCGGGCAGGTAGATGTCCGCGCCGGAGGACGCCAGGAAATCGAGGTCCTTGGAGTGATCGTGGTGGGTGTGGGTCAGGAAGACCGTGTCCACCTGCCGCCCCTCACACAGCCCCGCGTCGAGGCTGCACCGTAGCTCGGGGATGTGGAAGAAGGTCTTGTCGTTCGCGCGGGAGTAGCCGGTGAGCGTCAGCTCGGTGCCGTCGATCCGCCAGGTCTTCCACTGCCGGAAGGGATGCCCTCGCTCCAGCAGCTCGGGGTGGTCAAGCCGTTGCTCCGGAACCTGCATCATCGAGGGCGCCTTTCCTGAGCGGTCGTGGACAGCGCTTCCCGCCGCCGGTGATCAAGCGTCCGCGATCGTAGCGCCCGATCTTCCCCCGGGCACACCGGTTTTCCGGGCCGGCGGTGGAGTCCGCAGCCCCGACGAGCCCGGGGCCCGCGCATCGAGGACCCCGCGTGGTCCTGGGGGCCGCCTGACTCTCAGCGGCGGCGGTAGGTGACGATCGACTCGGAGTCGCCGTTCACGATCGAGGTCGCCAGCCACAGCTGGGACGTGCCCGGGATGCGCTCGATCACCGCCCGGGTCACCTCGCCGGGCGACGGCGAGCGCTCGCGCGTCCACGTCCGGCCGTCCCAGTGCAGCAGCACGACGTGCCGCGGAGTGGTCCCGGTGCGCAGGCTCGCGATCCACACGTCGTGGGGGCCGGAGGCCGTCACGCTGGTCAGCTCGCCTCGCCAGTCCGGCGGCAGCGCGACCCGCGTCCAGGAGGCGCCGTCCCACCGCAGGACGAGGGGGCTTTCCCCGGCCTGTCCCACCGCCCACACGTCGGACGGGTTGTTCTGCCAGACGGCGCCCAGCGTGCCGCCGCCCGGCACCACGGGCATCTCGGACTGCTCGAACCCGCGGGCCGAGCCGTGCCAGACCATCGGCTGCCCCATGCGTGATCCGGCGATCCAGGTGTGCCCCGCGCCCGCGCTCACCGCGCGCAGCTCGTCGGCCGGCGGGTTGACGGTGAGCTTCCGGCTGAAGCGGGCGCCGTACCCCTGC
Organism: Nonomuraea sp. KM90; assembly: GCF_052246675.1. Classification (NCBI taxonomy): domain Bacteria; kingdom Bacillati; phylum Actinomycetota; class Actinomycetes; order Streptosporangiales; family Streptosporangiaceae; genus Nonomuraea; species Nonomuraea sp. KM90. The sequence continues at coordinate 47,567 of NZ_JBQQCB010000054.1, read as the reverse complement.
ATCACCTGCGAGGACGAGATGAGGACGACGCGACCGCCGTCCACCGCGACGTCCCGCGACGTCATCGGCGACCGATGGCGTCGCCAGGAGCGGCCGTCCCACTGCAGGGCGACGGGCTCGTCGAAGGCGCCGCCGCCCACCGCCCAGGCGTTGGCCGGCCCGTCGGCGTCGACCGCCGCCAAGCTGCCGGTATGGCCCGCCGGCAGACGCCGCCAGCGGGAGCCGTCCCAGTGGCGCAGGGTCATCTCCACGCCGTCCTCCCAGCCCTTGTAGCCGGCGGCCCAGGCGAGGCCGGGGGAGGCGGCGCTCACGTCGTACAGGCCCCGCTCCCAGCTGTCGTCGTCGGGCAGGCCGGGGACGAGCTCCCACCGCGCCGACAGCGGAACGTCCTCGTCCACCGGCGTCGGCGTGGGCTCGGGCGCGAACTCGGACGTGGGAACGGGCACGGGTGGCGGCTCGGATCTGACCGCCGGGGTGGGCGCGGCAGCGCAGCCCTGCACGACCAGGCAGGCCGCGACGGCCAGCAACCGTGCTCTCATCGGCGCCTCCGCGACGGACTATACAGCGCGCCTGCGAGCACGGCGGTGCCCGCTGCGCCCCGCTCTCCGCCCTTCGCGAGACCGGCCTGTCCATCGCCTCATCGAAGCGTCGGCCCGGTCCCTGAAACGACCGCCGGGACCGAGGCCCCGGACGAAATGACCGCACTATGTCTGGTTGCTGCCCTGTTTTGCTCCCGCCGGGTGCTGCACAGTCTGAACTGCCGGGGGCGCGTGACGGGGCGCGTCAACGCAGGAGTGGGGGTGTCATGGCCGCTTTGCGGTTTTCGCTGCTCGGCCCATTGACAGTGACTTGTGACGGGACGCAGCTGTCGGTGCCGGTCGGCAAGATCCGGGTGCTGCTCGCCGCCCTCCTGCTCCGGCCCAACCAGGTCGTCCCCCTCGACCAGCTCACCGAGCGTATGTGGGGCCAGCGGCCTCCGCGAAACCCGCGCCGGGTCGTGCAGACCAACATCGTACGCCTGCGGCAGATCCTGGATCTGAGCGAAGTGATCCAGACAGAGCCGGGCGGCTATCTTGCCTGCCTTGAGCCCGGCCAACTCGACCTGCTCGAGTTCCAGCAGTTGATGCGGCTGGCAGCCGACGCGGCGACGCCGGTGCTGGAGAACCGCTTCCTGCACGAGGCGCTCGCTCTGTGGCGCGGTCCGGCATGCGCCGACGTCGACTCCGACGCCCTCCACCAGATCGATGTCCCGCCCCTCACCGAGCAGCGCCTTTATGGGCTCGAACGCCGTATCGACCTCGATATCCAGCTGGGAGAAGACGCCGCGCTGATCGCGGAGTTGCGTGGGTTGACCGCCGAACATCCCCTGCGGGAGCGTTTGTGGGTCCAGCTCATGACCACCCTGTGCCGGACCGGACGGCAGGCCGAAGCCCTGGAGGCCTACCGCACCGTCACCCACCTCCTCAAGGAGGAGCTCGGCATCGACCCCGGCGCCGAGCTGCGACGGCTGCATCAGGCCGTCCTCACCCAGGAGCATGCGCACCAGACGCGTCCCCCTTCGCCCGCGCCGTCAAAGGCACGGAACGGGAGGCAGCCGCTCCTCCGTAAGGAGGATCCGGCAGCGGGTGCGCTGCCGCGCACCTGGCGGGAGCGGGAGTCGCTGACGCAGGAGCACCTCGCGGCGCGGGCGTGCCTCAACGTCCATGCCGCGCCCCGGCAGCTGCCCACCGATGTGGGGTCGTTCGTCGGCCGGGAGCCGGAGCTCGCCGTCCTGGTGCGGGCCGGTGACACGACCACGGCGCCGATCATCGCCATCGACGGCATGGCGGGAGCCGGTAAGACCGCGCTGGCCGTCCACGCCGCCCACGAGCTGGCTCCCCGCTTCCCCGACGGGAACCTGTTCATCGACCTGCACGGCTACACCTGCGGCGTGGCTCCGGCCGACCCGGCCGACACGCTCGCCCGCGTGCTCGGTGTGCTGGGCGTCCCCGGCGAGTCGATCCCGCGACACCTCGACGACCGGGCGGCCTTGTACCGCAGCGTGCTGGCCGACAAGAAGCTGCTGATCGTGCTCGACAACGCCGCCGACGAGGCACAGGTTCGGCCGCTGTTGCCGGGGGAGGGCAGCTGCCTCGTCCTGATCACGGGCCGGCGGCGGCTGGTCGGCCTGGACGGCGCGCGTACGGTGACCGTGGACGTCATGCCGCTCACGGACGCGGTCGCGCTGTTCGCCGCCACCGCGGCACGACAGCGCCTCGTCGACACGCCGGCGGAGGCGCTGACCGAGGTGGTGCGGTGGTGCGGGCTGCTGCCTCTGGCGATCCGGCTGGCGGCGGCCCGGCTGAACGCCCATCCCGCCTGGAGCGTGAGCCATCTCCTGGAGCGACTGCGACGGCGTCAGCACCGGCTGAGCGAGCTGCACGCCGGGCAACGCAGCGTCACCGCCGCCCTCGACGTCTCCTACCGCACGCTCACCACCGCCGAGCGGCGCGCCTACCGCCTGCTGGGGTTGCACGCCGGCGTGGACATCACCCCTGACGCGGCCGCGGCCCTGCTGGCCACCACCGTCACGCGTGCCTCGGTGCTGCTGGACAGGCTGCTGGAGAGCCATCTGCTGCAGGAGCAGGTTCCCGCCCGCTACCGCTTTCACGACCTGATCAGTGCCCATGCCGCCGAGAAGGCTGTCGCGGAGGAGCCCGAGGCCGAGCAGCGTGCCGCGTTGAGCCGCCTGCTCGACTACTACAGCCGGGGTGCTTCGGCGGCCATCGACCGCCTTTATCCGTACGAATTCGGCACGCGCCCGTGCCTTGACCCGAGCGGGATCCTTACGCCTCCGATGGCCGATGCCGCCGGCTGGCTGAAGGCGGAGCTGCCCAACCTGCTCGCCCTCGCCCGGCACGGCTTCCCCGACCGGTTCCATTCCCTCGGACCGGGCCTGGCCGCCCAGCTCCCGATCCGTCGGGTCGTCCGGCTTCTCGCCCGCCACCGCGGCGCCCTCCAGGGCGACCTCGCCACCGCGTGCACCTCGGACAACGGCGCGCCGGTCGGCTTGTGAGCGTTCCTCCGCGTCTCCTGACGCCGAAAGCGCGACGGAGGCGGTCAGGATCGGCGCGGTTTGCCGCCGGACAGCCCGGTCGGATAGGAAGTCGGCATGCTGAGAGGTAGCAAGGTCGGGCTCAGGGCCCGGTACGAGGACGACATTCCGATCCTGCGGACCGAGCTCTACGACGACGTGGTCAACTCCTCGCGGGCCGAAGGCGGGCCGTGGCGGCCGATCACCCCCGGCTCGAAGGATCCGCGGCTCGTGGTGGACGACAAGGAGCACGGGCGCGTCCCGTTCTCGGTCGTGGAGCTGGACGGCGGCACGCTGGTCGGCACCGCGACGTTCTGGGGCATCGACACCCACAACCGGTCCGCGCACATCGGGCTGGGGCTGCTGCCGTCGGCCCGTGGCAAGGGCTACGGCACCGACGTGGTCGCGGTGCTGTGCCACGGTTTCGTCGTGCGCAGCCTGCACCGGCTGCAGATCGAGACGCTGTCGGACAACGTCGCGATGCTGCGCGCCGCGGAGCGCAACGGTTTCCTCCGCGAGGGCGTGCTGCGCTCCTCGGCCTGGGTGATGGGCGAGTTCCTGGACGAGGTGCTGCTCGGGCTGCTCGTGCAGGACTGGAAGCCGGCGCTGTGACCGCTTGTCGGGTGGGACCGGCGCGGCGGTCCCACCCGAGAAGCGGGTCACAATCCGGCGCCGCCGGTCGCGTCGATCACCCTGCCGGTCACCCAGCGGGCGTCGTCGGAGGCGAGGAAGGCCACGATGCCGGCGATGTCCTCGGGCTGCCCGACGCGGCCGAGGGCGGCCAGTGACGCGGCGTGGGCCTCGGCCTCCGGGTTGCCGCGCAGCCATCCCGCGTTGATGTCGGTGTCGACGATCCCGGGGGCCACCGAGTTCGCCGTGATGCCCCGCGGGCCCAGTTGCGCGGCCAGGTTGAGGGTGAAGGTGTCCAGGGCGCCCTTGGTGGCGGCGTAGGCGATGATCTCGGGCATGGCCAGGCGGGCGGCGCCGCTGGAGATGTTGATGACGCGCCCGCCGTCGCGCAGCCGGCTGAGCCCGTGCCGCACGACGAAGAAGGGCGCCCGGACGTTCACCGCGAAGACCTCGTCGAACTGCTCCTCGGTGAGCGCGGCCAGGTCGGAGCTGCGGCCGATGCCGGCGTTGTTGACGATGATGTCGACGCCCGGCCGGAGCGAGTGCGGTTGGACCCGGGCGTCGAAGGCGGCCCACAGCGCGGCCGCGTCGCCGTGCCTGCCCAGCTGTGCCCGGATCGCGAACGCCCGGCCGCCGTCCTTGCCGATTCTCTCGACGACCTCGTCGGCCGCGGCCTGATCGCGGGCGTAGGCGACGGCCACGACGGCGCCGTCCCGGCCGAGCCGCTCGGCGATGGCCCGCCCGATCCCCCTGCTGCCGCCGGTGACCAGCGCCACCTTGCCCTCCAGCATGCGTCCGTCCATGATGTCCGTCCTCCATTTATTGAGTGATTGCTCAACAAGTACGCTAGCACGACTTCTTGAGCGGACGCTCTAGAATGTGCGGCATGGGTCAAGCAGGCACGGCACGGGGCCGCCCGCGCACGTTCGACCGTGACGCGGCACTCGCCGCGGCCACGCGGCTGTTCTGGGAGCGCGGTTACGAGGCCACCTCGCTCAACGAGCTCACCGAGGCGATGGGCATCCGCCCGGGCAGCCTGTACGCCGCCTTCAGGGACAAGAAGGCGCTGTTCAAGGAGGTCGTGCACACATACGCCCGCTCGCCCGTCGGTGCGTTCGTCGGCGTCGCCCTCCGCGAGGAGCCCGCGGCGTACCACGCTTTCGCCCGCATCCTGCGCGAGGCCGCGGCGATCTACCCCGACCCCTCACATCCCGCCGGCTGCCTCACCATCAGTGCCGCCACCAACGTGACCGTCCAGGACGCCGAGATAGCGGCGTTCCTGCGCGACCTGCGCAACGCCAACCTCGAGATCTTCCACGACCGCCTGCGCACCGCTCAGCAGGATGGCGAGCTCCCCGCCGACGCCGACCCCCGCGCCCTGGCCGGCTACTTCGCCACCGTCATCCAAGGGATGTCGCAGCGCTCCCGGGACGGAGCTGACGCGGCCGAACTCGCCGAGATCGCCGAACTGGCCCTGGCCGCGTGGCCGCGGCACGAGCCAGGTCCGCCAAGCTGACGCACAGCCCTCGATCGGCCAGGCGGGAGCAGCGAACTGCTCGTCAACGTTAGGAGTCCCCACGAGGTCAGTGGCGGTGGCACCGCACCGCATTCTCCGGCTGGAGGTTTACCACCCCTCCACGAAGAAGTGGGAATCCAGCGGCCATACACAGATCAAGAGCAAGACCGCCTGCTCAAAGGCGCACCGCAGCAAGGCCGGCTGGGGTTACCAGGCCTGCGCGAAGGACGTCATGCGCCCACTGCTCGAAGGTGATCTTCCCGCTGCGGAAGTCGCCGACCGGCAGCACGCCACCGTTCGCCTTCGGCCAGGCGTACGAGTTCGGTGGCGAGCCCGGGGGCGGAGACCGGCCGGCTCAGCATGAACGGTGTCACCTTCACCGGGCCACCCGGGATCGGGCCGGCCGGCGCCGGCTCCTCCCGGCGGCGCTGCCGATTCGGTCTCGAAGAACGCCACCGACGCCTTGCGGCCGGGCGTCGTCACGTCGATCACGACGCCCACACCGCGCTAGGAACGGCAGCCAGGCCACCTCGTGCCCCCGGAATCGAACCATTGACCGAACAGAACCACGCCGACCACGCCGCCCGCCGGATACGGACCCCACACGCGCGAGTCGAGCCCGTGACGAAGGTTGTCGCTCAGCACCAGCACCGTCCCCGCAGGCACCCGGTCGGACTTCACGGCCGCGCGCATCCTGGGAGGCACTGGCTGACCTGGCAGGCCCACGAGCCGCTTGACCTGGAGCCCGGCCGAGGGTGAGCGCTGTACGGCGCCGGCCTCCACGACCGTGCCGGGCGGGTCAAGCACCACGATGTCCGCCAGTTTGAGCTGAGTCACCTTGCGGCGCCGGACGAGAACGCGGTCGCCGTCGCGGAGGGTCGGCTCCATGCTGTGTCCCGCGACCGTCACCAGCACCGTGTTGCGCCGCACCCATCGCAGGGCGCAGAAGGCGGCGGCGATCACCACCAGCAGCACCGTGGTCAGCAGCAAAGCCCGGCCTCCTGCGTGTCGTCGGCGGGCGCGACGGACGTGGGTCGCGCGTCTCCAGTAAACGTCTCGTCGGCTTCGTTCCGGCTTCACGCGCAAGGACGGGTGTGCTCGTCGTCCGGACCCTGGTGGAGCACTTTGAGGCTGGTATGACGCAGCCCCCGCCTACATTTCCACCGAAGCTGTCCAGCAGGAAGAGGAGGCAGAACGTGGATAAGATCATCCGTCTTGTTGTGAATGCCGGGGATCGGCTGGTCGAGCTGCTCGTCCCCAGCGTCGGTGTCGCCCAGGCAGCTGATTGCTGGACGGAACGGCGCTGTGACCGGGACCAGTTCGGTTCGTACCTGTACCTCCGCACCTGTTGCCGCTGGCAGTCGGGGCTCGTCACCTGCGACGGCTGGCGGTACCAGTGCTTCCAGTGCTGCTGACGGTCACAGATCCGTCAGCCGCGGCGGAAGCCGGCTGACCTCCTGGATGTGGTGCAGAGGGGGAGCGGGCGTGGGTCGCCACGGTGAACCTCACGAGTTCGCACGGCAGGAAGACCTACGCCCGCGTCCCGCGTAGCGCCGAGACCAGCGGCCCGCCGCCGCGCTGCGAGATGACGGCCTGGTCGATCGCTGGTTCTACATCCGGTAGGCGCCACTGGATGCGCTGGCACGAACTCGGGGCGCGGCCGCCGATGCCGAGTGGCGGGAGTTCTGCGCCGGCTGGGCCCGCCGGTTCGCCATCGACGCCGGACGTACGCTCGGGCTTCCCCGGGCGGTGGCCCGCAAGCGTGCTTGAGACTCCTCGCACCGAACCCGATGTCGGCCCGGCTATCACGCCGGACGGCTCTGACCGCACCTGCGGCGCAGCTCAGTCAGGAGCCCGGACACGAGGGCACTCCCAGGGAGGTGGGGCGCTTGGAGCGGGGGAGACTACGTGTGGGACTCGTCTGTGATCGTCGATCGAGCGTTCATCACGACGGCGTCATCGAGGTGCAGGCGGATGCTCGTGACATCGACACCGCTCTCCTCTGTCCGGTCGATGCCGAGGGACGTCAGGATGGCCAGGGCCTGAGCCCAGTGGTGGCGGGCTTTGTCGCGGTGGTTCAGTGTGGTGTGGGCGTGGGCCAGGCCGTCGTGGGCGCGGGCCTGATCGCTGGGCTGATCGAGGTCTGAGGCGAGGCGGAGTGCCTGGTGGTGGTCGTCCAGTGCTTGATCGGCTCGACCGCATTCGTGATGGAGGCGGCCCATGCCATGGATGGCTTCGAACTGCCAGTTCCTGTCCCCGACTTCGCGTGCGCGAACCAGCGCCTGCTGGTAGCACTCCTGGGCCTGGTGGGATCGCCCGTGGATGCGGTGCAGGTGGCCGAGGGCGGTGAGACTGTCGAGTTCGCCGACCCGGTGACCGGTGCCGCGGGCAAGATCCAGGGCGCGGGTGAACGAGCCGGTGGCCAGGTCGTACTCACCCTGCCCCAGATGGATGCGTCCGAGGCTGTTCAATGCTCGCAGCGCACCCGTTTGGTCATCCATCGCCTCCGCGATGGTGATGGCTTGCGTCAGATCGTCGACGGCTTGTTTGTGCTCGCCCATGATCCGATGGACTTTGCCGGAACTGATCAGCGCCTCCACCTGGCCGGCCCGGTGGCCGATCGCCCGAGCGATGCGGAGCGCCTGCGCGGCGCATTCGCCGGCCTGGGCGAACCTTCCTTGGAGCCCGTGGGTCATGCCCAGGACGTTCAGCGCCCGGAGCTCGCCGGAGCGGTGCTGGATGGCACGGGCGATACCAAGCGCGCCCTTGGTGTCCTCGATTGCTGCTTGGTGTCGACCACCTATGTGGTGGATTCCGCCGCGGGCGATGAGCGCGTCCATCTCGCCCTTGAGGTCTGCGGTGGCCCGGGCGGTGGACAACGCCGACGTGTGGAGGGTTTCAGCTTCGGCCCAGCGCCCGCGGGAGCGCAGGCACCAGTGCAGGGTGGTCGAGAGGTGCTGGACGTGCTCGGGGAAATCGTGTTCGGCGGCGTGCTGGGCGAGGGCGAGCAGATTGGTCAGCTCAGCGTCCAGCCAGGCGGTGGCGGCTGGTGCGTCGGGCAGCGAGAAGGTCCCGGTCGCAGGGTGCCGGCGCAGGTCGGACTCGTAGGGGTGGAGGCGGTCCATCACCGCTGAGGTGGCCTGGCGGTAGTGGTCCAGCAGCCGGGTCAGCGCGGCGCGCCGATCGAGCTCGGCTTCTTCGTCGTCGGCCCGCTCCCTCGCATGGACGCGGATCAAGTCGTGGAACCGGTAGCGGCCGGTTGTCGGCTCCTGCAGCAGGTGAACCTCCAGCAGCCCCTCGAGAACCCGTTCGGCCCGCTCAGTGGTGGTGGCCAGCAGCGCGGCCGCCGCATCGGGGGCGATGTCCACCCCGGCGTGCAAGCTCAGCAGCCGGTAGGCGCGCTGGTCGGAGGTGGCCAGCTCACGATAGGACAGGCCCAGTGCGCCGGTGACGCTGCGCTCGCCGGCGTGCAGTTCGGTCAGCCGGCGTTGATGTTCTTCCAGCCGGTTCAGCAGATGTGCCACGCTCCACGCCGGGTGGACCTTGAGCCGGGCCGCGGCCAGACGGATCGCCAGCGGCAACAGCCCGCACCGCCGTACCACTTCGGCCAGCAGTTCGTGTGACACGTCCGCGACGCGGTCCGGTCCGGCGGTACGGGAGAACAACGCGATCGCCTCCGCCGGAGACAGCACGTCCACCGACACTGTCCGGGCGCCGTCCAGACCGATCAGCCGCCGACGGCTGGTGATCAGCACCAGACACGTGCCGCCCGGCAGCAGCGGCCGAACCTGCGCTTCATCGGTGGCATTGTCCAAGACGACGATCATCCTGCGGCCGGCGAGCACGCTGCGATAGAGAGCCGCCCGCTCGTCCAGGCGCTGAGGAATCATGTCACCCGGCACGCCGAGTGCCCCGAGCATGGAGGCGAGCGTGTCGGCCGGGTTCGCCGGGGTCATGCTCCGGGTGTAGCCGTGCAGGTCGACGAACAGGTTCCCGTCGGGGAAACGTGGCGCCAGCCGGTGAGCGGCATGGACGGCGAGCGCGGTCTTGCCCACCCCCGCCATGCCGTCGATCGCCGTGATCACCACGGCGGCCGCGTCGTCCCCGGCCTGGGCCTGGTCCAGCAGATCCAACTCCCGCGCCCGGCCGACGAACGCGACCACGTCAGTGGGCAGCTGCCGTGGTGTGATGCGCGCCGAAGGCGAGGGCGGCGGGGTCGTGTTGACGGCGCCTATCAAGATCGCCAGCTCCGCATCGTCCAGGCTCAGCGCCGTGGCCAGCAACCGGATCGATGCGCCGCGCGGGCGTTGCAGCTCGCCCGCCTCCAACCGGCGGATGGTTCGTACGTTGAGGTTGGCCCGTGCTGCCAGCTGCTCCTGGGTCAGCAGGGCGCGCTCGCGCCAAGTGCGCAGCAAGACGCTCAGAACCGGTTCGTCCGTCGGCGGCATGAGGGCTCCTCCCGCAGCCTAGTTGCGATGAAAGACAAGGCCTATGCCCTTCTGGCGGCATTCACGGAAAATGCACCAGATCTGGCCGTAAATACCCATCAATCGCGGGGAGGCTGTCATAGGGGAGCCTGGCGAAGGTCCTGCCGACTTACAGCCCGGTTTCGTGCGCGGCCTCGAGCCCGGCTCGTGCAGCTTCGCCCCCCGTTGTAGAACGTGCGGATCGCGTGCAGTTCGGCCTCCAGCTCATCCGGATTGAGCTTCTGTGTCAAACGTCTCGGCGAGCGGGTTGTGCCGGCATCGGCAGGTTCGGCCCGCCGGCAGGCTCGGGGCTGCTGGGGGGTGGCTGGCTCCCCACGTGCTACGGGGTCGCGTACGCAGCAGCGCTGCTCGTCCTGCTGATCTCCTGGCGCGGACGTCTCCGGGTGGAGTGCGGCGCTCGAGCGACCACCCGAAGCGCCGCGGATCGGGCGCCGGGTCGACGAACCTGCGCGTGGGTCGGCCGGCGCGGGCGCAGGGGTACGCGAAGCGGGTGATCGGCCACGCGTCGTCCGTGGTGAGCGGTTTCCAGAGGATTCCCGAGCTGGATGAGCGGTTCAGGTCGTCACGAGCTTCAGGCGGATGAGGCTTTCCGCCGTGTCGACGATCGTGGTCTCCGGGTCGCGGGGCGCCCACCCGAGCACCTCGCGGGCCTTGTCGGTGCGCAGGACAGGGATGTGGCCCAGCCGGCTGACCGTCTCCCGCAACGCGGAGTTGGACCGGGCCGCCTCGCGTACCTCGTCGGGGGTGAACTCCCGCGTCGGCACCCGGGCCGCGGCCGTGCCCAGATGCGCGGCCAGTATCCGGGCCAGCCGGAGGAAGCTGAGCGCCTCGCCGCTGCCGACCAGGAACCGCTGGCCGGCGGCGGCTGGATGCCTCATGGCCCGCACGTGGATGTCGGCGACGTCGCGTACGTCCACCACGCCGAAGTACACCGGGGGCACGATCGGCATGGCACCCTCCAGCATCGCCTTGATGAGGCCGGTCGAGGCGGACAGGTACGGTCCGAGCAGTGGGCCGAAGATCCCGCTGGGGTTGATCACCGCCAGTTCCAGGCCGCCGCCTTCCGCGTCGACGAAGTCCCACGCCGCCCGTTCGGCGATGGCCTTGGACCTGATGTACGGGGTGTTGTCGTCGGCGGGATCGGTCCAGTCGTTCTCGTCGTACTCGTCGCCGGGTTTGCGGCTGTAGCCCACGGCGGCGAACGACGAGGTGAGCACCACACGCTTCACCCCGGCATCGCGTGCCGCCCGCAGGACGCGCAGCGCGCCGTCGCGCGCGGGAACGATGACCTCGTCGGGGTTGTCGGGCTGGGCGGCCGGAAACGGCGACGCGACGTGCAGCACATGGGCGCACCCCGCCACGGCCTCGGCCCAGCCACGGTCGGCGGACAGATCGGCGCTGACGATCTCCAGCCGGTCGCCGGCCTCGTCTGCCATCGCCCGCACGCCGGCCGCCCGGCTGAGCGAGCGGACGGTCGTCCGCACCCGGTGCCCGTCCGCGAGCAGGCGACGGATCACGTGCGAGCCCACGTGACCGCTGCCGCCCGTCACCAGCACAAGCCCGTCGTCCGCGGTTGATCGCTGTGTCATGTCGTTTCCCCTCGTCAATACAGGTCAGCGATGACCGGCATGATGTCCGTGACGGCGCGGCGCTCGGCCTCGGCGTCCCCGCGCTCCCGTGCGCTCCAGAGGTCGGCCTTGAGCTCCAGATAACGCAGCCGCACCCGCATGCGCTCGATCTCCCCGGCGAGGCGCTCGGCATTGCGCTGGAACAACTCACGCAGCCGGCCCGCGTCGCTTGTGTCCAGGTGCCGGAGGTAGGCGCGCATGTCCCGCACGCTCATCCCGGTCGACCGCAGGCAGCTGAGCGCCTCGATCGTCTCCACGACGGCCGGACCGTAACGCCGGTGGCCACTGCTCCGGTCGCGCTCGACCGCGCTGATCAGCCCGATCTTCTCGTAGTACCGCAGGGTCGGCTCCGACAGCCCACTCAGCCTGGACACCTCCTGAATCGTCATGCGAGAGGTGCCGTCAATCTTGTCCGTCGCCGCCATGAGTCCAGTCTCCGGAACTTGAAGCGCTTCAAGTCAAGGCGCGCGGCAACGAAGCGGAAGTGCGACGCGGCGCCCGCGGGGTCAGCGGGTGGCGAAGTCCTGCGTCCAGTAGATCTGTCCCTGCGCGTCCTTGGCCGCGCCCACCCCGATGAAGGTGTACGAGCAGTTCATGATGTTCTGCCGGTGGCCGTCGCTGTTCATCCAGCCGCGGACCACCTCGGCCGCCGACCGCTGACCCATGGCGATGTTCTCGGCCCAGGCCGAGCCGGTGAAGCCGGTCGCGCGCATGCGGTCGACCATGTCGCGGCCGTCCCGGGAGTCGTGGTCGAAGTAGTCGTTCTTCGCCATGTCGGCCGAGTGCCCGAACGCGGCCCTGCGCAGCCGCGCGTCGTGCTTGAGCGGGTCGCAGCCGCCCTTGGCCCGCTCGGCGTTGGTCAGCCGGACGACCTCGTTCTCCATGGTCGTGCCGACGGACGTGATGGGCGCCTTCGTCTTGGGAGCCGGCGGCGCCTCCGTCTCCCGTGTCGTGGGGGCCGGGGTGGGGGTGGCGCAGGTCAGCCGTACGGCCTTGGATTTGGCTGTGCCGCCCCGGTAGTCGGTGGCGACCGCGTAGTACGTACCCGGCTCGCAGGGCAGGCGCAGGGCGATGCTGCCCTTCCTGGTGGCGCCACTCTTGACGACCGGGTCGGCGCCGGGGACGGCGCGCTTGACCCGGATGCGCAGCAGCGCCGGGTGCACGCAGCCACGGCGGGCGGCCGAGGTCCGGATCTCCAGTGCGGAGACGCCCGGCCTGGTCACGCTCACGCGGCACTCGTCGGATTCAGGGGTCGCCCGGGGAGTCGGCTCCCCGGTCTGTGCCGGCGCCGCGCCGTCCGCCGGCGCGGTCACCTCGGGCCCCGCTCCGGCCGCTCCGGCCGGCGGCCGGTCGGCGGACGGGGCGCAGGCGGCGAGGCCGGCGACGGCGGCGAGTACACCCAGGGATCTGCGCATGGGTTCCTCCAGGGGCGGGAGAGGCTGTCGGTCCCGCATTCTGTCGTCCTCATTACGGACTTGTCACGCAAAACGGACATTTCGCTCTGTGATTAATGTCAACGGGTCGCCCCGGGAGACGTTCAGGGCGCTTCGGCGTCCTGCGTGACGGCGCTGCGCGGAAGGCGCCGCTCACTCCCGGGGGAGAGCAGGCGGCTCACCGATGGGCGGCGGCGTCCTCCGCGGGGGTGTCCCCGGCCTGGTAGCCGCTGGCCTGGATGGTGAACAGCCGGGCGTAGTGGCCGTCCAGGGCCATCAGCTCCGCGTGGGTGCCCTGTTCGGCGACCCCTCCGTCGGCCAGGACGACGATCTCGTCCGCCTCGCGCACCGCGCCGAGCCGGTGCGAGATGAGCAGGCTGGTACGGCCCGCGCGGTGAAGACGCAGCCGGGTGTGCACCCGGTGCTCGGCCTCGGCGTCCAGGCCGGCGCTCGGCTCGTCGAGGATGAGCAGGTCGCGGTCACCGCGCATGAGGGTCCTGGCCAGGGCCAGCCGTTGCCACTGGCCGCCGGACAGGACGACGCCGGCGTCCGGGTCGTCCTCGCCCGACTCGGCGAAGAAGATCCGGCTCAGCATGGTCCGGTAACCGTGCGGCAGGGCTGCCACCTCGGCGTGCACCATGGCGTCGCGAGCGGCCCGCTCGATCCGGGGTGCGTCGTGCCGGGCGAGGAGGTCGCCGACGCCGATGTTCTCGGCGGCGGTCAGCTCGTAGGACATGAAGTCCTGGAACAGCACGCCCAGGCGCTGCCGCAGCTCGGCGGGGTCCAGGTCGCGGAGGTCGACGCCGTCCCACAGGATGGCGCCCCGGGTGGGATCGTAGAAGCGGCACAGCAGCTTCACGATCGTGCTCTTGCCGGCGCCGTTCAGCCCGACCAGCGCCACGGAACGCCCGTGGGGAATGGTCAGGCTGACGCCCCGCAGGACCCAGGGGTGGCCCTCGTGATAGCGGAACCAGACGTCGCGCAGCTCGATGCCGCGCCGCAGCGGCTCCGGCGAGAGCGGGGCGGCGGAGGCGGCCGCCAGCGCGTCGGGCAGGTCTGTCACGTGGCGGTAGTGCGCGAACGTCAGCAGCGACTGGTACGCGTTGGCTATCGCGTTGACCAGGGAGACCAGTGCCTGCTGCGCGCCGGCGACCGCCGCGATGAACGCCGAGACGTCGCCGATCGTCAGCCGGCCGGCCGCCGCGTTCTGGATGGCCCAGACCAGCCCCGCGCCGGCGATCAGGCTGCCCAGCACCGACAGCAGGAACTGGATCTTGAGCCTCTGCCGGTCCATGAGCCGCTCCCCCGCCTGCACCTTGACCAGCTCGCCGAGCAGCCGCCGCTTGAAGAAGGCGCCGAGGCCGAGCAGCCGGATCTCCTTGGCGGCCGAGACGTCGGTGATGAGCGAGCAGTAGAAGAGGTGACGGCGGTTGGCCGGGGTGATGTCGAGCATGACCCCGGCCCAGCGCCTGCGCAGCCAGATCTGCGCCATCAGGGCGGGAACGGCGGCCAGCGCGACGATGCCGGCCATGACCGGGCTCAGGACGGCGAGCGTGGCCAGCAGGCTGACCAGGGTGATGACGCTCGCGCCCATGGTGAACAGCCCGGTGGTGGCCGGTGCCAGCAGGCCGCCGCCGGCACGCGTGGCGAGCTGGAGCCGGTCACGGAAGCGGGGGTCCTCGAACCTGGACAGTCCTTGGAAAGTGCACACCGCGGTGTAGAGGCGGTCCTGGACCAGCCGGTCCACGCTGCGGCCGAGTTGGCTGTCGAGGTACTGGCTGAGCTGGGGAAGCGCGGCGGCCGCGGTGCCCGCGACGGCCAGCCCGACCGACCAGCCGAGGAGCAGGGCGCCCGGGTGGCCCGCGACGATGCCGTCCAGCAGCAGCTTGGTCAGCCACACCGTGCTCGCCGGGATGAGCCCGCCGACGATCGCGCAGGCCAGCAGTCCCATGGCGGGCAGCGGGCCCGCCTGCCAGGTCAGCCGCCAGGCCGTGCCGAGGTCGCGGATCACCGGGCTCCCTCCGGGCGGAACAGCGCGAGGAGGTCGTCGAAGCGCGACACGAGCAGCACCACCACCGCGGCGGCGATGACGGCCGCCAGGACGCCTTCCCCCGCGAGCCGTACGGTGGCGACCCCGGCGGCCCCCGCCAGGCCGGTCACGGAGACCGCCAGGAGGGTCAGTTTGCGGATCACGTGCGGGCGGCCCAGCGGGGCCGCCGCGGCGCCGAAGCAGCGGCACGGGGCCGTGGAACCCCTGCGCAGCGCGACGAGGATCACGCCCGTGAAGGCGGTCAGCAGGCCGACGGCCAGGACAAATCCGGCGAACGAGGCCGGCGGCGGCAGGGCGACGAGCAGCGCGGTGCACGCCTCCGCGGCGATCACGGCGGTCGCGGCGGCTCGGGCCAGCGGCCGGGGCACCACGTTCAGCGCCTCGACGGACGCCACGAATTCGCGATAGGCCGTCCGCCCCCGTATTTTGCCGGCGAACGACAGCAGGAACACGCCGGAGACGGCGACTCGGCAGCTCAGCAGTAAATAGGCAAGCATTCGCATCCTCATGACCGGTCAAATCCGTCCGTGGCTTTCTCCGAGTCTGCCGACGGCCGACAGGCATTTCAACGGTGAAAAGCCCGTCGAAGCCGCGATGAAGCCCTCGTGAAGCCGCGCGGAAACAGCCGCGTGGCACCGTGGTCGAGTGGCCTGAGCAGGCTGAAAAGAAGTCGACTACGTCATCGGCAAATGCCGGGCGGGGCGCGTGCCGGCCCGGCGGACTATTCTCGTATGGAGAACAGGGAAAACGATGGAATTCCTGGTCGGAGTGCTCATCCTGTTGGTGCTCGTCGATCTGCTGCTGACCTTCGGAGTGATTCGCAGATTGCGTGAGCACACCACCAGATTGGCCACGCTCAGAGACGGCCTCGAAGGTCCGAGACCTGGATTGCGGCCGGGAGCCCCGGTCGGTGCGTTTCCCGCCACCGCGACTACCCGGGGCGCCACCTTCTCGTCGGCCGCGCTGCGGAACGGGACCGGCATCGTCGCCTTCCACTCGCTCGGTTGCCACTCCTGCGAGGAGGACGTTTCCGCGCTGGCCGGGCGCATGGCCGAGGCGGCCGGGCGCGGCTGGTCGGGCCATGCCGTGCTGGCCGGCTCCGCCGAGGGCGTGGCGTCCGATCCGCACGTGGCCGAGTTGGCCGACCGGATCGGAGAGGCCGGCGAGGTGATCGTCGAGGCTTTCCAGGGGCCGCTCCAGACGGCTTTCGACGTCAGCGTCTACCCGACGTACTTCGTCGTCGAGGGCGGGCGGGTGGCGGCGGTGTCCCACCGGGCCGCCGACCTGCCGACGACGGCCGAGACGGTGCGGGGCTGATCCCTTCGCCTCCGCCGGGCCGGGGCGGGCCGTGTGATCGGTGGTTGACGCGCCCCTGCCCGTGCTCCACTATGAACACGTGTTCATGAACGTACGTTCACAGACTGGAGCGCCATGCAACCGATCGTCAACACCGCACAGGCGAAGGCGTGGAACGGGTACGAGGGCGAGCACTGGGCTGCGAATCACGACCGGTACGACGCGGTGAACAGCGGGTTCAACGGAGTTCTGCTGGACGCGGCGGAGATCGGCGATGGCGATCGGGTGCTCGACATCGGCTGCGGAACCGGGCAGATCGCCAGGCTCGCCGCCCGCAGGGCCCGGCAGGCCGTGGGGGTGGACCTGTCGGAGCCGATGCTGGCGCGGGCCCGATCGACGGCCGCCGCCGAGGGCATCCGGAATGTCAGGTTCGAGTCCGGTGATGTCCAGGTGTATCCGTTCTCGGCGGGTTCGTTCGATGTGGCGGTCAGCAGGTTCGCCGTGATGTTCTTCGGCGAGCCGGTCGCCGCCTTCGGCAACGTCGCAAGGGCGCTCCGGCCCGGTGGCCGCCTCGCCTTCGTGTCGATGAAGGAGCTGGACGGCACGGAGCTGGGCACGATCATGGCGGCGCTCGCCGGGCACCTGCCCGGCGGGCAGCCGGCGTCCGCACCGGATGGGTCGGGCCCGCTCTCACTCGCCGACCCTGACCGGATCCGTGAGGTGCTCGCGCGGGCGGGCTTCCGGAACATCACGGTGACGCACGTGGAGGGAGTGGGGGACTGGGGGCCGAGCGCCGTGGCCGCGGCCGAGTTCTTCAGCGGTTGGGGCCCGGTCCGGCACCACCTCGGCGGCGCCGATCCGGCGCCGGTCCGTACGGTCCTGGAGGCGGCGTTCCGGGACTTCGAAAGCGACGGCGCCGTTCGTCTCCGGAGCGCCGCCTGGCTGGTGCGCGCCGACCGATGAAGTCGCAGGCCTGGACGCACGCCGGCGGTGACGGGTCGGTGCCGACCCCCTCCGGGGCGGCATCGGCCCACGGCTTCGGGCTCGACCTCGATACGGTGCCCTAGTGTCACCGAGAAAAGCACCGGTACTGCGTGGGACCGACCTCAGCATGCGGGAGCATCTGATCGCGACGGCCGAACGCCTGATCGCCGAACGTGGGACCGCCGGCCTGGCCGTCCGGGTCATAGCCCGGGAGGCGGGCGTCGCCGACGGGGTGCTCTACAACCATTTCGCCGACAAGGAGGAACTGCTGGCGCTCGCCCTGCGCGCACATGTCGGTGCGGTGGAGCGGGATCTGGGCGAGTTGCCCGGCCCGGGCGACGGTTGCGTCCGGGAGAACCTGCGGGCGTACATCGCGTACGGCATCGCGTTCCACACGGCGGTGCTGCCGGCGTCCGCCGGTCTGATCTCTCAGCCGAAGGTGCTCGCCGCGTTCGCCGAGCTCGGGGTGCCCGGTGCGGATTGGCGCGATCGGCTGCGCGGATACCTGCGTGCCGAGGTCGGCCTGGGGCGACTTGCCCCGGATGCCAAGGTGGACGCGGCCGCGGCGATGATCGTCGGGATCTGCCACGAGATGATCCTCGCCGGGCTGCTCGCCAACGGCTCCGCCCCCCGGGAGCCGACCGCCGAGTTCGTCGATGATCTGGCCGGTGCCGTACTGGACGGCATCGGCCCGCGGACGTGACGGTCACCAAGGATCGCTGCATCACGGTGGCCGGCGATCACGCTGCGCTGCCGTAGCGCCCCCGGAGCCTGTTCGCGCCCCGGCGTGCCCTAACATGCGGGCATGCAGACTGCTGCGGGCGTGGTGCTTGCGGGTGGGCGATCCTCGCGGATGGGGCAGCCGAAGGCCTGGCTGGAATGGCATGGTTCGACGTTGCTCTACCGGGCCACCGCCGTGCTCGCCCGGGCCGTCGACGGTCCGGTCGTCGTGGTGGCCGCGCCCGGGCAGGAGCTCCCGCAACTGCCCTCGGGGGTCGCGGTGGTCGAGGATCCCGTGGAGGGGCTGGGGCCCATGCAGGGGCTGGCCGTGGGGCTGGGCGCGGTGGCCGACCGGGCTGAGACGGCCTTCGTGTGCTCGACCGACCTGCCGTTCCTCCACCCGGCCTTCGTCCGCCGCGTCCTGCGCGCCATGGTCCCGGGAACGGACGTGGCGCTGCCGGTCGCCCGCGGGTTCCGGCAGCCGCTGGCCGCCGGATACCGGACCTCCCTGGCCGGGCTGGTCACCGACCTCCTGGCGGCGGGCGACCTACGGCCGGGCATGCTCTTCAAGCACTGTGAGGCGGTCCAGCTGAGCGACGCGGAACTGCTGGCCGACGCCGCGCTCGCGCGGCACGACCCGACGCTGGAGTCCGTGGTGAACGTCAACTCTCCGGAGGACTACGCCGCGGCCCGGGACCGGCAGCCGCCCGAGGTCGTGGTGGAGAGCTTCGGCGCGCTCGCGAGGAACGGCGGCCACCGGCCGCGCGCCGTCCGGGCCGCCACGCTCGGAGCCGCGGCCACCGCGGCCGGGCTGGCCCTGGACCGTCACGTGGTGGCCGCGCTCAACGGCGATCAGGTCACCCGGGACGGGTCGCTGCCCCTCGTGGCCGGGGACACCGTCACCTTTCTGTCCGCGGACGCCGGCGGCTGAGGAGCGCGGCGTCCGCCGGCCGCCCGTCCGGGGCTCGGCCTGTCCCGTCGTAGAGTCGGGACATGGTGACTGGCGGTTTCTTCGGAAGAGCGTTGCTGATCGACGTCGCCGCCGGGGAGGCGAGCGGCACCCCCTACGAGCTCAACGAGCGGGTGCTGCGCGCCTACCTGGGCGGGGTGGGCCTCGGCACGTGGCTGCTGCATCGGCTGGCGCCCGCCGGGGTCGATCCGCTGGCTCCGGAGGCGCCGCTGGCCTTCGTCTTCTCCTCGCTGGTCGGCACCCCGCTGACGACCAGCGCGAAGTTCGCGGTCGTGGCCAAGTCGCCGTTGACCGGGCTGCTGACCGATGCCCTCGCCTCCAGCCGGTTCGCCATCGCGGGCAAGCTGACCGGGCATGACGCGATCGTGATCCGCGGCCGGGCCGAGGAGCTGTCGGTGCTGCTGATCGAGGGCGACGGCGTGCGGCTCGTACCGGCTCCCGAGCTCGCCGGGCTGACCGCGGCGCAGGCGGAGGCGGAGGCCCGGGCGCGCTTCGGCCGCAACTGGCAGACCGCGGCCATCGGCCCGGCGGGGGAGCGGCAGGTGAGGTACGCGACCATCAGCCACGACGGCCGCCACGCCGGCCGGGGCGGCCTGGGCGCGGTGATGGGCGCGAAGAACATCAAGGCGGTGCTGGTCAGAGCGGCGGCCAAGGTGCCGGTGGCGGATCCGGCGGGAGTCCTCGCCGCCGCCCGCGACCTGCGCCGGCGCAGTTTCGGCCCGGCCACCGCGAAATACCGCGAGCTGGGCACGCTGGCCAACCTCCTGGCCTTCAACGCCGTCAGCACCCTGCCCACGCGCAACTTCACCGCGGCGACCTTCGAGGGCGCGCCCCGGCTGGCCGCCGAGGAGTTGCACGAGCTGCGCGGGGTGGCGCGCAACAGCTGCGCGTCGTGCTCCATCGGCTGCGAGCACATCTACTCGCGCAAGGGCGGCGGCAGCCAGCGGATGGAGTACGAGAACGTCTTCGCGCTCGGCCCGCTGTGCGGCGTGTCCGACCCCGACGAGGTGTTCGCCGCCAGCGCGCGCTGCGACGAGCTGGGCATCGACACGATCTCGGCGGGTGGCACGATCGCGTGGGCCATGGAGTGCGTCGAGCGCGGCCTGCTCGACGAGCCGTGGCTGCGGTTCGGCGACGGCGCGGCGCTGCTGCGCGCGCTGGACGCGATCGGGGAGCGGTCGCCGGGCCTGGGGGAGCTGCTCGCGCAGGGCTCACGCCGGGCCGCCGGTGTGGTCGGGCAGTCCTCGATCGACTTCGCGCCGCAGGTCAAGGGGCTGGAGCTGCCCGGTTACGAGCCTCGCAGCCTGCAGGCGATGGCGCTCGGGCTCGCGGTGAACTCCAGGGGAGCCGATCACAACCGGTCCGGTGCCTACGAGGCCGACCTGTCGGGTGAGCTCGACCGGCTGGCCGGCGGCGCGGCCCATGTCGCCGCCGCGGTCGACACCGAGGACCGCGCCGCGGTCATGGACTCGATGATCCTGTGCAAGTTCCTGCGCGGCGTCTTCGACGACCCCTTCACGGAGTGGGCGAAACTGCTCGCGCTGGTCACCGGATGGCGGCTGGACGCCCCCGAGCTGCGGGAGACCGCCCGGCGGATCGTCCGGGCCAAGCGCGCCTTCAACGTGCGCGAGGGGGCCACCGCGGCCGACGACACGCTGCCGGCGCGGATGCTGGAAACGCCGCTGGAGCTCCCTTCCGGCCGTCGGGCGGCGCTGGACGAGGGCCGCCTGCGGTCGATGGTGGCCGGATACTACGCCGCGCGTGGTCTGGACGAGGAGGGGCGCGTCATGGCGGCCGACCTCGCAGATCTCCTGCTGGACGAGTAGAAGATCGTGTGTCACGGAACGGGCGAGGGGGGTAGAAGATCGGGTGCCCGCAGGGGTAAATTACCGGCATAGCGTATGCCGTATTCCGTATACCAGCTTGAGGTAGACATGACGACGCTCGAGGAGCCGGCGACCGCCGTACGGACCGTGACAGTCGAGATCGATGGCCGTGTTGTGACCGTGCCGGAGGGCGCGAGTATTTACGATGCCGCGAAGCTGCTGGACATCGACATCCCGGTGTTGTGCCACAACGAGCGTTATGACCCCGTCGGGGTGTGCCGCATGTGCGTCGTGGACACGGGCGGGCGGGCCTTCGCCGCCGCCTGCGTACGCCCCTGCGAGGAGGGCATGCAGGTCAAGACCAGCACCCCCGAGCTGGAGCGCAACCGCGCCACCCTGACCGAGCTGCTGCTCTCCGACCAGCCCCCGCGCGCGGAGGACCCGAAACAGACGACCACCGGCGACAACCTGCTCCTCGACCTCGCCGACCGGTTCGACGTGGCCAAGGAGACGACCGACCTGCCGTGCGGCTCGGGCCGGGGTCTGGACACCTCCAACCCGGTGATCGCGGTCGACCACGACGCGTGCATCCTGTGCGACCGCTGCGTGCGCGCGTGCGACGACATCCAGGGCAACGACGTCATCGGCCGCTCGGGCAAGGGCTACTCGACCAGGATCGCCTTCGACCTCAACGATCCGATGGGCGCCAGCTCGTGCGTGACCTGCGGCGAGTGCGTGCAGGCCTGCCCCACCGGCGCCCTGACCAACAAGGCGATCAACGACATCCCCATCCGGCCCCGCGAGGAGCTGGACGCGGTCGACACCGTGTGCCCGTACTGCGGCGTCGGCTGTGCCCTCACCTACTACGTCGACCGGTCGCGCGGCGCGATCTCCTTCGCCGAGGGCCGCGACCAGCCGGGCTCGAAGAGCCGGCTGTGCGTCAAGGGCCGGTACGGCTGGGACTACGCGGCGTCGCCGCAGCGCCTGACCATGCCCCTGATCCGGGTGGATTCGGCCTATCCCAAGGGCCCGCTGTCGGCGGACGTGCGCGGTGACGCCCGCAACGACCGCGGGCGGGCGGGCGGCGGAGGCGACCGCAGCGGCGGGGGACGCGGTGGCCGGCTGAGCAAGAACGGCAAGGACGGCCGGCGCAAGCCCGGCGGCCTGGTCGACTACGACGAGGTGCTGCCGCACTTCCGCGAGGCCACCTGGGAGGAGGCTCTCGACCTCGTCGCCCGGCGGCTGAAGGAGATCCACGCGGAGCTGGGCGCCGGCGCCATCGCGGGGTTCGGCTCGGCGAAGTGCTCCAACGAGGAGGCCTACCTCTTCCAGAAGCTGATCCGGGCCGGGTTCGGCACCAACAACGTCGATCACTGCACCCGGCTGTGCCACGCCTCGTCGGTGGCCGCGCTGTTCGAGGGCGTCGGCTCCGGCGCGGTCTCGACCACGTACGGCGACGTCGCGAACGCCGAGGTCGTCATCATCACCGGATCGAACCCGACGGCGAACCACCCCGTCGCCAGCTCCTTCTTCAAGCAGGCCCGCCGGCGCGGCACGAAGATCATCTATGTCGACCCGCGCGCCAGCACCGTGGCCGAGCACGCCGACTACTACTGCCAGGTCAAGCCCGGCACCGACGTGGCGTTCTACAACGCGGTCATGCACGAGGTGATCCGGCTCGGCCTGATCGACATGGAGTTCGTCAAGGCCCGCGTCTCCGGCTTCGAGGAGCTGGTGCGCACGGTCAACGAATACCCGCCGGAGCGTGCCGCGCAGATCACCGGCGTCGACGCGGACCTCATCCGCACGGTCGCGCGGGTCTGGGGCGAGGCCAAGGCCGGGGTCATCTACTGGGGGATGGGCATCTCCCAGCACACCACCGGCACCGACAACGCCCGCTGCCTGATCGCGCTCTGCTCGATCACCGGCAACGTGGGCCGGCCGGGGACGGGGCTGCACCCCCTGCGCGGGCAGAACAACGTGCAGGGCGCCTCCGACGCGGGGCTGATCCCCATGTTCTTCCCCGACTACCAGGGCGTCGACCTCGACGGCACCCGCCGGCGGTTCGAGGAGGCATGGGGGGTTGAGCTCGACCCCAACCGAGGTCTCACCGTCACCGAGATCATCGGATCGGTGCTGAAGCCGGGCGGCGTGCGCGGCATGTACATGCTCGGCGAGAACCCGTTCCTGTCCGACCCCAACATCAACAAGGTGCGCAAGGCGCTGTCGCAGCTCGACTTCCTGGTGGTGCAGGACATCTTCCTGACCGAGACCGCGGAGTTCGCCGACGTGATCCTGCCGGCGTCGTCGTACCTGGAGAAGGACGGCAGCTACACCAACACCGACCGGCGCGTGCAGCTGGGCCGCAAGGTGATAGACCCGCCGGGCCAGGCCCGGGTGGACTGGGAGATCATCCAGGACATCGCGCAGCGGATCGGGCTGGACTGGTCCTACTCCTCGCCCAGCGAGGTGTTCGACGAGATGGTCGCGCTCATGCCGTCGTACGCGAACCTGCGATACGACAACCTGGGGCTGACCGGAAAGCTCTACCCCAACGCCGACCCCGAGCACTCCGACGGGACCGTGGTCCTGTTCGACGAGCGGTTCAACACCGACGACGGCCTCGCCCACCTCGTCCCGGCGCAGTGGCTGCCGGCCAAGGAGCTGCCGGACGCGGAATACCCGCTGGTGCTCAACACCGGCCGGCTGCTCGAACACTGGCACACCGGGTCCATGACGCGGCGCTCGTACGCGCTGGACACGATCGCGCCGATCGCCGAGGTGTACATGCACCCCAAGGACGCCGCCGACCGCGGGCTGACGCACGGCCAGATGGCCCGCGTGCGCTCCCGGCGCGGCTCGATCGAGCTGCAGGTACGCGTCTCCCACCGGGAGCAGCTCGGCAACTGCTTCATCCCGTTCCACTTCCGGGAGGCGGCGGCGAACCTGCTGACGATCGACGAGATCGACCCCCACGGCAAGATCCCCGAGTTCAAGTTCTGCGCGATCCAGATCGAGGCGCTGAGCGTCGATGGCACGGAGGCCCTCGACATGCGCCCCTCAGTAATAGGGGAAGTGTCTGAATGACCCTGAGTTTCGAGTCGGTGCGCGGGCGGCTTCCGGGCGTCGAGGCACGAGCCGGCAAGTTCCCCGGGCCGTCGCTGATCCCGGCGCTCAACGCCATCCAGGCGCGGCTGGGCTGGCTGCCGCGTGAGGAGCTGGAGGAGCTGGGCCGCACCATGCGGCGGCCGCTGTACGAGATCGAGGGCCTCGTCTCGTTCTACCCGCACTTCCGCACGACCCCGCCCGCCAAGGTGTCCGTCAACGTGTGCCACGACCTGTCGTGCTGGCTGCGCTCGGCCGACGACCGGATCGCCGAGGTGCGCGAGCGTTACGGGGACGAGGCCGAGATCGAGCTCGTCGAGGTGTCCTGCCTGGGCCGGTGCGACAGCGCCCCGGCGCTGGCCGTCAACGAGCACCCGGCCCCGGTCGCCGACGTCGACGCGCTCGTGGCCGCCGCGCGGGAGGAGGAGCTCGCCGAGGCCACCGTGACCGGACGCGCCGACCCTTGGCCGAACGACCCGTACCCGGCCGGCTCGGACGTCTCGACCCGGTACGCGAGCCTGCGCGCGCTGCTGGCCGGCGAGGTGAGCGCCGAGAGCGTGGTGGCCACGCTGGAGGCCTCCGGGCTGCGCGGCATGGGCGGCGCCGGGTTCCCCACGGGCCGCAAGTGGGGCCTGGTCGCCTCCGCGGAGCCGGGCGGCGTCAAATACGTGATCTGCAACGCCGACGAGTCGGAGCCGGGCACGTTCAAGGACCGGCAGATCCTGACCGATCAGCCGCACCTGGTGATCGAGGGGCTCCTGCTCGGCATGGCCGTGGTCGGTGCCGAGCAGGGCTGGATCTTCATCCGGCACGAGTACGGCCCCGAGGAGCGCGTGCTGCACGCGGAGATCGCGGCACTGCGCGCGGCCGGCGTGATCGGCGAGAACGCCTGCGGCAGCGGCCGCCGCCTCGACCTCGACATCTTCGTCTCGCCCGGCGGCTACATCCTCGGCGAGGAGACCGCGCTGCTGGAGTGCATGGAGGGCCACCGCGGCGAGCCGCGCAACAAGCCGCCCTTCCCGGGCAACTACGGCCTGCACGGCCGCCCCACCCTGATCAACTCGGTGGAGACCTTCGCCGACGTGCCGGTGATCCTGCAACGCGGCGCCGCATGGTGGGCCGAGCAGGGCGAGGGCGACAGCGTCGGCTGGAAGTTCTTCGCCGTGTCCGGGCATGTCGAGAACCCCGGCGTGTACTGCGTGCCGATGGGCACCACGGTGCGCCGGCTGATCGACCTGGCCGGCGGGGTGCTCGGCGGCGCCCGGGTCGCGGCCGTCCAGCCGGGCGGCGCGTCCTCGAACTTCATCGGCCCCGACCGGCTGGACCTGGCGCTGGACTTCGGGACGCTCGCCGAGGCCGGGACCATGCTCGGCTCCGGCGCCCTGGTGGTGCTCGCCGAGGGCACCGATCTGCTGGCCGCCTCCACCAACGTGCTGCGCTTCTTCCGTAACGAGTCGTGCGGCAAGTGCGTGCCCTGCCGGGTCGGCTCCACCAAGGCCCACGAGCTGCTGCGCGAAGTGCTGGACTCCGGATCCGCCACCCTCGACGCCGCGCGGAAGGGCCGGATCCTGCAATTGGAGGAGACCATGCGCAAGACGTCGATCTGCGGGCTCGGGCAGGTGGCGCTGGGCCCGGTGGTGTCCGTGCTCGGGCTGGACAAGGGCGGTGCGGCGGCGCGTCCGCAGCCCCGGCCGGAAGGATCGAGGGAGCAGCCGGACCGTTGAGCGGCAGAGAGTTCTTCACCGCCCGTACCCTCGCCGAGGTCCGCTCCGGGTTCCGGCCCTCGCATCGCACGCCCGCCGAGCGCGTCCCGCTGTCCGAGGCGCTGCACCGGGTGCCCGCCGCGGACGTCACGGCCCCCGCCGCCCTGCCCGGCTTCGCCCGGTCCACCGTGGACGGTTTCGCGGTGCGGGCGATGGACACCTACGGCGCCTCCGACGGGCTCCCGTCCTACCTCGACCTGCTCGGCGCGGTACGCATGGGCGCCGAGCCGACCGTGGCGGTCCGGGCCGGCGGATGCGTCGCGATGCCGACCGGGGGAGTGCTTCCGGCCGGCGCCGACGCGGTGGTCATGGTGGAGTACACCGCGGAGACCATGCCGGGCACGATCGAGGTGACCCGGCCCGTCGCGCCCGGCGGCGGCGTCGTGCGCGCCGACGAGGACGTCGCGGCGGGCGGCGTGCTGGCGCCCGGTGGCCGGCCGTTGCGCGCCCCGGATCTCGGGTTCCTCGCCGCCGCGGGGGTGACCACGGTCACCGTGCACCGCCGCCCCCGCGTGGCGATCATCTCCACCGGCGACGAGGTGGTGCCGCCCGCCACCGCGCGGCTCGCATCCGGGCAGGTACGCGACGCCACCGCCTCCGCTCTGGCGGGGCTGGTCGCCGACGCGGGCGGCGAGCCGGTGATCGCCGGCATCGTCCCGGACGAGCCCGGCGCGCTCAAGGAGCGGCTGACCGCGGTCCTGGCCGATTCCGACCTGGTGGTCGTGTCGGCGGGTTCGTCGGTCGGCGCGAGGGACGAGACGGCGGGCGCCGTGGCCGCCATCGGCGAGGTCTGGTGCCACGGGATCGCCATCAAGCCGGGCAAGCCCACGCTGCTGGCCGAGTGCTCCGGGATCCCGCTCATCGGGCTGCCCGGCAACCCCCTGTCCGCGCTGGTCGTGTTCGGGCAGGTCGGAGTGCCGTTGCTGTGGCGCGTCGCCGGCTGCGAGACCCCGCCGCCGCAGCCGAGCACGCGGGCTCGACTGTCGCGCGACCTGGCATCGGCGGCCGGCCGGCTTGACGTGGTCCAGGTCGGGGTACGGAACGGCGTGGCCGAGCCGATCTTCGGCCCGTCGGCGCTGCTGTCGGTGCTGACCCGCGCCGACGGCTATGTGATCGTGCCCGAACCGGCCACCGGGCTGGACGCGGGCACCGAGGTAGAGGTCATCCTGTATCGATGAACGTGGAAAGTCCCTTCGTCTCCGACGTCCCCGCGGCGCAGGCCCGGCTCGTCTGGCGCGAGGCGCGCGCCGCGGCCGGCTGCCCCGCCCGGGTCGGCCTGGTCCGTACGCCGGTCGGCGCCGCCGTCGGGCGGGTGACGGCCGAGCCGGTGTGGGCGCTGCGGTCCTCGCCCGCCTTCGACTCCGCGGCGATGGACGGCATCGCCGTACGCGCCGCCGACACCGTGGGCGCGGCCGAGACCAGCCCGGTGCTCCTGTCTCCAGGCGACTTCGCCGTCGTGGACACCGGCGACCCGCTGCCCGACGGTTACGACGCCGTGGTCATGCGGGAGCACGTGCACCGCACCGCGGAAGGGCGGGCCGAGCTCCAGGCGGCCGTCCCGCCTTACCAGCACGTCCGCTCCATCGGGGAGGACATCAGCGCCGGCGAGCTGCTGCTGCCGGAGGGCCACCGGCTGCGCCCCGTGGACGTCGCGGCCTGCGCCGCGGCGGGAGTCGTCGAGCTCGGCGTCCGCCGCGCACCGCGCGTGGTGATCGTGCCGACCGGCGACGAGATCCGCCCGATCGGCGTCGAGCTGGCCCCCGGTGACATCCTCGACACGAACTCGATGATGCTGGCGGCGCAGGCCCGGGAGGCGGGCTGCGCGGCCCGGGTCACGGAGATCGTCCCCGACGACCCCGAAGCCATCGCCGCCGTGCTCCGGGAGGCCACCCGCGACGCCGACCTGGTCCTGCTCATCGCGGGCTCCAGCGCCGGGCGGGACGACTACACCGCGCGCGTGGTCGCCGGGGCCGGCGTCGTCGCGGTCCACGGGGTCGCCGTGCGTCCCGGCCATCCCGTCGTCCTCGGCGCGGTCGAGGAGACGCCGGTGATCGGCGTGCCCGGCTACCCGGTGTCGGCGGCGCTGACCTTCGAGATCTTCGCGGCTCCGCTGCTCGCCGAGCTGGAGGGCGCCACCCCGCGGGAACGCCCGTCGGCCACGGCGCACCTGGCCAGGAAGCTGCCGTCCGCCATCGGCATGGACGACTGGGTACGCGTGCGCCTGGGGCGGGTGCAGGACCGGCTCGTGGCCACCCCGCTGCCCCGGGGTGCCGGGGTGCTCACCTCGCTCGTACGCGCCGACGGCCTGCTCGTCGTGCCCTCGGGCGTGGAGGGCCACCACGCCGGGGAGCGGGTCCGGGTCGAGCTGCTGCGCGGGCTGTCCGAGATCGGCCGGACCATCGTCGCGATCGGCTCGCACGACATGGTGCTCGACCTCGCGGCCTCCGCCCTGCGCGCCGCCGACCCGCTGATCACCCTGGCGTCGTCGAACGTCGGCTCGCTGGGCGGCCTCGTGGCGCTGCGCGACGGCCTGTGCCACCTGGCCGGGTCGCATCTGCTGGACCCGGCCACCGGCGAGTACACGCTGCCCTACGTGGACCGGCTGCTCGGGGCGGACGCCGACATCGCCGTGGTCCGGCTGGTCCACCGCGAGCAAGGGCTGATCGTCGCCCCCGGCAACCCGCTCGGCCTGACCGGGCTCAAGGACCTGACCAGGCATGACCTGCGCTACGTGAACCGGCAGCGCGGTGCCGGCACCCGGGCGCTGCTGGACCACGAGCTGGCCGACCTCGGCATCGACGCGAGCGAGGTGTCCGGCTACTCCCGCGAGGAGCACACGCACCTGGCGGTGGCCGCGGCCGTGGCCGCGGGGCGCGCGGACGCCGGCATGGGGATCCTCGCCGCCGCCCGCGCCTTCGGGCTCGACTTCGTCCCGGTGGCCCAGGAGCCGTACGACCTGGTGCTGCGTACCAGCACGCTGTCGGAGGAGCTGCTGGCTCCGCTGTGGGCGCTGCTGGAGCTGCCGGACTTCCGCGCCGGGGTGGAGGCCCTGGGCGGGTACTCCTGCGCCGAGACGGGACGTCGCATCCGCTGACGCCGGCTCGGCGGCGGGGGTCCCCGCCGTACCGGTTCAACCCGCGCTCGTGGTCAATGTCCTCGTCTCGAAGCCTCGTGCGATCAGCCACAGGGCCAGGACCACGCTGTGCAGGGCCGGCGGTGCGTTGATGGCCAGGTAGAGCGGTGTGACGACATCGGTCAGGCCAAACAGCACCAGGAAGCTCGCCGACATGGCCAGCCCGGCCCCGAGAAACCCCCACACGGACAGCCAGCGCGGGACGAGTCTCGACCGATAGAGCACGGAGAACAGGAGAAGGTCGCCGAGACCCAGCGAGATGATCAAGGCGACATGATTGACCAGGTCACGTCCCGTCCGCAGCACCTCACCGAGGACCCCGAGGTGAGCCGCGCCCGAAGCGCTGGCCTGGGCCTGGGCGAATTCCTGGCCCAGCACCAGAAACAGGGGCAGGAGAATCACGCCGACGAGATGGAACGTCGCCGCGATCAGCCTGAATCCGAGGAAACCCAGGCTGAGCGCCTCGTTCTCCTTCCGCAAGGTGGGATACAGGTACAGCGCGAACCCGACATAGGCGGGGATCATGATGGACTGGAAGAACGCACCGGCGATGACCTGACCCTCATGCGCGGAGATGAGGGTGAGATAGTGCGGCTCCTCGAGAGCGGGAACAATACTCAACGCTCCGGCGATCATGCCCACCATGACCAGTGCGCCGGCGATGGCGGTCGCTCGCCTGCTGGTGTTCATGACACTTCCCCGTATGTGACGGCGCGGGACGGCCGCAGTCTCCTTACACCTGTAAGGGCGCCCCCGACATTACCCCTTACACCTGTAAGTCTGCAAGAGTGCTGCCGTCCCCGCCGCCGCGGCGGGCGCGACTACTGGCGCAGCTCGCGTTTGAGGATCTTGCCGGTCGCCGTCATCGGCAGGCGCTCGCGGAACTCGATGATCCGCGGGTACTTGTAGGCCGCCATGTTCTCCCTGCACCAGGCGACGAGCTCGTCCTCGCTCGCCGTCGCGCCGGGCGCCGGGATGACGTAGGCCTTGACCTCCTCGCCGTGCGAGTCGTGGGGCACGCCGACCACCGCCGCCAGCGAGACCGCCGGGTGCGTCATCAGCACCTCCTCCAGCTCGCGCGGATAGACGTTGAAGCCGCCCCGGATGATCATGTCCTTCGTGCGTTCGATGACGGCGTAGTAGCCGTCCTCGTCACGCGTGGCGATGTCGCCGGTGCGGAACCAGCCGTCCCGCATGACCTCCTCGGTGGCCTCGGGCCGCCCGTAGTAGCCCTTCATGACGTTGTGCCCGCGGATGGCGATCTCGCCGGGGCCCCCGCCCTCGACGGTGTTCCAGTCGTCGTCCACCAGCCGCATCTGCACGCCCCAGATGGGGAAGCCGATGGTGCCGGGCTTGGTGGGCCGTCCGGGCTGGTTGAAGCTGGCCACCGGGGAGGTCTCCGACAGGCCGTACCCTTCCAGGATCGGGATGCCGAAGGTGCCCTCGAAGTCCTTGAGCACCTCGACCGGGCAGGACGCCCCGCCCGCCACCGCCAACCGCAGCGTCGAGGGCACCTCGGCGCCGTCGGCGTGGATCTTCGACAGCAGCGCCCAGAACATCGTCGGCACCCCGGCGAACATGGTCACCTTCTCCCTGCGCATGAGCTCCAGCGCCTCACTGGGCTCGAACCGCGGCTGGAGTACGAGGGTGGCGCGGCGGCGCACGCTCACGTTCATGCCCGCGATCTGGCCGAAGGAGTGGAAGAGCGGTAGCACGGTGAGTGAGACGTCGCCGTCGGGGTCGGCGGGGAACATCTCGTCGCTGACGATGGTGTTGGTCAGGATGTTCATGTGGGTCAGCTCGGCGCCCTTGGGCTGCCCGGTGGTGCCGGAGGTGTAGAGGATGGCCGCGGTGTCGTCCGGCCCGGTCCGCACCGTCTCGAACTCCCCGGACATGCCGCTCAGCGCCGCCCAGAACGATTCGCCGTGCTCCGACTCGGTGGCCAGCGGCGTGGCGGGCAGGACGAAGAAGTGCTCGCAGCCCTCGACGGCGTCGAACGCCTGCCGCCCGCGCGCGCCCATGGGCAGCTCGGGGGAGCCCTCGAAGCAGAAGAGCGCCTTGGTGTCGCTGTCGGTCAGGTGGTAGGCGATCTCGCGCGGCTGCAGCAGCACGTTGAGCGGGACCACGGTCGCCCCGGCCTTGAGGATGCCGAAGTAGACGAAGGGGAAGTAGGGCAGGTTCGGGCAGAGCAGCGCGACCTTGTCGCCCCTGCCGATCCCCCTGGCCACCAGGAGGTTGGCCACCTGGTTCGCGACGGAGTCCACCATGGAGTACGGCAGGCGCAGGTCGCCGAAGACCAGGGCGGTGCGGTCTGGGACATTGCGGGCGCTGTCTTCCAGAATGATCGACAGATTGAGCATCGCGGGCCTTCCCTCGGGCTTCTAATACCTGCGTCCGTGGCAAGGATGCGGCGTCGATGCGGTCAGCGCTTGTACGAACGTGTCGAATCAGGGCAGCCAGTCGATGGCGGCGGCCAGCGTGGAGGGCGCGGTCCCGAAGTTGTGCCGGAAGACCCGGGTGAAATGCGACCCGTCGGTGAATCCGGCACCGTGGGCGGCCACCGTCAGCGACTCTCCCGCGGCGACCAGCCTGATCGCATGCTGAAGGCGCTGCCAGCGCACATAGGGCCGCAGCGGGATCCCCACGTGCGCGCTGAACAGATGCGCCAACCGGCTGGGGGACAGGTGTACCGCGGCCGCGAGCACGCCCAGACGCACCGGCCCCCCGGCCAGGAGAGTGGGGATCACGGCTATCGCCATCTCCACCGCCGGGTGAATCGGGATCTCCGCGGCACGACGCTGACCCGTCCAGTCCTCGACGATCTGCAGGGCGGCCGCGGCCTCGGCGGAGTGTTCGTGGCCGTTCGGGGGCCTCGCGAACGTGAGCGGTGCCGCGACCTGGTGGTGTCCCGGGCTCGTGCCGGCGTGCGTCGGACGGGGGAGGGGCGGGCTCCAGGTCGAGGCGCAGGCTCCCGCCCCCGAAGAGGCGAGAAGGGAGCGGCCTGGCGAGCTGCCGGGTTCGAGTTGAGCCAGGAGGGCCCCGCGAGCTCCCGTGAGGATGGCGTGGCCGGTGTCGGGCGGAATGACCGCGGTCCGGGTGGTCAGCCGCCGGCCCTGGGCGTCGGCCATGGTGAAGGGCTCCGCGGAGACGATCAGGTGGACCGCGTGGTGTGCGTGCAGCTGGTTCGTACCGATGGTTCCGCCGTACAGCAGGACGCCGGGGCGGAGCAGACACCAGCCGCGCCAGTGATGCGCCATCACGCCTCCTTCTCCGGATGAGGTTGCCTCAACCTCTGATCGTCGTGGCGGAAGCCCTTTCCGGGAAGGTGCGGCCCCCGAGCGTTCCGCCGGCGGCCCTAAAGGACGAAGTCGGCGGTGAAGCCCAGCAGCCCGGCCGACCGGCTGAGGTCGATCGGCACCGTGCGGCCGGGCAGCGGCGCGCGCAGCTCGGTCGTCGGATGGTAGCGGCGCATCAGGTCCTCGGTCGGATGGGGGACGAGCGTCGTAGGGGCGGCGACCAGCACCGTCCGCGCGCCGGGCCCGGGCACGCCGAGCGCCAGCAGGCACGCGCGGGCCGCGTCGCGCACCTCCAGGTACGCCCACAGCCCGCGCGCGTGCAGGCCGGGGTCGGCCGCGCACGCGGCGGCGAAGTCGCGCAGCCGCTCGTCCACGCCCCCCACGTACGGCAGGCGCAGCGCGACCACGCTCATCCCGTGCCTGCGCGCCATCGTCTCCGCCGTGAGCTCGTCGACCAGCTTCGACAGCGCGTACGGGTCCTCGGCCTGCGACGGCAGGGCGTGGTCGACCGGCGCGTAGGCGGGGTGCAGCTCTTTCGAGGCGAACGCCAGACCGCCGGCCGCCTGCGAGCTCGCCACGCACACCTGCCGAACCCCCGCCAGCCCCGCCTGTTCGAGCACGGTGAAGGTGGACTGGGTGTTGACCGCGAACACCTTCTCGGCCGGCTCCCGCTCCGGGGTCGGGATGGCGGCGAGGTGGATGACGGCGTCGGCCCCCTTCAGCGCGGCGCGTACGGCGGCCGGGTCGGTCGCGTCTCCCACGACCACCAGATCGGCGGGCAGGTCGGCGGGCAGGTCGCCGGGGTCGTCCAGGACGAGCGCACCGGCCGCGATCCCCCGGTCGGCCAGCAGGTCGAGGACCGCCCGCCCGATGCGGCCCGCCGCGCCCGTCACCAGCACCCGCCGCACGCCGCCGCTCACCGCTCGCCTCCCGTCCGTCCGCCGCGCGGACCGTCCTCAGGACGGTACGCCCGGACCGCGACCACGTGGGCCGACGGCGCGCCGTTGGTGGCCTCGACCACGATCCGCAGCGCGTCGGCCGGCACCGGCTCGTCGAGGACGTGCACGTTGCGCCGCCGCCGGTTCTCGCGGGTCTCGGCCACCGCGTGCCAGGCGCCGCCCCGCCGCACCTCGACCCGGTAGTCGCGGACGAGCGTGGGCAGCACCTCGAACGGGGTGCGGTGGTGGTGCAGGTTGATCAGGTCCTCGTTCACGTCGTCGTCGGCGATCACCTCGATGCGCGCGATCGTCACGGGCTCCGCCCACTCCAGATCCAGGCTGGCGGGCAGCGTGCCGGAGACCCACATGTGCGGCCCGGCATAGGGGCGCTGATAGCCGTCCAGAGCCCTGCCCGGCGCGAACGCCTCCGTGCCGCCCGTCTCCAGGCAGAACGTCCGGCGCAGCAGCCCCGTGTCCACCCACTCGCGGAGCGGCTGGGGGCTCTCGTCCTGCGGGCGCAGCGGGATCCGGGTGAAGCAGAGCACGCCGGGCGTCGGCTGGTCGGCGACGTGCAGGCGGACCAGCGGATTGGCCCTGACGACGATGAAGGCGTTGCGCGGCGTGCCGGGCCGCCAGTCCAGGCCCAGGTCGACCCACTGCTTCTCGCCCGCGGACAGGGGGATCGCGCCGGTCGTGACGAGCTCGCGCGGCACGTAGTTCTGCCCGAGCACAGGGTCGTGCAGCTCGACGGTCAGCGTGGTGTCACCGGCCGCGTCGACCAGCAGCCGCACGCCGCCGAGGGCCGGGTCGGCGGGCAGCACCAGCCCCGCGTCCGCGTCGAGCGGCCACGGGTCGGCCGGGGTGTCCACCACCAGGCGGGACAGCGTGCTCGACGCCGACGCGGTGGCGGTGCCCGCGAGGTCGGCCGGGTCGTCGAGCGGCAGCCCGACGATGGAGGCGTCCTCGCGCAGCAGGGTTCGCTGCAGGTCGGCGGCCGGCAGGTCGCGCGGGCGCGTGCCGCGCTCGGCGCAGAGCGCCGCGGCCGTGCCCGCTGCCTGGCCGATCGTGGCGCAGGTGGCCATCACCCTGGTCGAGCCGAACGCCACGTGGGAGGCGGAGATGTTGCGCCCGGCCATGAGCAGGTTGGGCACGTTGACCGAGTAGAGCGAGCGGTAGGGGATGTGGTAGACGCCGTCGGCGTAGCGCTGCTTGGCCCCGGCCTCGGTCGCGTACATGCCCTGCGGCGGGTGCAGGTCGATCGACCAGCCGCCGAACGCGACCCGATCGTCGAACGGCGTCTGGCCGAGGACGTCGTGCTGGGTGAGCACGTAGTCGCCGAGCAGGCGGCGGTACTCCCGCTTGCCCGGCAGCGCGCCCACCCATTCGAGCGTCATCGTGTCGGCGTCGAACTTGCCGGAGTTCTTGATGTAGTCCCAGATGCCGTAGACGACCGACCACAGCTCGTCCCTGATGCGGTCGTTGTCGTGCACGGTGTCCAGCTCGCCGCCGAACTCGATCCACCAGTACGCGCAGCCGTTGTCACCGGCCTTGATGATGCGCCGCTCGGGGATCGAGGTGGTGGTGATGTCCTTGGCGAAGCCGGGCGGGACGTAGCGGACCGGCTCTCCCGCGTCCTTCGTGTAGAACAGCAGCGTGCTGCCCAGCGTGATGTCGTCGGGCTCGTCGGGCGCCCACGGCTCGCCGTACTCCGCCCGGCCCTCGCGGCCGATGCGGTGACGGGCGCCCGCGAGGTGGCCGACCAGGCCGTCGCCGGTGCAGTCGAGGAAGAGCGACGACTCGAACGTGATGAGCCGCTCCGAGCCCATCATCCAGCCCGTGACGGAGGAGATCCCGCTCCCGTCGGCGTCCACGAGGCGGACGTCGGTGTTGAGGTAGAGCGAGACGTTCGGCTCGGCGCGGACCGCGTCCAGCACCGTGGTGTCCCAGAAGTAGGGGTTGCCGAGCGGGTTGCGATACTGGTTCTCGACCAGCAGCTCGCCCATGATGCCGCCCTCGCGGGCGTGGTGGTTCTTGCCGTGGCCGGTCGCGCCGCACACCCAGACGCGCACCTCGCTGCTGGAGTTGCCGCCCAGCACCGGCCGGTTGCCGACCAGCGCCACCGTACGCCCGAGCCGGGCGGCGGCGACGGCCGCGCACACCCCGGCCAGGCCGCCACCCACGACGGTGATGTCATGACTTACGGTTTCTTGTCTCATTCGCTCAATCCGTAGTAGACACGGGGCGCGCCGTCCAGGACCACCCGCACCTTGCCGTTGTAGACAGGCAGGGTGCGCTCGCGGCCGATGCAGTCCACCTCGCGGACCGTGGCGCCCCCGGCGGGCAGGAGCAGGGGGGTCTTGGTGGGCCAGTGGTCGGCCCAGGCCTCCTTGTGCGGATACCACTGGTCGGTGCCGTGGTCCGCGTGCTGGAGATAGCCGTCCTTGCGGCTCCACAGGATCGAGAACCCGTCGAACAGCAGGCCCTTGAGCTCCGGGTCGGGGAACGTCAGCCAGCGGACGAACCTCGCTCCCTCCAGGATCCGCGTGGCCGTGGCGTAGGCCAGCAGCGCGGCCTTGGCGCTGGTGTCGCGGTTCATCAGCCCGAAGTGGTATTCGGGGTTGGCGGGGTCGGCCTCCTGCGGATGGTGGATCGTGCTGTCGTGGGGCTGGTACCAGTTCACCCCGTCCACGCCCGCCGAGACCGCCAGCGCCAGGGTGAGCAGCACGTTCTCGGCCGCCTGCCGGTGGTTGTCGTTCCACCACCGGTTCGGCCTGGTGCAGGCGTACGCCTCGGTGAGCCACAGCTCCTTGCCGCCGCCCTGCTCGTCGATGGTCCTGCGGGCCTCCCGCAGCGCGCCGAGGAAGTTCCAGTACGTGCCGTTCTCGCCCTGCTCCCACTCTTCGGGCGGTGGCGCGTAGTCGGGGGTGAAGTTGCCGCGCCCCGGATGGATGGCGAACCCGTCGATCAGGTCCCAGCCGCCCGCCTCGATGAACTTCGCGGTCCACACCGTGTCCATGCCGCCGAGGCCGCAGTTCATCAGCTTGATGCCGGAGTCCTTGAGCCGGTCGTGGATCGGCTTGAGCCCGTCGCGGATGTACTCGGGCACCCGCTTGCCCTGCATCCACGGGTTGTTCAGCTCGTTGGCCACCTCGAAGTAGCGGGCGCCCGACGCCCTGGCGATCGCCGCCCGGTCGTCGGCCCAGGCGGCGATCTGCTCGGGCGTGCCGTTGAAGATGACGCCGCCGAGCTGCACGTTGTGCGGGACGCCGAGCGCGTCCAGCTCGGCGGGCGAGTGGCCCGGCGCGCCGTCGTAGGCGATGCGTACCGACTTCACGCCGATCCTGCGCATCAGCGCGCCGACCGACTCCTTGTCCGGCACCAGCATCCAGAAGTAGTTGGCGACGCCGAACCTCCCCTCGGCCTGGTAGTCGTACGGCTTGAGCGTGGCCAGGTTCGTCCGGGCGAACGCCTCGTCGGTGTCGTCGGCGACCGCCTTGACCTCGGCGAACAGAATGCCCTGCGGGGAGCCCCCGACCGTGAACGTCTCGTCCCAGACCGCGCCGGGCGCGAGCGTCCTGGTCAGCGCGCCGTGCGCGGCCTTCCTGCCGTCGAAGTCGCGGGCGCACCAGCTCAGCCGTACGCTGCGCTCGGTGGCCGAGCCGTTGACGACCTGGGCCCTGAGCCGCATGCTCGCGTTCGGCTCGTGCAGGCCGAACGGCTGGTCGCACCAGGCGTCCACGCTCAGCGGGAGCCCGGTGGCGATCCCGTTGGCGGCCGACGGGCGCATCGCCCCGAGCACCAGCTCGGCCTCGGTCACGGTCCCGGTGGTGGCGGGGGCGTGGATCCAGGTGGCGTTGGTGAAGCCGGGCGTGGTCTTGTCCAGGCGGAAGAACGCGGCGGTGTCCGTCCAGGTCTCCTGGTAGAGGGCGCCGGCGTTGACCTCGTACGGGACGCCGCCGCGCGGGTCGCGGGTCCACCTGGTGACGGGCACGTACCGCTCGGGCGCCGACGGGCCGAGCACGGTCCTGGCGAACATGAAGCCGGAAGGCGTCAGGGTGGCGCTGCCGCTCACCTCCCAGCGCAGGTGCGCCCTGCGGGCGGAGACGGTGAACAGGCCACGCACCTTGACCTGCTGGGCCGACGCCGACATCACATAGTCGACCTGGATGGCGGGCTTGCCGTCCACCGTCACCAGCGAGGGCGTGCCGCCGAACGTGCGCTGCTGCCCGAGCACGCTGTCCTTGATCATGAAGTGGCTGAGCCGGAGGCGGTCGGCGTCGTCGCGCACCAGGATCGAGCCGCCCTCCTCGGCGATCAGCGTGATGCCGTCGGCCTGGACGGAGATCGGCTCGGCGACGGCGGCGCCGCCGGTCGCGGTGCCGGCCGCCGCGGCGGGTGTGGCGACGAAGGTGGCGCCGGCCGCGGCCGGGAGAGCCTGGAAGAGGATACGACGGGAAATTTCGGCCATGGGGGGTGCCTTTCGTTAAATGTCAGCCCTTGATGCCGGTGAAGCCGAGCCCGGCCACGATGTGCTTCTGGAAGACCAGGAACACCAGCACCGGAGGCGCCAGTGCCATCGCCATGGCGGCGATCAGCTCGTCCTGCGGCGCCTGCTCGGCCAGGCTGGCCAGGGCCACGCTGATCGGCTGCTTCTCGGGATCGGTGATGGCCACGAGCGGCCAGATGAAGTCCTTCCAGCTGTGCATGACGGCCAGCAGGCTGATCACGGCCAGGATCGGCCGGCTCATCGGCAGCACGATCCTGGTCAGCAGCTGCCACGTGTTCGCCCCGTCCACCCGCGCCGCCGCGAACAGCTCGGGCGGCAGCGCGTCGAAGAACCGCTTGGCCAGCAGCACGTTGAACGCATAGGCGCCGGAGGGCAGCCAGATCGACCAGTACGAGTCCACCAGCCCCAGGTCGATGACCGTCAGGAACAGGCTGGTCATCGAGACCGTGTAGGGCACGAACATCGTGGCCAGGATCGCGCCGTAGACGTACTTGCCGAACCGGGGTCGCAGCACCGACAGCGCGAAGCCGGCGGTGATCGCCACGACGAGCTGCACCGCCCACGAACCGCCCACCACCTGCACGGTGTTGAGGAGGTAGTGGCCGATGCCGAGGTCGTCCCAGGCGGTGGCGAAGTTCTCCGGGCGCGGGTCGGCGGGCCACAGGTCGAGCGGCTTGGAGATCAGGTCGGCGCTCGGCGACACGGCGCCCTTGACCGTCATGTAGAGCGGGCCGAGGCCGATCAGGACCAGGAAGGCCAGCGTGAGCGCCTGGATCGTGCGCAGCCCCGCCCTGACCGCCGGGCGGCGCTCCTCGACAGGTGAGATCAGGCTCATGACGCGCTCCAGCTCCTGGTGGCCCGCAGGTAGACGGCCGACAGCAGGCCGAGGACGATCGCCAGCAGGAACGACAGCGCCGCCGCCTGACCGTAGGCGCCGTCCTGGAAGGCGTACCTGAAGATCAGCAGCAGGACGGTGAGCGTGGCGTTCTCCGGGCCGCCGCCGGTGAAGACGTACGGTTCGGTGAAGACCTGCATGGTGTTGATGAGCTGCATGAGCAGCAGCAGGCCGATCACCGGGCGGAGCTGGGGAAGCGTGATGTGCCACACGCGCGTCCGGATGGAGGCCCCGTCCATCTGGGCGGCCTCGTACAGCTCGGACGGGACGCCGACGATCGCGGCCAGGTAGATCAGCACCGCGCCGCCCATGCCCGCCCAGGTGGACTGCAGGACCAGGCTGACCATCGCCGTGTCCGGCGAGTCCAGCCACGGGTAGGGCCCCAGCCCCACGAGGCCGAGCAGCCCGTTGAACAGGCCGTGCCCCGGGTCGTAGAACCACTTCCAGAGCAGGATCGCCACCACGGGCGGCACCACCACGGGCAGGTAGACGAGGAAGCGGTAGACGCCCGCGCCTCTGCGCACGGTGGACAGCACCACGGCCAGCACCAGCGGCGCGGGGAAGCCGATGAGCAGTGCCAGCCCGACGAACACCAGCGTGTTGGCGACGGCCGTGCCCAGCAGCGGGTCGGCGAACAGGGCGCGGAAGTTGTCCAGGCCGACCCAGGCGGCTGGGTCGACCAGGTTCGTCTCCTGGAAGCTGATGAGCAGGCCTCTGACGATCGGCCACCAGGAGAACACCCCGAACACCACCAGCGCCGGGACCAGGAACACCAGCGCGGTCAGCGTGTGCCGGCCCTTCCTGACCGCCGCTCTCGTGGGCTCCGCCCGGACCGCGGACGCGGCGGGCGGGGACGCGGCGGGCGGGGACACGGTGGGCGGGGACACGGTGGGCGTCCCGGTGCGGCCGGCACTCACTGCCTGGCCGCCGCGAGCTTGGCGTTGACGTCCGTCTCCGCCTTGGCCAGCAGGTCGTCCACGGACGCGTTCTTGTCGGTGAGCACCGCCTGGACCACCGTGTCGAGCACCGCGTACACCTGCTGGGCCTGGACGGCGGGCTCGGGGCGCAGGGTGAGCGACGGGGTGCCCTCCAGCCACGGGCGGAAGTGCTCGAGCTTGACGTTCACGTACGGCTTGACGGCCTCGTCGATCCTGGCCTGCTGCGTGGCGTCGAACATCGGCAGCGTGGGCACCCCGACCGCGGACTCGGGGTCGGCGGCCAGCTGCTTGGCCCTGGAGGCGGCCACGGCCGGGTCGTGCTGCGGCTCGGCGTAGGCGAACAGCAGCCACTTCACCGCCGCGGCGGCCTTCTCCGCCGTCACGGACTTGGGCACCAGGTAGACGTCGCCGCCGGTCAGCGTGGCGTTCCCGCCGGCCTGCGGGAGCGGGCCGACGCCGAACGCGTCAGTGTTCTCCATCCCGTACGTCATCTTGGCCAGCCGGTAGGTGCCCGGCGTGCCCATGTACATGCCGATCTCACCCGCGGCGAACCGCTTGATCACATCGTTCTGGTCGTTGAGCTGCGAGTCGCCCATGGAGTCGTCCGTCCAGCGCATCTCCTTGAGCAGGCCCAGCGCCTTCTTCACCGGGTCGGCGTTGAAGGCGGCCACGTGCCTGCCGCCCTCCTCGCGCTCGATCTCGCCGCCGTGCGCGTAGGCGAGCATGGTGAGCTGCCAGCCGCCCTGGTTGCTCTTCGACTCGTGGACGAAGCCCGCCTTGCCGGTCTTGTCGGCGATGGCCTTGGCCGCGGTGCGGACCTCGTCCCACGTCTTCGGCGGCTTGTCGGGGTCGAGCCCGGCCTTGGTGAACAGGTCGCGGTTGTAGACCAGGCCCTGGGCGAAGGGCGCCTGCGGGACGCCGTACACCTCGCCGGCCGCGTCGCTGAGCGGGCGCAGGACCTGGGGGTTGAACTCCTTGTAGTGGGCCCACCCCGACAGCTCATTGGTGAGCGGCCTGACCTGCTTGCGGGCGATGAGGCCCTGCGGCTCGGTCAGCGGGACCTTGATCACCTCTTCGACCTTGCCGCCCGCCAGCTTGGCGGAGAACGTGAGCGGGTCGAACACCGTGGTCGAGCCCTGCACCTTGATCCCGGGATTCTGCCTCTCGAACTCCGCCACCATCTTCTTGAACTGCTCCAGACCCGGTTTGTCCGTGGCGGGAGGCATGCCCTGGACCCGGATCACGACGGTTCCGGGCTCGCCGGAGGAGGGGGACCCGCATCCGGTCAGCGCCGTGGTGAGTACGGCGCAGCCGAGGAGGCCGGCGGTCAGCTTCATGATGACTCCTGTGGTGGAGGTGGCGCACGTCGAGATGGCGGCAGGGCGCGGCGGCCGTGCCGGAAAGGGGTTTCGCTGAAGGGAGGGAGGGCTCAGCCGGGGGCGGGGCCCGTGGAGGCTCGGGGGATCAGGCGCGAGCCGATCTCGACGGTCCGCGCCTCGCCCCTGCCCGTGATGGTGTTGATGAGCAGGTCGGCGGCCCGGGTGGCGACCTCGTCGGCCGAGATCCTGATCGTGGTGAGCGACGGGGTGGAGGTGGCGGCGAGCAGCGTGTCGTCTATTCCGATCACGCTCACCCGGTCGGGCACGCCGATGCCGAGCTTGGCGAACTGGTGCAGCACTCCGAGCGCCACCAGGTCGTTGTGCGCGAGCACCGCCGTCGCCTCGCCCGCCGCGACGAGCGTCGCCGCGTGCACGCCGGTCTCGAAGCGGGGGTCGTACGGGCCGAGCTCGGTCAGCGTCAGGTCGTGGGCCTCGAAGACCTCCCTGATGGACTTGCCGCGGCCGTGCTCGCCGTGCTCGGCGTTGACGAAGACGCACCGGGTGTGCCCGTACGCCTTGAGGTGCTCGGCGGCCTGCGCGATCCCCTGCGACAGGGAGATGCGCAGCTCGGGCAGCCCTTCGACGTGCCGGTTGACCAGGACGGTGGGCATCTCGGCGCCGAGCTCGCGCAGCCGTTCCGCCGGCAGGGTGGACGCCCACAGGATCAGGCCGTCCACCTGCTTGGACACCGCGGCGATGGTCTCCAGCTCGTCGTACTCGCGCTCGTCGGTGTCGGCGGCCAGCACGGTGTAGCCGAGCCGCCTGGCGCGGGCCTGCATCGCCTTGAAGATCGGCGGGAAGAAAGGGTTCGCTATGTCGGGGATGATCAGACCGATCGACCCCGTCCTGCCGCCGCGCAGTGAGCGGGCGGCGGGGTTGGGCGAGTAGCCCAGATCGGCCGCCGCCTCGCGGACGCGCTGCAGGGTCTGCGGCTGCACCTGCTCCGGCGCGGTGAACGCGCGGGAGACCGTCGAGACGGACACCCCGGCCGCGCTCGCCACCTGCTTGATCGTTACCGCCACCGGTTCCGCCCTCCCGTGTCACTGGTTGGGAGGATCGTTGCAAACGTTCCCGGAATGCGTCAAGAGTGTTTCATCCAGGAAAATACCTGACCTATTCAACTCTGCGGTGCTCTGTCATGATGCATCCCTGAGTGTTTGCGGGATCGTTTTCAAAGGAGTCAGATGAAGATCACCGGCTGGGAACTGCTCACCCTGCCCGATCACGGCGACAGCATGATGCTGCTGGTCATCGACACCGACGAGGGCCTGTACGGCCTGGGCGAGGTCGGCATCAGATCGAGGCAGAAGGCCGTGGCCGGGGGCATCGAGCACCTGGGCGAGCTCCTGATCGGCGAGGACCCCACCAGGATCGAGCACTTGTGGCAGGTGCTGTTCCGGCGCGGGTTCTTCCCCGCCGACCGGTTCCTGTCAGCCGCGATCGCCGCAGTGGACGTGGCCCTGTGGGACATCCGCGGCAAAGCCCTCGGCGTGCCGGTCTACGAGCTGTTCGGCGGGCGGGTGCGCGACCACGTGCCGGCCTACACGCACCTGGGCGACGACTACCACGACGTGGAGGCGTTCCTGGACAAGGCGCGCGGCCTGGTCTCCGACGGCTGGCGGCACCTTCGCTTCGCGGTGCCGCACGCGCCGGACGGGGTGCTCGACCAGCGGGCCTCGATGCGGGCGGGGATCGCGCTGTTCCACCGGATGCGGGAGGTGGTGGGCGAGGAGGTGGAGCTGATCCTCGACGTGCACACCAGGTTCGACCCGCCGGAGGCGGTCACGCTGTGCAGGGAGATCGAGGCGGCGCGGCCGTACTTCGTGGAGGACCCGCTGCGCAGCGAGGGCCTGGACGCCTACCGCATGCTCAGGGCCCGTACGGCGGTGCCGCTGGCGGCGGGCGAGCAGTTCGGCTCGAAGTGGGAGTTCCAGCGCCTGGTGGAGCCGGACCTGATCGACTACGCCCGCGTGGACGTGGCCGTGGCGGCCGGGCTCACCGAGGCCAGGAAGATCGCGGCGATGTGCGAGACGCACTACATCAGGCTCGCCACCCACAACCCGCTCGGCCCGGTGACCGCGGCCTCCTCGCTGCACCTGAACCTCGCGACCCCGAACGCCGCGATCCAGGAGCACCAGGCCCCGCCTGAGCCCGCGATCGACGCGCTGTTCACGGCCCGGCCCACGATCAGGGCCGGGCGCGTGGAGCTGCCGGAGCTGCCCGGGCTCGGCGTGGACCTCGACCGGACCGCGGCCCGCCGCTACCAGGCCGTCGCCGCCGAGCGCCCGCACCTGCGGACTCCGGACGGGGCCTTCACCAACTGGTGAGCCTTCGGCGTTCCGCCCTCGCGGGCGCGCTCGCCATGG
Organism: Nonomuraea sp. KM90; assembly: GCF_052246675.1. Classification (NCBI taxonomy): domain Bacteria; kingdom Bacillati; phylum Actinomycetota; class Actinomycetes; order Streptosporangiales; family Streptosporangiaceae; genus Nonomuraea; species Nonomuraea sp. KM90. The sequence goes on along the minus strand of NZ_JBQQCB010000054.1, from coordinate 4,634 downwards.
GCGTCGCCATGGCCGCCGTCGGGTTCACCCCCATTCCGGGGCCGTCCCGGCGTTTTCATGGTGAAGCGCCTCGCGAACGGGCGGATCGCACCGAAGACGCGGTCCATCTCGATCCGGTCGTTCTCGACCCGCACCATCCGGGTCTGCCCGAACAAGTGGTGATCTAGGCCCAGGGGCGGGGGAAGGTGTCGCCGTCCAACCCGGCACCCACGGCGAGCCCGAGGGGATCTGTCACGATGTGCTCGGTCCCGCTGTAGCGGGTCGCCTCGTCCATGTAGATGACGACGTGCGCGAACCGGGCCTGATCGGTGCGGTTGGGCAGCGCCATGTGGCCGGTGTAGCCGCTGTGGAAGGTGCAGTCGCCGGCGCGGAGCGGCACCGTGACCCGGGGGATCCAGCGCAGGGACGGGTCCATCTCGAACAGGTCCTCCTCGCGGTGGAGGTCCTGCGGGCGCAGGCCGGTCCGATGCTGGGTGCCGGGCAGGAAGGTCATGCACCCCCGCTCCGGGGGAACGTCGACCAGCGCTATCCACGCCGACAGCGGGAGCCGGTCGCCCGCGTGCGGCCAGTACGGGCGGTCCTGGTGGAACTCGGTGGCGGCGTTGTTGTGCGGCTCCTTGACCAGCATCTGGTCGTGCCAGAGCCGCAGCGGGAACCCGGCGAGCTGCTCGGCGATCCGGCCGAGCCGCCGGTCGAGCGTGAGCTCCCGAAGCGTCCGGTCCTGTCGCCAGACGTTGACCAGCTGGCTGAAGACGCCTCGCGTCTCCAGGCTCTCCGCGCGGTGCGCCCGCAGGAACGCCTCGGCGCCGGCCCGGAAGCGCTCGATCCGGCCGGGCTCGAGAACGCCACGCACTCGGACGAAACCGTGTTCGCGGTACGCCGCCACCAGCTCGTCCGGCACCCGGCCGTCGGGGCCGACATCGCTGCCGGGCTGCCGGGTCGTGGTCGTCGCCATCACTGACCTCCGAGGTTCTTGCCGTTGGGATGCTCCAAGCGTCGTCGTAGCGTGCCGCCCGGGGCTAGGCCGATCCCGGCGTGTGGTCGTACGATCCCGACATGCCTGCCACGCTGCACGAGCACGCGCTGTTCGCCGGGGACCCGGTCCTGGCAGGTGTCCACCACCTGGATCTCGACATCGAGCCGCACGCGCACGACTTCCTCGAGATCGCCGTGATCGGAGCCGGTCACGGCCGGCACGTGACCAGCCAGGGCGAGCATCCGCTGCGGCGCGGGCAGGTCATCGTGCTCCGCCCCGGTGCCTGGCACGGGTTCCGCGACTGCGCCGGCCTGACCGTCGCCAACTGCTGCCTGTCCGCCCAGGCGCTACGGGCCGAGCTGGCGGCGCTGCACGACCTCCCGATGCTGCGCCGGATGCTGTGGACCGACCCGGTGGCCTCCGGCACGCACGGCGTGGCGGTCACGACCGCCGATCCGGCCGCCGCCGAGGAGGCCATCGCGGAGATCACCCTGCTCGAACGGGACCTCGGGGCCGAGCAGAGCCGGCCGGGCCGCGTGCTGGGCCGACTGGTCACCGTGCTCGGCATCCTGGCCGACGGCCGTGACCCCGGGCAGCAGACGATCGAGCCCGCCGTCCACCCCGCCGTCGCCGCCACCATCGCCCGGCTCGAGGCGGCGCCCGCCCACCCGTGGCGGCTGGACGAGCTCGCCCGATCGATCAACCTGGATCCCACCCACCTCGGCCGGCTGTTCCGGCGGCACGTCGGGCTGACGCCACTGGGCTTCCTGGCCCGGCTGCGGGCCGAGCGCGCCGCCACGTTGCTGGCGCAGTCGACCCTGCCGGCCGCCCGGGTCGGCGCCGCCGTCGGCTGGGACGACCCGACCTACTTCGCCCGCCGCTTCCGGACGCTGGTCGGGCTGACACCCACCGAATACCGGCGGCGCAGCCGATCGGCCGCCCGTGCTCAGCGGGGATCCTGATGCGCTCCGCGGGCTCACGGGTCCGCGCCCGAGCGCGCCGGCACGGTCACCTGCTCATCAGCGTCGCCCGCCGAACTCCCAGTCGTGGACCTCGATGCCGGCGTACCGGTCCAGGGTCAGGACGGCGCGTGCCGCGTCCGGGTCCGGAGCCCGGACCAGGGCCGCCGTACCCAGCCAGGCGGCGCCGTCGTCGGACAGCAGCGGCCCGTACGCGATCAGCTCGTCCCGGTCGGGCGGCGGGACGAGGTCCGCGGCCTGCCCGGAGCCGAGGCCCAGCACCAGATACCGGTGGCCGCCTTCCCGGCCGCCGGGGAAGTCCCACATGGTGCGCCCCAGCACGTTCCGCCAGCGACGCAACATCACATCCCGGTACACCCCGGCCTGGTAGTTGGGCTCGTCGAAGGCGAACGCGCGCGCGGTGGCGGGATCCGGCAGGTCGACGATGTGCACGCTGCCGGTGGCCGTTTCGCCGCCGCGGGCGAAGGTCGGGCCACGGGCGATCAGCTCCGCCGCGTACCGGTCCATGTAGGACCAGTGCGCTTCCAGCAACTCCTCGCGCAGCGCCGCGGAGTCAGGCCGGTCCCGGTGATAACAGAAGAACTCCATGGCAGGAGTACCTACCACGGGCGGGGAACTCCCCGTCTGACCACTGGGTCGCCCTGACCGCCGACATCCCCGCACACAAGCCCGCGAGCGTCCCGGGCTACTGGCGGGAGAGCGCGCGGGTGAGGCCCGCCAGGATGGTCGTCGCGAGGATCCACCCCGCGGCGATCATCGCGGCGGCGAGCCACTGATGTGTGCCGCGCGCGCCGAAAGCGCCCTCCTGGCCGAAGCTGATGATCGGGAGCAGCAGGTCCAGGGTGTAGAGGAAGGCGTTGAAGCGGGGCGCCTCGGCCGGCTTGAAGGCCACCGGGTGGTGGGCGGTGAAGGCGAGCGTACCCATGAGGAGCAGGGCCGCGAGCCAGAGCGCGGCACGGAACGGGCGGTAGCCGTACCCGACGGTCCAGTCCTGCAGATACCCCCAGAGCCGCGCCCCGAGCCGTTGCCCCGCCCGACGGCGCCGCTGTTTGGCCAGCAGCACGTCCCTGGCGGCCTCGTCGTGACCGTGCCTGCGGTAGACGGTGGCCAACTGCTCGTACGGTTGGGGCAGGTAACCCTCCTTGGCCAGCCAGTCAAGGCGCTCCTGGACAGGCAGGAGAGCCTCCAGGTTGTCGTAGGTGAAACCGTTGAGCCGGAGCCGATCGGGCCACCGGCCGGGAACGTCGTCGAGCACGCCGACCCGGGTGTGGCGAAGATCGACGGCGCCGAGCAGGACGGTCTCCGGCCCGATCCTCAGCGAAGCCGCCTGGACGCCACGCAGGTGAAGGTCACCGTCGATGGTGGTCTCCGCGAAGCACAGGGTGGTGGCGATCCGGGAGTCTCTGATCGAGAGGGTTCCCTTGGCCGTGAAGCCTTCGCAGCAGTCGACGCCACCGCCCGCGATCACCTGCCACAGGGACAGGACCCTCCCGCCAGGATTGCTGAGGACAGCGCCGTGGAAGGCCACGCTGCCCTCGACCCTGGCGTCTATGAGCACGATCTCCCCATCGGCGCTGAAGGCCTCGCTGCAGCTGAGCCTGCCGGTCACTCCCAGCCGCCGCAGTGAGAGCGCCGTCGCACCCGGGTTGGACAGCTGCCCGCCGTCGACGTTGACCGATCCGCGGACCTGCGTCGAGTCCAGGAAGACCTCCCCGGTGGCCACGAAGCCCGGTGTGGCGCGCAGCCCGCTGCCGAGCTCCATCAGCGGCGCGTTGAGCGCGCGTTCTCCCGGATTGACGAGGGTCGCGTGAGCGAGTGAGAGCGAACCGGCCACGCGGGCCCCCCGCAGGAGGACCTCGCCCTCGGCGGTGAAGCTCTCATTCAGCAGCAGCCCACCCTCGACGGTGAGCCTCTCCGCGTTGAGGGCGACGCCGGAGGGATTGGACAGCCGAGCTCCGCTGAACGCGCACGTGCGTCCCACCCGGGCGTCCTGCACGCTCAGCTCGCCGTACGAGCGGAAGCCGTGGCCGCACGACAACCCGCCGTCGATGACGGTCCCGTCGGCGGTGAGGCTGCCGCCGCCCGGCCGCCCGACCTGCGCGCCGTCGAGGATCATCGTCCCGGCGATCCGGGCGCCCGCCATGCGGATCTCACCGTCGATGACGGCGTTCGCGCACAGCAGGTCCCGGTCGACGATCAGGCCGGCGGCGTGGACGGCCAGATCGGCGTTGATCGCCGTACCGCTGAGGTCCAGCGTCCCGGACACGTGCGCCCCACCGACCTGAACCGGGCCGTCCATCCGGCACCCTTCCAGGCGCAGGCCCCCGCCGATCACGGCGTCTCCGGCCCGCAGCCCGGGTAACCGGGAAACCGAGAGGTCCACCAGGCCGGTGCGGGCTCCGGTGAGGACCGGCGCTTCCTCGAAGTCGCAGCCGGTCAAGATCAGCGGGTGCTGGACCTCGGCGTACGACAGGTCCAGCCGGCCGGCGATCCGGGCTCCGGACAGACGCACGCCGGGCGTCTGCCCTGGAAGGCGCTCCTGGGCCCCGAGCAGCAGCCTCGCGATGACCGCGGCCCGAACCGGGGAGCCGGGGAGATCTACCGGACGCGCCGCGGGGAACGCCTCCCAGAGGGCGCGTTCCGGCTCGGAAAGATCCTCGATCATCACAGGGGCACTC
>NZ_JBQQCB010000053.1:0-67947 GCF_052246675.1 Nonomuraea sp. KM90 | reverse complement strand
CGGTCACCCACCGCGACAGCGATGTGGACCTGCTGATCCGGACGCCGCACCGAATGCCGCCCGACCTGGCCGCCCGGCTCCTGGCCGCGTTCGGCACCCTTCCCCGTCCGGTCGACTGCCAGCTGGAGACGCCGCGCGGCGGGGTCAGCCTCGCCGAGTGGGCCCGCACCGGCGGCCCCGTCATGGCCCGCACCTGGCACGGCCCCGAGCTGGTGGACGATCCGTGGACACCGGCCTGAAGGTCGCCTTCCTCTACCCGGGCCAGGGCACCCAGCGCCCCGGGATGCTGCACGACCTCCCCGCCCGCCCCGCCGTCACCGCGACCCTCGCCGAGGCCGAGCACCTCCTGCCCGGCTCCTCCCGGCAGGACGGCGCGCGGGCCCTGCGGTCGACGGTCACCACGCAGACCGCCCTCTGCATCGCGGGGGTCGCCGCGACCAGGGCGCTCGCCGACGAGGGCGGCACTCCTGACGCCGTGGCGGGACACTCCGTCGGGGCGTTCCCCGCGGCGGTCGCCGCCGGGGCGCTGACGTTCGGCGAGGCCCTCGAGGCCGTGCGGCTGCGCGGTGAGCTGATGCTCAAGGCCCACCCCTCCGGGTACGGCATGGCCGCCGTCCTGGGGCTGGGCGTCCCGCAGGTCAGGCGCGTGGTCGAAATGATCACTACTGTGGACGATCCCGCCTACGTCGCCGTCGTCGACACCGATCAGCAAGTCGTGGTCTCCGGCAGCCTGCGCGCGCTGGAGCGCCTCACGTCCGCGTCCGAGCGGGCCGGCGCCCGGCGCGTGCAGCGCCTCGACATTGGCGTGCCGTCGCACTGCCCGCTGCTCGCCGGCGTCGCCGACGCCCTGGCCGCCCACCTCGGGGCCGTGCCCCGGCGCCGCCTCGCCGTGCCGTACCTCAGCGGCTCCACCGGCCGGCTCCTCCACGACGCCGACGCCGTCCTCGACGACCTGGCCCGCAGCATCGCGGGCACCCTGCGATGGCGCGACGTCATCGCCCTGCTCGGCGAACTCGGCACCACCCTGTTCGTCCAGGCGCCCCCGGGGCACGTCCTCGCCCGCATGGCGCGTGCGGCGCACCCCCGGGCCCGCGTCCTCGCTCTGGCCGACACGGACGTCGCCGAGACCGCGACGTACATCCGCCGCAGCCGTGGACGCGGCGGATCGGACGGGGATCGCTGAACAGCACTTGACGACGATAAAACCGTTCGGACCCGAAACTTGAGACGGGACAGACGCGCTGCACGTCGCTCTGTCCCTAACCTAAGAAAAATGGCAAGGTCGACCTGGATCGCCGGGGCCGTTGTGGCCGCCGCCATCGTCATCGCGGGCGCGGTCGCCATGGCGAGCGTGGCCTTGTTGCTCGACACCGACAAGAAGCGGAGCAGCGTGCCGGTCGTCGCCTCGATCCGCGGCTCCGGATCGACGACGCAGATGGGCGCGATGGACGCCTGGCGTGCCGAGTTCCAGCGCGTCCATCCCGGACTGCGGGTGGCCTACGAGGCCAACGGCTCGGGGGCCGGCATCCGCGACTTCATCGCCGGCCGCAGCGCGTTCGCCGGCTCCGACGTACCGATGAGCCCCCAGGAGCAGGTGCAGGCCGACCGGCTCTGCCGCGGCCGCGCCATGCACCTGCCCATGGTCGTGGCCCCCATCGCGCTGGCCTACAACCTGCCGTCCGTACCGGATCTGAAGCTCTCACCGACCACGGTGACCGGCATCTTCAGCGGGCGCATCACCAGGTGGGACGCGCCGCAGATCGCCGCGGACAACCGCGGCAGCCGCCTGCCCCGCACCGGCATCCATGTCTTCCACCGCTCCGACGACTCCGGCACCACCCACAACTTCCTCTCCTTCCTGAAGGCGGCGGGCCGATGGCCGCACCAGCCGTCCATGACGTGGACCGGCTCCGGGCAGGGCGTGGTGGGCACCAGCGGCATCACGCAGGCGGTCCAGCACACCCGGGGTGCGATCGGCTATGTGGAGTACGGCTCCGCGAGCAATGCCCGGCTGAAGGTCGCGAAGATCCGCAACGCCGCCGGACAGTTCGTCGCGCTCTCGCAGGAGAGCGCCAGCAAGGCGTTGGAAGGCGCCCGGAGCGTGGGGAGCAAGGAGGATCTCATCGTGCGGCTGGACCATCTGAGCAAGGCCGCCGGTTCCTACCCGCTCATCCTGGTCACGTACGAGATCGTCTGCGCGAACAACTCCGACCCGCTGGTCTTCAGCTTCCTGAACTACACCGCGAGCGACGCCGGCCAGTCCTACCTCGCCCTGTACGGCTACGCCCCGCTCCCCCACGACCTCCTCGCCAAGGTACGCACGCAACTCGGCGCCATGACCTGACGTTCCTTGAACGTTCACAGTTTGATCACGGCTTCGCCGCGTTGCGGGTCGGCCGGAAATCTACGCTCCGGAAGGTCGTTTTCTACCTCACTGAGTGGATTTTCCGTTGAACCTCCGCCATGTCCTGGCAGGCTTGGCCATCGTGCCCGCGCTCGCCGTGCCGTCAGTCGCTCACGCGTCGGCGACCACCGACCCCGGTGTGCTGCCCCAGAAGACCCATTTCGACCTGCAGGCCCACCGTGGTGGCCTCGGCATGACGACCGAGGAGTCGCTCGAGGGTTTCGCCAAGGCGCTGCGTCTCGGGGTCAGCACCCTGGAGCTGGACACCCACGTCACCAAGGACGAGAAGGTCGTCGTCAACCACGATCGGCAGATCAGCAGCCAGAAATGTCGTGACACGGCGCCCGTCACGCCCGGCGACCCGATGTACCCGTACGTCGGAAAGTACATCAAGGACCTGACCCTGGCCCAGCTCAAGACCATGGACTGCGGTTACCAGCAGCTGCCCGGCTTCCCCGAGCAGGAGGTGGTCCGCGGCTTCCGGATGGTCGAGCTCAAGGACGTGTTCGATCTCGTCAAGAGCTACAAGGCCAAGCAGGTCAAGCTGAACATCGAGACCAAGGTCGAAGCGGGGGCGCCGGAGCAGACCGCGCCGCGCGCGCTGTTCGTCCGCCGCGTGTACGAGGAGATCCGTTCCTCGGGCATCGAGAAGCAGGTCACCATCCAGTCCTTCGACTGGGGCGCCCTGCAGGAGATGCACCGGCTCGCGCCGAGCTGGCCGCTGGTCGCGCTGACCAACTACGACTTCCTCCAGGTGGGCAAGCCGGGCGCCTCCCCGTGGCTCGGCGGGATCGACGCCGACGACTTCGGCGGCGACTTCGTCAGGGCGGCCGCCGCCGTCCCGGGTGTCACGGCGCTCTCTCCGGTCTACGGCTTCCCGCAGAACGGGAAGATCGGCGACCCGGGCTTCCGCTTCTACGTCGATTCCGCGATGGTGTCGAGCGCGCACGCGCGTGGCCTGAAGGTCATCCCGTGGACCTGCGACGACCCCGCCACCATCGCGGCTCTCATGGACATGGGGATCGACGGCATCATCACCGACTACCCGAACCGCGTCCGGGAGCTCATGGCCGAGCGCGGCATGCGGCTGCCGAAGGCCTACGCGCCGCGTTGACGGGGTTCCGAAACGCGCCGAAGGCGGCCACCCTCAGGATGACTCTCCGTAGCGGGTGGCGATCGCGGCGGCGCGGTCGCGCAGGGAGGTGCGCAACCACTGCGGGGCCAGGGCTTCCGCGTTCGTGGTGAGCTGCCACAGCGCCCATTCGGCGTGTCTCGGATCCTGGAAGGTCACCTCCAGCCGCAGCCAGCCGTCCGCGTCGGCTTCCTCGGTGCGGACGGCCAGCGCGGTGCCCACCAGGTCCTCCCGCCGCGCCGGGTGCACCCGTACCAGCACGGTGACTTGGTCGCCGCCGGTCCGGAACCGCGTGCTGCGTTCCTGCCAGGCCCGGTCCAGATCGACCCGGTCCGGCCGCTGTGCGGGCTCGGCGAGTTCCTCGGCGGCCAGGATCCGGGACAGCCGGTACGTGCGGTCCGCGCCCGACCTCGTGGCCAGCAGGTAACCCCGGTCGCGCACGGTGACCAGGCCGATCGGGTCCACCGTGCGCCACTTCGGGGCCTGGTCCACGGCCGCGTAGTGGATGCGCAGCTTGTGCCCGGCGAACACGGCGCGCAGGACCTCGGCCACGACGGCGTCCGGCACCTCCTCATCCACCAGCCGGCGCGAGAGCAGGTCGGTCTCCGGGTCGATGAGCAATCGCTCGGACGCGCCGGCCGCGGTGTCCCGATAGCTCTCGGGCAGCGCGTCAACCACCTTGAGCATCGCCGAGGCCAGCGCCGAGCCGAGGCCGAATGCCTGCGCGCCGCGCCGCGATCCGGCGACCAGGAGCGCGAGGGCCTCGTCGTGGTTCAGTCCGGTGAGCTCGGTCCGGAAACCGGGCAACAACGCGAACCCGCCGTGCCGGCCGCGTTCGGCGTAGACCGGGACCCCGGCCGCGGACAGCGCCTCGATGTCGCGCAGCACGGTGCGGGTGGACACCTCCAGCTCGCGGGCCAGCGCGGCCGCGGACAGCCGGCCGTGCTGCCGCAGCAGCAGCACCAGCGAGACCAACCGGTCGGCGCGCACGCGAGAACGTTACCGGAATATACGACACAGGATGTCGTGATTTGTTGGGAGGCTCATCACCACGACCAGGAGCGCCGGCGCGCCGATGGGCGTACGCAATGTCGACGAACCGAATGGAGCTGATGTGGCGATGGAGCGAACGGCGGTCAACCCGTGGGCGTGGTCGGTGGAGATGGGGTACAACCAGGGTGAGATCGTCTCCGGGCACACCCGGACCCTCTACTGCGCCGGGCAGACCGCGATGAGCGGCGACGGCGGGCCCCGGCATCCCGGTGACATGGCGGCGCAGCTGGCGCTGAGCCTCGACAACCTGGAGGCCGTGCTCGGTGAGGCCGGCATGTCCCTCGCGAACCTCGTCCGGCTCAACGTCTACACCACCGACGTCGATCGGCTCTTCGAGCACTACGGCCTGCTGGCGTCGCGGTTGGGCGCCGCCGGGGTGGCACCGTCCACCACGATGCTCGGGGTGGCACGGCTGGCGATCCCCGATCTGATGGTCGAGCTTGAGGGGACCGCCGTCGCGTGATGCGGCCTCACCGCCTCCGGCAGGGCTGCCGGAGGCGGCACGAGCGGAAGACGGGTGGGTGATCTCCGGTGCTCAGAATGGTGACGATCGGCGTCTATGGCTTCGGCGGCGAGTCCTTCCTGGAACGGCTGCGGCACGCGGACGTTCGCCTGCTGCTCGACGTACGCCGGCGCCGCGGTGTCCGCGGACCCGAGTACGCCTGGGCGAACTCACTCCGGCTGCAGGCGGCCCTGGCCCAGGCTCGGATCGCCTACGAGCACCACCCCGAGCTCGCCCCGACCACCGAGTTGCGCCGGCTCCAGTACGCCGAGGACGACCGCCAAGGGGTCGGCAAGCGCTCGCGCCGCGAACTCGCCGCCGAGTACACCCGCCGCTACACCACCGAGATCCTCGACCGCGCCGACCTCACGCCGATCGTGCCGGAGCTGCCGAGCGGCGGGATCGCAGCGCTGCTCTGTGTCGAGCGTGACCCCGAGGCCTGCCACCGCTCGTTGATCGCCCAGCGGCTGACCGAGCGGCACCACGTCACGATCGAGCACCTGCGCCCGTTGTGACACGTCAATTCCGCGGGGTTGCGGCAGCGGTGACCTCCGCCGCCGCTCCGGCCTGGGTCGATGACTGAATGTCAGGAGTCCGCCACGCTCAGAACATGACACTCGTTGTCGGGTATTCTCGTTAGCTTCGCACCATGAACACCACCATCCCGGATCTCCGGGGCAAGGTCGCCCTCGTGGCCGGCGCCACCCGGGGCGCCGGCCGCGGCATCGCCGTCGAGCTGGGTGCGGCCGGCGCCACCGTCTACGTGACCGGCCGCACCACCCGCCGGAGCCGATCCGAGTACGACCGGCCGGAGACCATCGAGGAGACCGCGGACCTGGTGAACCGGGCGGGCGGCGAGGGCATCGCCGTCCAGGTCGACCACCTGGAGCACGACCAGGTGAAGTCCCTCGTCGAGCGCATCGAACGCGACCACGGGCGCCTCGACGTCCTCGTGAACGACATCTGGGGCGGCGAGCTCCTGGCCCAATGGGACACGCCCCTGTGGGAGCACGACCTGAACGGCGGCCTCCGTCTCCTCCGGCTGGCCGTGGACACCCACATCATCACCAGCCACTACGCCCTCCCCCTGCTGATCAAGCGGCCGGGCGGCCTGGTGGTGGAGATGACCGACGGCACCAAGGACTACAACGACCACAACTACCGCGTCTCGTTCTTCTACGACCACGCGAAGAGCGCTGTGATCAGGCTCGGCTTCGCGCAGGCGCACGAGCTGCGTCCGTACAGGTGCGCGGCCGTGACGCTGACGCCCGGGTGGCTCAGGTCGGAGCTCATGCTGGACCACTTCCAGGTCAGGGAGGACAACTGGCGCGACGCCACCGCCCGCGAGCCGCACTTCGCCATCTCCGAGTCACCCCGGTACGTCGGCCGCGCCGTGGCCGCGCTGGCGGGCGACCCGGACGCCATGCGCTGGACCGGCCAGTCGCTGTCCAGCGGCCGGCTGGCCCGCGAGTACGGCTTCACGGACGTGGACGGCTCACAACCGGACTGCTGGCGCTACCTGGTGGAGGTCCAGGACGCGGGCCGACCGGCGGACACCACCGGCTACCGCTGACCTCGGCGGAATGAGCTCCGCGGATCTCGGCGTCGGCGCTTCCGGCTCCACCCGCCGGAACCGGTGAGCGGTGACGCCGTACGCTGCCGGTGGTCAAGTCGGCCGACGTAGGCTGCCGGTGGCCAGTCGGCCGCCGTACGCCGCCGGTGGTCAGTCGGCCGCGACGGCGCGCCGGACGCATTCGCGGAGTAGGGTGCGGCGCTGTTCGTGCGTCTCGGCGGGCTCCTCGGCAGTGGCCGCGTAGACGTTGCTGACCGGTGACCAGGCCATGGACATGGCGATGACCAGGGCCATCACGTCGAACGGGTCTCCCTGGCGCACTCGCCCGGCGGCTTGGGCCTCGGCGATGGCACGCAGCTTGTGATCCTCGAGGCGGTCGTGGTCCGCCACGAGGTGGCCGGTCGGCCGGCGCTCCAGGCGCGCCCAGGTGGCCAGCCGGATGAGGTCGGGGCGGCGGAGGTATTCGTCGTAGAGGCGTACGGCCCAGTCCGCGAGGTCGGCGGCGTCGATGGGGACGACGTTCACGATCCGCTCCAGCGAGCCGAAGAAGATCGTGTCGAAGAGCTTCTCCTTGTTGCCGAAGTAGGCGTAGAGCTGGGCCTTGTTGGTGCGGGCGGCGGCCACGATCCGCTCGATGCGCGCTCCGGCGATGCCGTGCTGGGCGAACTCCTGGGTGGCCACATCGAGAATGCGCTGGTAGGTCGCGGCTCCACGCGAGGTCAGAGGCTGGTCCGCCATGCCCATGACGCTACCAGACAGAACAGTTGGTTTGTTTCGCGGAGGGAGTGTGCGTACGATCCAATAGACCGAACAGTCTGTTTAAGGAGTGATGTCATGCGGACGACAACCGGCTGGCAGGTGGACGCCCCAACAGCGACACTGCGGCGTACGCTGCTGGAGCGCCGCGACCTGCGCCCCGACGATCTTGCGGTCCAGATCGACTACTGCGGCGTCTGCCACACCGACGTGCATGCGCTCCGGGGCCACGACGGCGCAGCGGGGCCCTTGGTGCCGGGGCACGAGTTCACGGGCGTGGTGACCGAGACCGGGCCCGCGGTCACCGGCTTCTCCGTCGGCGACCGGGTCGCGGTCGGCAACATCGTCGACTCATGCGGCGATTGCTCCATGTGCCGGGCCGGCCAGGAGAACTTCTGCCACGCCTTCCCGACCCTGACCTACGGCGGCACCGACCAGCAGGACGGCTCGACCACTCTGGGCGGGTACTCCCGCGAGTACGTCGTCCGCGACCGGTTCGCCTACCCGCTTCCCCCTGGCCTGGACCCGGCCGCCGCGGCTCCTCTGCTCTGCGCCGGTGTCACCGTCTGGGAACCGCTGCACGCTCTGGGGGTGGGTCCCGGCAGCCGCGTCGCCGTGGCGGGGCTGGGTGGCCTGGGGCATCTCGCGGTCAAGATGGCCGTGGCCCTCGGCGCCACCACGTCGGTCATCAGCCGTTCGCCCGACAAGGCCGACGACGCCCGCCGTCTCGGCGCCCACTCGTTCGTCGTGTCCACGGATCCGGAACGGATGGCCGCGGCCCGAGACGGGTTCGACGTCGTCATCGACACCATCGCCACCCCGCACGACCTCGGCCCGTATCTGCGCCTGGTCGCCATGGACGGCACGCTCAGCAGCCTCGGATATCTCGGGCCTGTCTCCGTGGAGACCATGGACCTGCTCCTGGGCCGCAAGAAACTCAGCTCCGCAGGCAGCGGGGGCCGTCCTGCGACCGCCGCCATGCTGGAGTTCTGCGCCGCCAAGGGCATCACCGCCGACATCGAACTGCTCCCCTCGGCCCAGGTGAACGAGGCCCTCGACCGCCTCCGTCGCAACGACGTCCGCTACCGCTTCGTACTCGACCTGTCCGACCTGAATTGAGCGGGCAGGGCGCGAACCCTCCGAGCAGCGTGCTCCTGCCACTGCCGGAGCGGCCCACCACCGCCACGAACTCCCCTGCCCCCGCCATGAGATCGACTCCGCCCAACGCTCGCACGTCACCCGCGTACGACGTGACGGCGTCGCGCACCGTGATCACCCGGAACCTCCGAAGCCCACGCTGAAGGCCCGCTTCAGATATTCCCAGGCCGCTGTCGTGAGCAGCCCCTTCGTCGCGGCCTCGGCTCCCTGTCGATCGATCTTGGAGTAGAGCGCGGACAGCACGCTCCTGTCGTCCCCGGTCATCTCGGTGACCGCCGCGAACCACCCCCCGCCAGGTCCTGAACCTCCGGATCGGCCGGGTCCGTGCCGCGCTCGGCGTGCTCGGCCGCCCGCGCGGCCAGCTCCGCCATGCGATCGCGCCAGCGGGCGAACCCCGCCTCGCCGACCTCCAGGTGCCGCCGCCTGAGGCCGGCGAAGTGTTCGGGAGATAGGTGCTTGGCCTGCATCATCGCCTCCATGGCTCGGATGAGCTGGTCGATCGATGGCTCACGGGCCGCGCGCAGAGCCCGGGCGAGACCTTGGAGCTGCCGGTGCAGCCTGCGGTGCAGCTCGATCTGGCGTTCGGCCTGGGCGAGCTGCCGCTCGATGGCCGCCGGCAGATCGGCGCCGTCGCCGTCCACATGGTTCGCGATCTCACCCAGCGGCATGTTCAGCTCGCGCAGCGCCAGGATCCGGTAGAGGCGGCGCACGTCATCGCCGGTGTAGAGGCGATGGCCGGCCGACGAGCGGCCGGCCGGGCGCAGCAGCCCGATCTGGTGGAAATGGCGCAAGGTCCGCACTGTCAGCCCGGTCGCGGTGGCGAGCTCGCCGATCTTCCAGCACTGTTCGGTCACAGCAGGGACGCTATGACCTGACGTCGCGTCAGCCGCAACTCCAGAACGGCGGCACCCCGAGGTGCGTTCAGGATCGCGGTACGGTCACAGGGCTCCACGTGCCTCGCCGGCCGGAACCGCGGGACGCCAGGCGACGGGCGAGCAGCGGATGGCGGAAGCGGTACGAGGGCCCGTTGCGGCTCAGGACGCCCTGCTCGTACGCCGTGTCGAGGAACCGCATGAACCTCCACGGGAGCAGGCCCTGCGCGGCGAGCAAGGTGCGTTCCAGTTTCGCGACGCCATACCTGCTCTGCGCCGCCGCGACCGTGACGCCCGCGGTGAGGCCGTACCTGAAGAAGGTGCTCACCCCCGCCATCACCCCGACCAGCGGACGGCCCGTGCCCGCGGTGGCCCGTACCCCGACCGCCAGGCCGATCGCCCCGGCGAGGCCCAGCGCGCACCACAGGAAGGTGGTGCGGTCCAGGCACAGGAGACGGCGCGGGGACATGACACGGGCGCCGATGGGCCGGTCACGGGGCCGGTGGATCTGGCGTCGGCTTGCCCAGCCCGGCCAGCCGGGTCAGGACGGTGAAGCCGTCGTCGGTGCCGGGCCAGTGCCGGCGTACGGCCTGCAGCCCGGCGCGGCGCACCACCGAGCGCAGCACGGCGACCACGATGATGGCGTCGTCCGCATAGCCCAGGACCGGGATGAAGTCGGGCACCACGTCGATCGGGAAGGCCAGATAGGCCAGCAGGAGGACGAGCCGGACGCGGACACCGCGGGGCAGGTCGGGGTCGGCGGCCAGGCGCCGCACCAGGCGCAGCACGTCCGGCAGCAGCCGCAGCGCCTCGCGCAGCAGCCCGCCGCGCGGCCGGACGATCGCCAGCATCGCGATCAGCGCCAGCCACGCGACCAGCAACGCGACGCCGATCCCGATCAGCAGATCCCATCCCCACGCCCCGGTCACCGCCGGCCGCCTTCCTGCTCGCCGGTCTTCTCGATCGCCTCGGCGGGGTCCTCTGCGGGGTCCTCGGCGGGGTTCTCGGCGGTGAGCGCGGCCTGCTCGAAGGCCGCCAGATCGGCCGCCGCGTCCTCGACCGCGGCCCGCGCCACGGCACCGGCCGGGGCGGCGAAGTAGTCCCGGGCCGCGATCTTGGCCATCCAGGAGCGGAAGCGCTCCAGGTCCGCCTCGGACTCCTCGACCTCGGCATACGTCGCCCGGCCCCGGGCCCGCTCCGCGGCCAGCTCCTGCCGGAAGGCAGGCAACCGCTCCAGCACCTCGGCGTATTCGGCATCGCGGGCAGCGTTGAACTCGCCGACGATCTGCCGCTCCTCGCCCACATCCGTGAGCGCCACGTGGAGCATCCGGCCGGAGCCGCCCTGCTGATGCACCCGGTCCAGCAGCCGGCGCATGTGCCGCACGGTCTGCTCGCGCTCGGGCAGCAGGCAGACCGACTGCTGCAGATACAGCGCGCCCAGCGAGCGCAGCTTGCGCCACACCTGCACGCGCAGGGTCGGAGCGGCCCCGGCGGTGGACACGCTGACCAGCAACCAGCCCGAAGCTTCCGGTTCGTCCGTCACACTCCTATGTTACATCCGTAACAACAACAGGCAACGGAGAGCCCTTCCGGTTGGAACACGGTTCGCCGTCGGTAACGACGCCGACCCAAAGAAATGGCGGCAGACCATGCCGGAACTTGACGAGACCGACGGGATGATGACTTCGCAATTGCGTACCGGGCCGTCGGGGAAGGCGATTTTGACGGGCGCTTGGCAGCGCCGTCCAGCCCCTCGCGCCGAGACTTAGAGGAGCGACGCAAGCGCCGGCGAGGACGCGCCGCCGCGCGGGTGACACCCGTGAGGCCGAACGCCTCTCGACGCCCGCGTGCCGGCTCCCGCACCCGAGCCCAGAGGAACGAGCGCGACCATGTCCCATCACCTCGACTCTCCGACCGCCCGCCAGGACCCGCGTCTGGACATCACCGACCTGTTCGTCTTCCGCAAGGAACGCGGCAGCGTCCTGGTCGGCGACCGCAGTCACTCCGCCGCCGGCGAGGGCTCCCCGCGCGGCCTGGGCGCGACCGGGACCCCGACCGCCGAGGACCGCACCGGCGAGACCGCCGGGACCGCCGGCGGCGGCCGCGTGTGGGCCGGTGAGGCGGACGACCCGTTCTGGATCGAGCCCAACGTGCTGCACGCGGTCGGCGGGGCCGTCCAGGACGGCACCACGATCGATTTGACCGGCTGGGACCCGGCCGCGGCGAAGAACGCCTTCGCCGGGCACACGGTCCACTCCATCGTGCTGGAACTCGACGACCTGCTCCCGGCCGCCGGACAGGACCGCCGGGTCGGGGTGTGGGCGCCGGCGAGCCTGGCCACGACCTTCCCGTACGTCCCGCCCAGACCATGACGCTCGCCCGGGCGTACGGACCGACTCACCCGCTCGAATCGCTTGGAGGTGCCCCGTGTCGACCTACTGGGAGCTCAAACACCGATTTGGCGACGCCGTCAACGCGCACGACCTGGAGGGCGTGCTCGCCTGCTACAGCCCGGACGCCGTCCTCGTCACGCCGGCGGGCGTCGCGCAGGGGCACGAGGAGATCGGCTGGTTGTACCAGCAGCTCTTCCAGGGGTTCCCGGACTTTCAGATGGCGGCGTGGTTCGAGCTGGGCGACTGCGACAACCCGGCCGTCACCGAATGGACCTACACCGGCACCCACACCGGCCCCCTCCTGCTGCCCGACGGGCGCACGATAGCGGGAACGGGCCGCCGCATCGCCATCAGAGCCAGTTGCAGCGCCCATGTCACCGACGGCAAGATCGACTCGCACCGTGAGTACTACGACCAGCTCGAGCTTTACAGCCAGCTCGGCTTCGGCCTGGTGGAACTCGACCGGATCCCGACCAATTAGCAAAGGCACACGAAACGCCCTGCCATCACGACGGACAGCGGGTAGCGGTCGAGGAACCCCGGCAGCGGCCACGCCACCGGACGAGTGTGGCCTGTTGTTCCCGTTCCAGCACCCCGGCGCGTGTCGCGATCGCCGCGACGACGGGTTCGGTGCTACGTCGACGTCCGGCTGCCGATGCCGACGCTGCCGTGAAGGATGCGTCCGCGGCCGGGATGACATGCTGATGCCCATGAGCGTCGAGCACACATGCGTCCAGATTCGACCCGTTCGCGAAGAGGACCGCCACGCCGTTCTGGAGCTCGCCTCTCAGCTCGCCGAAGGCGTGGCGGAATGGCGCGACCCCGGAGCCGTGGTGGAGGCGGCTCGGCAGTGGCTGGCCGGCTTCTTCGCCCCCACGCGAGAGCAGCCTGGAGCCGTGTTCGTGGCCATGGCCGAAGGCGAGGTCGTCGGCATGGTCTCCGTCAATACTCACCAGCACTTCACCGGACCGGTCGAGGCCTACATCGGCGAGTTGGCCGTCGCCCCGCGCGCCGTCCGCACGGGGGTGGGCCGGCGGCTTCTGAGCGCGGCGGAGAACTGGGCTCGCCAGAAGGGCCTGCGCCATCTGACGCTGGAGACGGCGGCAGGCAACACGACCGCTCGACGGTTCTACGCTGCCGTGGGCTATCGGGAGGAGGCGATCCGATTCACCCGGGTGCTTGATTAGCGGGCTTTCGCGAGGAACTGAGAATCTGCCTCATGCCATCGGTACGGCGGTGCCGGGCCAGACGGCCGGCTCGCCGCCGGTGGGCACCTCGCCAGGCTGGGTCCGGTCGGCGGCCCCGCCGTTCCCCCGGTCCTGCCGGCAGGCCGCCGACAGAGGGATCCCGGGGTCCGATGGGACGGTTCAGTCGAGGATCTGGACGTAGCCGTCGGTTCCGTGCACGCGGATCCGCTGCCCGTCCCGGATCAGCCGGGTGGCGTGCGGCACACTCACCACGGCCGGCAAGCCGTACTCACGCGCGATCACCGCCCCGTGCGTCATGAGCCCGCCTACCTCCGTCACCAGCCCGGCGACGGTGACGAACAGCGGGGTCCAGCTGGGGTCGGTGTAGGCGGTGACCAGGATGTCGCCCGCCTCGAGGTCCGCCCGGGCGATGTCCGTGACGACACGGGCACGGCCCTCGACGGTCCCGGCCGAGACCGGGAGGCCGGCCAGCGCGCCGGGCGGGGCGTCCTCGCGCCGATACTGGCCGGTGATGGCCTCGCCGTCCGACGTGAGGACCCGGGGCGGTGTGAGCGCCTCGTACGACCGGAACGCCTCCCGCCTCGCCCGAACGAGTTCGGCGTCCACGTCGTCGGTGCGCACGACTTCCTGCAACTCCTCGAACCGGAGGAAGAAGATGTCCTCCTTCTCGCGCAGGATGCCGGACCGGACGAGGCGATCGGCTTCCCGCAGCAACGCCTGCTTGTAGACGAAATAGCGGCTGACCATGCCGTACTTGGGGTATTCCCGGTATCCGGCGAAGGTGCGGACGCGGTCGATCATCCGCGTGGTCTCCTCGGCCTTCTGCTCCCCGTCGGGCAGGGCGCGCAATCGCGTCAGCAGTTCCTGCTCTTTCCGCCGTGACTCCTGGAGTCCTTGTTCGAAGTGTCGCTTGCCGGCGCCCGGCTCGAAGTTCTTGACGTTGCCGAGGATGGTGGGCACGAGCGTGACAGGATCCTCGCTCCAGCGCGTCCTGGTGATGTCGATCTCGCCCGCGCAGCGCATGCCGTACTCGTCGAGGTAGCCCCGGATGGCGTCACGTGCCTCCCGTCCGCCCGCCAGCCCGGCCAGCTCGTCCAGGAAGCCGTCGCCCTCCCGGCCTTCGTCCACGACGCGGTGCAGGAATGCCACGACGTCCGCGTGCGGTCGGATCGTGTCCGCGACGTCGAGGAGCGCCAGTCCCATCTCCGACGTGACGTTGTGCGGGACGGACTGCGTGAGCGCGTCGGCCGCGTTCTTCTCGCCCAGCCACGCCTCGAGGTGGTCATTGAGCCACCAGGTCGCCTCCATTCCCGCCATGATCGCCTGGAAGCTCCGCCGATCGAACAGGATGCGCCGCAGCTCTGCGATGTCGGCCAGGATGAAGTCGAGCAGCGCCGGCCCGGACAGGCCCTGGATCTCGCGCCGCAGGGTGGCGACGGACGCCTGGTTGTGCCGGATCAGGTCGGTGACGACGGCCGGATCGGTCTCGATCGGGGCGGGTGAGTCACCGGCGGGAGCGGCGCCGGCAGGTGCGGCACCGGCGGAAGCGGAGCCGGCGGGAGCGGCACCGGCAGGAGCGGCGCCGGAGTCTTCGTCCGGAAGCGAGCGGATGAAGTCGCCGCGGTCGAGGACGGTCTGCAGCGCGTCCAGGATCAGCGGGTCGGACTTCCCCAGGGTCCCGAGGATGTTCGCGCGACCCGCGGGCGTCGCCAGGGCGGGGGCCACGTCGACGAACAACCGTCCGCCCGCCTCGTGCATCGGCCGTGGAGTCGTCAGCTGCCACAGGGAGAGCCCCAGCGGCTTCATCGCGTCGGTCATCATCTGCTGGTGACCGACGGAGATGTAGACGTGGTTCTCCTGGTCATCGGTCGTGGGGACGGGGAACAGGGTGGTGATCGGCCGGCTCTGGACGATGTGGAAGTCGTCGCCGACCAGGCACCATTCGATGTCCTGGGGCCGGCCGAAGTGCGCCTCGATTCGCCGGCCCAGCCGCACCAGACGTACGACCTGGGCATCCGTCAGAGCCGGCCGCGCCTGCCGCTGCGGCTCGACCGGTACGTCCCGGGTACCGCCTCCCGGCGACGCCTGGACGAACCGCTGCTTGGTGGCGACCGCTGCGGTGACGACCCGATCGTCGCGCACCGTGTAGACGTCCCCGGTGACCAGACCGGAGACCAGCGCCTCACCGAGCCCCCAACCGGCTTCCACGGTGGCGATCTTCCGGTTCGAGGTCACGGGATCCGCGGTGAACAGGATCCCGGCCGCGTCCGGGAACACCATCCGCTGTACGACCACGGCCATCCGTACCTTCCGGTGGTCGAAGCCATTGCGGCGCCGGTAGGTCACTGCCCGCTCGGTGAACAGCGAGGCCCAGCACCGCCGGACGTGCCGGAGGATCGCCGCCAGGCCCACGATGTTCAGGTATGAATCCTGCTGGCCGGCGAAGGACGCGGTCGGCAGGTCCTCGGCCGTCGCGCTGGAACGTACCGCGTAGGAGGCCTGCTCCCCGAGCCGGGCGAGCGATTCGCTGATCGCCGCGACGAGATCGTCGGGCACCGCGACACCTTCGACGGCGCTGCGGACATCGGCGCTCAGGGTGCGGATCGCCGCGTGGTCGTCGGGTTCCACGCGCGACAGCAGATCAAGCTGAGCGTCGATCAACGGCACCTCGGCCAGGACCCGCCGGAAGGCGTCCGTCGTGACGCAGAAGCCGTCCGGCACGCGGATGCCATCGATTCGGGAGAGCTCGCCCAGATGCGCTCCCTTCCCGCCGACGTCCGCGACATTCGTCGAGTCGATCTGCTCGAAACCCAGCACGTAGCCCAATTGCGTTGCTCCATCGTTCGTTGGGGTCGGTTCGCAACGGGCAAGTATGAAGCACTTTCTGGCGCCTCATGAGGCGCGCGAATCTGATATACAGTGAAAATGGAGAGGAAAGGTGCGCGCCGCTTGCGCGGCCTGACCCCCGTCCCCCCGGCACCCTGACCGAACTCCCGGCGTCGACCGGTGCGAACCCGCCGCTGGTCGGCACCTGGACGGGCGCCGTCCGCTGGTGGCCGGCGTGACAGGCAATTCGCCCTAACGATCAACGCCCGGCCCCGTGGCCCCTTTCCGGTGCGTCGTTCTCGATAGCCGATCGTCGGCGAGTGCCGCCACTCCGCCGGACGGAGCCGTAGCGAGCGCGGCGAGTGCGGTGCGGTTGGCGACACCGAGCTTGGCGTAGACGTGGGGGACGTGGCGTATTCGTTGACGAACCGAAGCGCTGGCACGGCACGACTGCTGCACGATCCTCAACGACGACGCTGCCGAGCGAGATCGCCTTCCGGGGCATTTCCGGGCGACTGATCACAGGGCGGCTCTTGACATCGCCGGCGCGCCGCACACCGTCGTCAGCACCTGCAAAATACTTCGGCCCTGGTCCGAGGCCAGATTCTAAGGCGCTATGCAAATTCTGAAGGTGGATGTTCTACCGTCGAGGGTCATGTGGGCAGCATCGGAGAGGTCCATCATGACGAGAACATGGCTCTTGACACCATTGCTGGTACTGGTGATGGCCGCGTGTGGCGTTGGTACGACCGGTGGCGGCGGGGAGGAGCGTCAGACGCCGGCGAACGCGATCTCCCGAAGTGCCACCACGACGACCGATCCGCCGACGAGCCCGACCGCGCCGGCGCCCACGCCGACCGGAGCCGAGCCGGCGAGCTGCCCGAACGGGAAGCTCATCCCGGCGGTGGACAGCCCAGCGGTGCATGCCGACCCGGTGGTCATCCCGGAGGCGAAGGTCGGCGGCACGGTCATTCCCGCCGTCACCATCCCCGGCGTCGACATCCCCGCCCTGCACATTCCCGCCCAGTGCACCGAGATCGCCTCGGCCCCCGGGGGCTGCCTCGGCGCGGCGTCGATCCCACCGGTGTCGATTCCCGCCGTGGAGATTCCGCCGGTCGAGATACCCGGCGTCAACGCGGGTGGGATCAAGCTCGACCCGGTACGGGCCGACGGCAAACGGGCCGAGGAGCAGCGCGCCGAAGGCGTGTCGACGCCCGAGGTGTGCCAGGTCAAACCGAAGGCCGGGGGCACCGTGCCGTACGTGATCAGGCCGTTCATCATCCGCCCGTTCATCATCAGACCGTTTCTCATCCGGCCCTTCCTCATCCGCCCGGGTGCCTGCAACGATCGCAACGAATGCGTCCCCGCCGTCGAGGTGCCCGCGGTCGAAGTGCCCGCAGTGGAGGTGGGCGCGGTGGAGGTGGGCGCGGTGGAGATTCCGGCCGCGGAACTGAAGTCGTACGAGGTCGGCAAAAGCGAGGTGCTGCAGGGGGACGACTCGATCGCCTTCAGCATCAAGGCCGACGTGCTGTTCGACTTCGACAAGGCGACCATCAAGCCGGCGGCCGCCGCCGAGCTCAGGCGCATCGCCCAGGAGATCGAGGAGAAGGCAGCGGCAGGCGCGCCGATCGCCGTCGATGGGCACACCGACACCAAGGGCGAGGACTCCTACAATCAGCCGCTGTCCGAACGGCGAGCCCAGGCGGTCGTCGAGTGGCTGGCCGCTGAGGGCGGCTTGGCGCGGTCACGGCTCAAGGCGCGAGGATACGGTGAGGCCAAGCCGGTCGCGCCGAATACCAAGCCGAACGGCTCGGACGATCCGGCAGGACGCGCCAAGAACCGCCGGGTGGTCGTTTCCACCACAACCTGAGCCCTACGGGGTGCCGGCCGACCATCCGGGCTGGGTCAGCGTTGGGGTCGGGAAGCGGTTGGAGTGGAGCCGGCTGGTGGGGAGCCCGATGCGGCCGGTGTTCGTCGTAGCAGGCTTCGAGTCGTGCAGCGCGTGCCCGTGCAGCGCGGGCAGCGCGGGCAGCGCGTGGTGCAGGTCCGCAGGCAGTTGGTCGGCGGCAGCCTGCCCGTACGCACTCAGCGTGACAGCGGAGGCGGCATCCGGAGGGGCCGCTTGCAGGAGTTGCCAGCACCGCGACGCTGATCATCCCGGGCGGCCGGCCGGTGAGCCGGCCGGCCGGTGAGCCGGCCGGCCGGGCTCGTCCGTGGAGCATCCAGATGGCGATCAAGGTAGTGCGGTGGCCCTGCCCGCGTGACAGCGGGAGAGCAGGGCGTCAGCGGGTTCTGGCCACCTCGGCGGCCACGGCGCGGAAGGCGGTCAGGGCCTCTTCCTGGTCGGGGCGAACTGCGGCGGTGGACGATTTTACGATGACCACGCCATGTCGGGGAGAGACGTAGATGTACTGGCCGCCGAACCCGGCGGCGGTGAAGTCCCCGCCTTCGCCGAGCCACCAGTGCAGGCCGTACCGGGGGTTGGCAGGGGACGGCCTGGTGGACGCCTTGACCCAGGAGGCCGGCACGACCTGGCGGCCGTTGGCCTTGCCACCGCGCAGGTAGAGCAGGCCGAAGCGGGCGAAGTCGCGGCCGGTGGCGTAGTAGCAGCAGTAGCCGAGACTGTCGCCGTGCGAGTCGTTGCCCACGGTCGCTGTGGACTCCATGCCGGCGGGCTGCCAGAGCTTCCGTTCCACGTAGTCGTGGTACGGAACCCCCGTGGCCTTGGTGACGAGCCGGGCCAGGACGAAGGAGTTCATGCTCGTGTACTCGAACCTCTCGCCCCAGTCCCACCCGCGCTCCTGCCGGGCGGCCATCTTCTTGATCGGGTAACCCTTGTTGGCGGCGACCTGGAGGCGCGGCGCGTCGCGTGCCTCGTCCCAGTCGATGCCCGAGGACATGCGCAGCAACGCGCGGATGGGCACTCCGGCGTAGCCGGAGCCGGCCAGCTCGGGCAGATATCTGTCCACGGGGTCGTCGATCGAGCGGATGCGCCCCTCGCCGAGCGCGATGCCGACGGCGGCCGAGGTGAACGACTTGGCCACGGACCACGACTGGAACCGGGTGGCCCGGCCGGCACCGGTGTAGCGTTCGACGACGATGTCCTGGCCGTCGAGCACGAGGAAGCCGTTGGTCTTCGTCCGGCCGAGGAAGTCGTCCAAGGTTCGTTCCTGGCCCTTGTAGGTGTAGGTCACCGAGATTTCTCTGGGGGCGGTACGCAGCTCGACCGGATGTGCCGACGGTCTCAGCACGTCGGCGGTCCTGGCCGAGGCCGCGTTCGCACCCGGCGCCGCCAGCATGAGCGCCAGCGCGGCCGCGTAATGGATGATGCGCATGTCGTCTCCTCCGAAGGATCGCTCCGGCGGATGGTGACGCACCTTTCTGGCATCTCTCTGGCAAGCGGGCTACTCCAGCCAGGACCGTACGGCGGGTCGCGCGGGTTCCTGGCCGGTCATGGGCAGGCGTACCTCAGCGCGTGTCCCCGGCCCTTCGAGGCAGGCGCCCAGCGTGGCGATGCCGCCGTGGAGAGCCGCCTGCTGCCTGACCAGCGTGAGCCCGAGCCCGGAGCCTGGGCTGCCGGAGCGGCGGCGGAAGCGGGCGAACATCGCGTCGCGCTGCTCCGGCGCGATGCCGGAGCCCGTGTCCTGGACGGCGAGGGTGATCTCCTCCCCCGCATCCAGGATCACGGTGATCGCGGCGCGGCCGGAGGCGTCGGCGCCGTGGACCGCGGCGTTGTCGAGGAGGTTGTCGACGATCAGGCGCAGCCCCTCCGCCCAGCCGTGTACCCGGGCGCGCTCAGCCGTGCGGGCGCTGATCGTGGCGTGGGGGTGGCGGCGCCTGGCGTCCTCGACCGCCTCCTCGACGATCGCCGCCAGGTCGGTCTCGGCGAAGGAGGTGGCGTCGAGCAGCTCGCCTCGTGCGAGGCGGCTGAGCATCGTGATCAGGCGCTGGATGCGCCCGTGTTCGGCGACCAGGTCAGCGACGATCTCGGCGCGGTCCGCGGGGCCGAGCTCGGGGTGGTCCAGGAGGGTGAGGTTGGTGCCCATGCTGGTGAGCGGCGTGCGCAGCTCGTGCGCGGCGGTGGCCGTGAAGGCGCGCGAGGTCTCCAGGGCCTCGCCCGTGCGGGTCACGGCCGCGTCGCGCCGGTCGAGGAGGTCGTTGAGGAGGCGGGCCAGCTCGTCGATCTCGGCGACGCCGGCCGTGGTCGCCAGGCGTGTCTCCGTACGGGCGGGTGTGTCGATCGCCCGAGCCTGACCGCCCAGCCGCGACAGCGGCCGGACCGCGAATCTGCCGAGGACCAGACCCGCGACCACGCCCACGACGGCGGCGGCCAGCGTGACGGACACCAGCCGGTGGGCCAGCAGCGCGATCTGGTCGCTGAGGCGCTCGTGCGGCTCGAACAGGATCAGTCGCGCGTCCCCCTGCCGCCCCAGTCCGACGGCCGCGAACCGCCAATGCCGCGCCCCTTCGGCGTGGTCGCCGGGACCGGCACCGGACGGCAGCCTGTCCGGCACATCCCCGATGACCAGGAGTTTCTCCCCGTCGACCGCGACGCACACCCCTCCCGCGCCCGCAGCCGCGGCCAGCCGCTGCTGGAGGAAGTCGGGTGGTACGGCAGGCAGCACGCGAGCCCGCCACGCGAACGACCCCGCCATCGGGCTGAGCGCCTTGAGCTGCGACGTGAGCTGTTCGTCACGCTGGTCGCGCAGGTCCCGCGCGACCAGCCCCAGCACGACCAGCCCGGCCAGCGCGACCAGCAGCGGGATGGCGACCGCCAAGCAGAGCGCGAAACGCGTGGACAGCTTCATGGCTCTCGCAGCACGAACCCCACGCCGCGCACTGTGTGCAGCATGCGCGGCTCGCCGCCCGCCTCCAGCTTGCGCCGCAGGTAGCCGACGAACGTGTCCACCGCGTTGTCGGTCACCTCGAAGTCGTAGCCCCAGACGCGCTCCAGCAGCACGGGCCGGGACAGCACGACGCCGGCGTTCCTGGTCAGCACCTCCAGCAGGTCGAACTCCCGCCTCGTCACCTCCACCTCGCGGCCTCGCAACGTGACCCGGCGCGCGTCCGGCTCGACGACCAGCGGCCCGACCCGTACCGCCGTGCCCGGGGCGCGTCCGGCGCGGCGCAACAGGGCGCGCAGGCGCAGGACCAGTTCGCCCAGGTCGAAGGGCTTGACGACGTAGTCGTCGGCCCCCGCCGCCAGCCCGGCCCTGCGGTCGGCCACCTCCTCCATGGCCGACAGCATCAGCACCGGCACCTGCGACCCTGACTCACGTAATCGGCTGCACACCTCGATACCCGACATTTCCGGCATGGATACGTCGAGGATGATCGCGTCGGGCCGCCCGGCCGCCCGCTCCAGCGCCTGCCGCCCCGATTCCGCGGTGTCCACGGCGAAACCCTCCAGCCGCAGGCCACGGCGGAGCGAGCGCAGGATGGCCGGATCGTCGTCCACGGCCAGGATCCGATACGCCGTCATCGCCGCAGTTTATGCGGGTCAGACCCGCTGCGGTGCCGATCGCCCTGCCATGACTGCGGCGCCGATCGCCCTGCCGCGACTGCGGCGCCGAGCCCCAGATGGTCATCGTCACCGCGGCCCTGGCCCGGATGAGCCCCCCAGGGCGGCGATGAAGGGTTCGCGGACGCGGGGGTCGCAGTGGGCCTCCTCCAAGGCTCGCTTGTCCGCGTCGGGGTCGGACCCGGCCGCGTGGTCGGTGCCCCGCCCGCACGCGACCTGCATCGAGCCGGCTCCGTCCCAGCCCGGGCCGGACGGAAAGGTGACGTCGATGACGACCCGGTTCCCGTTCAGGTCGATGGTCAGGTACCGGTGCACGTCCCACAAGCCTTCCTCGGGCACCGCGGCGGCTGCGGCCGGGCCGAAGCGGCGGGCGGCGTCCGCGGGCGTGCACCGGTAGACGCGATGGACCAGCCGCGGTTCCGTGTGCGGCCAGTGCTCCGCCAGGAGGGCTGCCAGCAGCGCATGCTTCGTCGAGCACGTCCCTCGCCATTCGGCGAGCGCCCCTTGCGCGCTTCGTTCCGTGGGACGCCCGTAGGGCATCGAGCGCACCGCCTCCACGACCTCCGCCAGGGAAGCGTTCTCCGACAGGCCTGCCCTCGCTGTCAGCGATCGCAGCACGGGGTGATCGCCGGTCAGCACCTTCCGGCCCTGGCCAGGGCGTCCTCGGCCTGCGTGACCAAGGCGGTGACGAGGCCCCGTGCTGAAGGCAGGTCGGTGATGAGGTCGATGGCCTCGCCGGCCCAGACCGGTAGCGGGGGTATGGCGCCTCGCGCCACGTCGTTCTGGTACTCCTGTCTGGCCTGGGAATCGTCGGCGAGCTCCGCCTCGCGGCCGCGCCATCGGTCAAGGTAGGGGTGGCCGAGGGTACGGGCGGGGTACTGCGACGGCCATCGGGAGCCGCGCGCGATGTCCAGCACGGTGCTGCGCTCGGTGTCCTCCCCCCGTCCTTCGACGATCGCCTCGGCGATCGCGGGGTCGACCAGAGCCTCGACGGTGGCCTGGAAGCGGCTGCCGATCAGGGCTCCGGCCGCGCCCAAGGCCAGGGCCGCGGCCAGACCGCGGCCATCGGCGATCCCGCCGGCCGCCAGCACCGGCACCGGATCCGCGAGATCCACCACGACGGGTACGAACGGCAACGTGGACCGCCCGCACCGGGCGCCATGGCCACCCGCTTCGGTGCCCTGCGCCACGATGACATCGGCGCCCAGGTCCACGGCCCGCCGCGCCTCCTCCACGTCGGTGACCTGAATGATCAAGGCGGCGCCCGCGTGACGGATGGGCTCCACGTACGGGCTCGGGTCGCCGAAGGACAGCATGACCGCCCGGGGGGCGTACTCCAGCGCGCGCTTCACCGCATCGACCTCGATCGCCCATGTCAGGAAACCGACACCCCACGGTCGATCGGTACTCGAAGCGACGATCGACACCTCCCGGTCCAGCCACGCCCGGTCCCCGTTCCCGGCACCCAGCATCCCGAGCCCGCCGCCCCGCGAGACGGCCGCCGCCAGCGCACCGCCGGCCGAGCCGCCCATCGGCGCCAGCGCGATCGGATGCCGCACCCCGAACAACTTCGTGAACCGCGTCGACAACACCTTCACCACTCATCTCCGACTTCGAGGGACAGGACCTCAGGCAGCGCCAACCGGCCCGCCGCGTCCGGCTGTGCCCCGCCCGCCGAAACGGCCACCACCGGACCGGCCCCCGTGACCGGTTCGGCGGCCACCGTCATCGGGACGCTCGAATCCTCGCCGCGGCGTCGCGGAGCAGTCCGGGGATCAGCCGGCGGTGGATGACGGACAACGGGGGCCACCAGCCATGGCCCAGGAGCCCGTCGTAGTGCAGAAAGGTCCCCAGCGACACCCGGCCATCGGCTGTCTGCACGAGGAAGTTGCCGCCCAGGAACCAGGAAGCGGCCTCGAGCCGGATCCAATCCTCGCCACGTTCGCCGATCCGCCATCCGCCCACGGTGGCCGGCGACCGTCCCCGGCTGAGCCGGAGGCCGAGGAGACCTCGCCAGATCAGCACTTCCGCGACGCTGGGAACGTCGCCGAACATCGCCCGAGCCCACTCCTCCGGTGTCGCGTTCACGTCCGCGGAGAGGGTGAATCGGTCGGCGTAGTCGATGCCGGGCAACGAGGTGAGCGCGCGGACGGGTTCGGGGATGTTGCGCGTCCCCACCGCACTGACGACAGAGCCGACGGACATCCCACTGCCTCCGTTCACCTATACGATGCCGTATAAAACCAGGCTAGCCCATTTATACGGTGGCGTATATAGGGGAGGTGGGGTGAGACACATCATGGGAGCGACTCGCACGCCGCGTGACAGGTGGATCGAGGAGGGCCTACGGGCGCTGGCCGCCGGCGGCCCCGATGCCGTCCGCGTGGAGGTGCTGGCGAAGCGGCTCGGCGTCACGAAAGGCGGGTTCTACGGGTCCTTCGCCGACCGCGACGCGCTGCTGGAGGCCATGCTGGACGCCTGGGAGCGGGAGAGCATCGACGAGGTGATCGACCGCGTCGAGCGCGAGGGCGGCGATCCGCGGACCAAGATCCAGCGCGCGGGCGTGCTCACCTTCTCCAGCGACCGCCTGCTCCCGATCGACCTCGCGATCCGGGACTGGGCCCGGCGCGACGAGGCGGTCGCCGCGCGCCTGCGACGAGTGGACAACCGGCGCATGGCACTGCTGCGCCAGATGATCGGCACCTTCTGCTCCGACGCCGACGAGGTCGAGGCCCGCAGCCTGCTCGCCTTCTGCGTAGCGATCGGCGAGCACTTCCTCGCCGCCGACCACGGCGACCGCACCCGGGCACAGGTCCTCGCCCGCGCCACCGACCTGCTGTTCGACCGCCTCCCGCAGGAGTTCGCCCCGGACCCTGACTGACCTTGGGATCCGCGCGGTGATCAGCACCGTAGGCGAGATCACCCTTCGCCCGGCCGTGTGGCCAGGTCGGCGAGCACGGCAGCATGGTCGGAGGGCCACACGCCGTCGACGGGGCGATCACCCGCACGGCGTACGGAGCGGACGTGGCCGAGGCCGCCGGGGCCCGGCGGGCCGACGTGAATGTAGTCGATGCGCCCGGGCGGTTCACATGTGCGCCTGGCGTAGGGGTTGATGGGGTCCCACGTGACCGCGGGCGCGGCGGGGTCGGCGTACTCCCACACGTCCAGCAGGACCTGGCCGGGGACGGTGGGGGCGGTTCTGTAACCGGCCAGCAGCCGCATCTCGTCGGAGTCCGGCAGGGCGTTGTAGTCGCCGGTGACCACGGCGGGAAAGACCGTGCGGCCCTGCTGGGCGGCGACGAACCGGGCCAAGGCGGTGACCTGGGCGCACCGGACCGCCGATTCGTGCGGGGCGGAGTTGAGGTGGGTGGTGAAGAAGGCGACCGGATGGACGGGAGCGTTCACCAGGGCGTACAAGGCCTGGTGGCCATCGTCGCGGCCGCCCGCGGTGGGCAGCCGAAGCGTCGCGCGGTCGGTGATCGGCCACCTGCTGAGGATGGCGTCGCCGACGTCGGCCGTCGCGTCGCCGAGCCGTTCCCGCCAGCGGCCGGGCCGGTCCGAGGCCGCCCAGGTCCAGTGCATGCCAAGCCGGTCGGCGAGCCATTCGGCCAGGTTCTCGCCGGCGTCCGCCCAGACTTCTTGCAGGCCGATGAGGTCGCAACCGGCATTCTCCAGGGTGGCCGCGATCGCCTGCCGCCGAGCTTGCCAGGGGCCGAATCGCCACCACACGTTCCAGGTCAGTATCCGGATCAAACTGCTCATCTCCGTGCGTTCGCTTCGGTCAGCGCACCCTTGCCGGTGGTGAGGTCGATCATGGGCATGACAGGTCCTCCGTGGGGTTCTGGTCGTAGCGCGCCAGCTCGACCGGGTCGTGGGCACAGAACACCTCAAGCCGAGGCGGGTGCGAGGCGTGAAGTTCGCGCAGCCGGATCTGGTTGGCGCGCCGGGCCGGACCGTCGACCTGCACGAGATTTTCGAACAGGCGCAGCCCCACGGGGCAACGTGGGCGGACTAGGGCGTGTATTGGGTTGTGATCAAGGGGTGGGTCGTGTGAGGTCTTTGATCCAAATCATCGCGCCACGAAGGTGGAGGCCGGCGATGTAGCTCTCAGGGGTCTTGTCGTAGCGGGTGGCGATGCCTCGCCAGGCCTTCAGCTTGTTGATCAGACGCTCGACGGTGTTGCGATCCTTGTAGACCTCTGCGTCGTGGCTGACCGGCCGGCCGCCCCTGCCACCCTTGTTCTTCCGGTTGGCGACCTGGTCCTTCTTCTCCGGGATGACGGCTTTGATGTGGCGTTTGCGGAGGTAGGCGCGGTTGCCGCGGGAGGAGTAGGCCTTGTCCGCGGCGACCCGGTCAGGCCTGGTACGCGGACGGCCGATGGGCCCGCGGATGCGTACCTTGTTGAGCACGGGGATGAACTGCGGGCTATCGGCGGCCTGTCCCGCGGTCAGCACGAACGCCAGCGGACGGCACCTGCGATCGGCGGCGAGGTGGACCTTGCTGGTCTGCCCGCCCCTCGATCGTCCGAGCAGGGCGGCCTTCAACCGGAGCTTGCGCCGGCACCGGATGCGCCGTCGTTCTTCCCTCTCGGGGTCCTCTGCGCTGCTCTGCCCGTCTCCTTCCGAGCCGCCCCCTTTTGCCGGGCCTTCTCCTCCTCGGCGGCCTTCTCCAGGGCGGTGACGACATCTGGGTCGAGGTGCATCCCGGCAGCGTCGTGGTGAGCCCGCGCGGTGGTGGAGTCCACGCTGACCAGGGACAAGTCCACCTCGCCCCGCTTTGCGGCTTCCGCGATCATGCCCTCCAGCAGAGCTTCGAAGACACCGGCGTCCCTCCACTGCCGGAAGCGGTTGTGGACTGTCGACCAGGCACCGAACTCCACCGGCATCTCCCGCCACTGCCCGCCCGTCCGGAACCGCCAGATCACGCCCTCGAACTGCTGCCGCAGCCGCTCGGGGTACGGGCCGAACCCACCGATCGGCAGGTAGGGCTCGATGAACTCCCACTCCACATCCGTCAATTGCACTCGCGTCACGCAAAACGATCTACCGGATCGGACCCCGAAACGAGGGCGGATCCCGCAGATTGATCACAACCAAATACACGCCCTAAATCGATCTCGCCGTGGAAGAAGTAGGCGTCCCCGGCGTGCAGCAGCCAGGTCTCACCCATGTCGACCGCGACGCCGGAGTGCCCGCGGCTGTGCCCGGCGAGGGGGATCAGCAGGATCTCCGGAGGCAGGCCGGTGAGCCGGCGTACCGCCGTGAAGCCGAACCAGTCCTCGCCCCCGATCTCGTCGTAGGTCTCCCAGGCCGGCCCGTGCGCCCACTGGTTCGGCCGGTAGCGGCGCCGCTCACCGCTGGTCGGGCGGAGCATGGCCGCCTCGTGCTCGCGGGCGTGCAGGTGCACCGTGGCCCACGGGAAGTCGCTGATCCCGCCGGTGTGATCGGGGTCGAGGTGAGTGAGCACGATGTGCCGCACGTCGGCCGGTTGGTAGCCGAGCCGGGTCACCTGGCGCACCGCCGTCTCGCGGGGGTCGAACGCGGGCCGGGTGAACCGGAGGAACCGCGTGCCCAGTGACCCGACCGGGTCTTGGAGATCGCTCGTGCCGAATCCGGTGTCGATCAGGACCAGCCCCTGGTCGGTCTCCACCAGCAGGCAGTGGCAGACCAGGGTCGCCGCCGCGAACAGGCCGCCCGTCCCGTTGGTCAGGCGTCGGCCGGCGGGATGCATCGTGCCGCAGTTGAGGTGGTGTACCCGCATGGCTCCCATGGGTGCATCATGAAGCTATTAAGTACTTACTAACAACATTCTGCAGAGTGACATAGACCTCAATGAAAGGCCGGTGGCGCTGCTGTTAGTAAGTGGTTACTGTGTGATGATGTGGCTATGAAAGCGCGACACAGCACCGCGAACCAACGACGCGCGGAGGCCATCGCGGCCGGCATGCGGGTCTTCGCCGACCACGGGCTGACGACCTCGTCGATCCAACAGGTCGCCGACGAGATCGGGGTGTCGCAGCCGTACGTCTTCCGGTTGTTCGGCAGCAAGCAAGCACTCTTCCTGGCCTGCCTCGACGAGCTGGAACGACAGGTACGGGAGGTCTTCCGGCAGGCCGCGGCGACCTCCCCGGACGATCCGCTGCCCGCGATGCGCACCGGCTTCCGGAGGATGCTCACCGACGGAGTCATCACCGGCCTGTGGTTGCAGGCATGCGCCACCGCCCGCAGGGACGAGACGGTGGCAGCGCGCTGCCGCGCCGTCATCTCCGGCGTCCTGGCGGAAGCCGCACGACTGACGGACGCAGGGACGGACGGCCTGGCGCGCAACCTCGCCGACGGCGCGCTCGTGGTGATGCTGCAGGCGCTCGGGGTGGACCTCACCGCAGGAAGCCGGGCCGCCATCGACACCCTGCGCGTCGAGGACGACGATCTCGTGAACCGGCTCCCGCCGCCGGCCGGACCAGCGGGACGGGCCGAAGGCGCGCACGGATGACCGGCGATACCGGACGGGTGGTCGTGGTGGGTGCCGGCATCGCCGGGCTGACGGCCGCCCACCGGCTCGCCGGCGCCGGGATCGAGGTGACCGTGCTCGAAGCCGAACGCCGGCCGGGTGGCCGGATGTCCACGCTGGACCTGGACGCGGGGCCGATGGAGTGTGGCGCGCAGTTCCTGTCCACCGGGTACGCCGTCATCCCTGACCTGCTGGCGGCCTCCGGCCTCGCCGGCCAGGTGGTGCCGGTGTCCGGGCGAACGGCGATCCTCACCGGCGGCCGGCTGCGGGGCTTCGCCACCGACCGCCCCGCGTCGCTGCTCAGCGGCGGCGTGCTGCGAGCCCGGGACATCCCCCCGGCCGTCCGCGGTGCGATGCGGACCCGGCGACTGGCCGACCGGCGCCTCGAGGACCTGGGACACTGGGCCGACCTCGACGGCCTCGACGGTCACGCGTGGGCCGTGGCCCACTTCGGCAGGGGGCTGACCGACCGGCTGCTCGCCCCGACCGTACTGGGCCTGTACTTCCTCGACCTGGCCGGAACCGGCGCCGCCCTCGCCGCTTCGCTGACGGGCTTCACCGCGCGCCGCGCCCGGGCCATGACCGTGCGCGGCGGCCTCGGCCGCCTGACGTCGGCCTTGGCGTCCGGCCTGGACGTCGAGTACGGCGTGCGGGTGGAACGGGTGGCGCGCGACGACGGCGCCGGCGCCGTCCTGGACACCTCCCGGGGACGGTTGCGCGTCCCCGCCGTCGTCCTGGCCACCCCGGCACGCCCGACCGCGGCGATCCTCGCCGCCCCAACCCCACGAGAACGGTCCGTCCTGGCCGTGCCCTACAGCCCTGGGCTGCTGGTCGGACTGGCTCTGCGCGAACCGCTCTCCCCCGAGGAACTCGGCGGCGCCTACGGCATCCTCGCCGACCCGCACGAGGCGAGCGCGCCGGCCGCGGTCGCGGTGTTGTCCCGGGCGGACTCCAGCACCTCCGGCGGTGACGTGCTCACGGTGATGCTTCGCCCGTCCGCCGCCAGAGCTTTGCGAGCCGCCGCCGACCCCATGGTCCGCGGCGCCGCGGTCGACGCCCTCGCACCCCTGTTGCCGGGGCTGGCCGGCCGGGTCACCGACGCTCGCGTCGTCCGGTGGGACCAGGCCATGCCCTCGGTCCCGGTCGGACACACGCGGGCGGTGACCGCGTACCGCGCCGGGGTGAGCCCAGCGGACGCGGTGCTGCTGGCCGGCGACTACCTCGGCTTCCCCTGGACCGACTCGGCGGCCTTCAACGGCCGGTGGGCCGCCGACCGGCTGCTCGCCCACGGCGCTCCCCGCGGGCAGACCACCCGGCATCCGATCTGACCGGCCCGTCACCTGGCCGGCCTCGCCCGTGGCACGCACGCCTGGCAGTGGCCGCGGGCCGCGGGCCGCGGTCGCCCGCCTGCGTGCCTGCCCGCCTGCTGTCCAGCCGCGACTGTCGGCGGTGTGGAGGCATGGAGCAGAATACTCAACGCGATGTAGACTATCTTCCCTATGGAGAGTAAAGATGGTCGTGATCTCGACGTAGCACGGCTCGCGGGACAGTTGCGCGGCCTGGTCCTGCAGCAGCAGGACGCCTGGCTGGAACTCGACCTCACGATGCCGCAACTGCGTGCCCTGTTCGCCGTCCGGCGGCGATCCGGTTGCACGGTGTCGGAGCTGGCCGAGAGCCTCGGACAGCGACTCGCGGCGGCCTCCGCCCTGGCGAACCGGCTGGTCCGCGCCGGGCTGCTGCGGCACGTGCCCGACCAGGAGGATCGCCGGCGGGTCCGGTTGGAACTCACCGACGACGCCGAGCAGATGCTGAGCGCGGTGGACCGGAGGTCGACGGACAGGTTCGCCGCGATCCTGGGCCGGATGAGCCCGCAGGGACGCGACGCGCTGACCACTGCCCTGCTGGAACTGATTGAGCTCATGTCGTCCGGGACCCCGCAGAGCCCGGCAGCCACCGCCACTCCAGGCCGTACCGACGAGGAGCGACCATGAACACGCAGCAGTACCGCAACCCCTACGAGGACCAGTCCGGGACGATCGGCATCCGAGCCGTCCGGGACGCCGGCTTCCACGAGCGCCAGTTCGACACCGGGACTCTGCGGATCAACTACGTCGAGGGTCCGGACACGGGTCCCCCGCTGGTCCTGGTGCCGGCGCAGACCGGGACCTGGGAAAGCTACCAGCGGGTCCTGCGGCCGCTGTCACGCCGGTGGCGGGTCTACGCGGTCGACGTACGTGGCCACGGCAAGTCGACCTGGACCCCCGGCGCCTACTCGTGGCGGCACCTCGGCGCGGACATGACCGCCTTCCTGACCGAGGTCGTACGGGCCCCGGCCGTCATCTCCGGCAACTCCTCCGGCGGGCTGGTCGCACTCTGGTGCGCGGCCAACATCCCCGATCGGGTCGCCGCCGTGATCCTTGAGGATGCCCCGGTCTTCTCGGCCGAGATGCCCCGCTTCCGCGACCGCGATCGCTACGTGTACCAGGGACTGCGACACCTCGTGGAAACCCTCGGAAACCTGCGCGACCGCGACCTGGCCGACTACCTTCGCGGCCTGACCCTGCCGGTTTCCGAGACGCGCGAGCGAAGCGTCCCGGACTGGTTCGTATCGTTCCTGTCCAGACGCATCCGGGCCTTCCAGACCCGCCATCCCGGCCGGCCGGTGGACATCCGCTTCTTTCCCCGGAACCTACGCCTCCTGTTCAAGTCGCTGTCCATGTTCGACCCGGACTTCGCGCGGGCCTTCGTCGACGGCCGCTTCTACGACGGGCTCGACCACGCCGACGCCCTCTCCCGCGTCTCCTGCCCGCTGTTGGTGCTCCACGCCGACTGGCGCCGCCTGCCCGCGCACGGTCTCATCGGCGCGATGGACGACGACGACGCGACCCGGATCAAGCAGTTGGTGCCGCACAGCCAGTACAGGAAGATTCACGCCAACCACGTGATCCACATGTTCAGACCACGCCAATTCGTGGACGCGGTCGAGACCTTCCTGTTGGATACGACTCCTGCGGAGGACGGTGCTCGACGCGCCTAGAGAAGACCAGGTCAAGTCAAGGGATCAGGCGCGTGGTCCGAGGAACAGGCCGCCGCTGGCGTCGATGACCTGGCCGGTGATCCAGCGGGCGGCGTCGGAGGCGAGGAACGCGACGACGTCGGCCACGTCGTCGGCCTCCCCCAGGCGGTTGAGCGCCGTCGACCCGGCGATGAGTTCGGCCAGGCCCGGCGCTTCGAAGGCCGGTCCGTTGGTGGCGGTCCGGGTGGCGCCGGGAGCGACCGCGTTCACCGTGATCCCGCGGGCCCCGAGCTCGTTGGCCAGGGTCATGCTCATCGTCTCGACCGCGCCCTTCGTCATGGCGAACGAGGTCTGGGCGGGGTTGGCCATGCGGGTGGCCACGGACGAGATCGTGACGATGCGCCCACCGTCGCGGAGCAGCGGCAACGCTCGCTGGACGATGAAGTACGGCGCCCGTACGTTGACCGCGAAGAGGTGGTCGAACTCCGCCCGCGTCGTGGCTCCGAGCGGGCCGGCGGGCGGGGCCGCCGCGTTGTTGACCAGGATGTCGAGCGGCCGCCCGGCCAGGCCGGCCTCGACTCCCGTGAACAGCGTCTCGACGTCGCCGTCCACGCCCAGCTCCGCCCCGACGGCGAACGCGGCGCCACCGGCACGTTCGATCTCGCCGACCGTGGCCGTCGCGCCGTCCTTGTCCGTGCCGAAGTGCACGATGACCGTCACCCCCTTCGCCGCCAGCCGGACCGCGATCGCCCGCCCGATGCCGCGCGACGCTCCGGTCACCAGGGCCGTCCTGCCGGTCAGGTCGCTCATGCCCACCACCATTCTGTTAGTCACTACCGAATTGGTAATCTATATCAATGCGGTAGTGTCTACCACATGCCCGATCAACACTCAACGTTGCGAGCGCAGCGGCGAACCGAGACGCAGCGCACGATCCAGCTGCACGCCGTGCGGCTGTTCACCGAGCGCGGTTACGACGCCACGACCATGACCGACGTCGCCGAAGCCGCGGGCGTGTCCCCCATGACCGTCTACCGGCACTTCCCCACGAAGGAGGACCTGGTGCTGGTCGACCAGCACGCCCGGCTCGTCGCCGAGCGGATCGTCGCCTCGTCCGCCGAGCAGCCCCTGGTCCGCCGCATCGGCAGCGCGCTCATCGACTCAGCCGCGACGCTGACCGGTGACGGCCAGGGGGACGACCCGGCGGGTAAGCAGTTCCTGCTCGCCCGCCTGCGGCTGATGATCTCGACCCCGGCCTTGCGGGCCAGGCACCTGGACAACCAGTACGCCCTTCAGCAGGCGATCGCCGACGCCCTCGGGGGCGATGCCACCGACCCCGGCACGGCGTTCCGCGTCCAGGTGGCGGCCAGCGCCTGCCTGGCCGCCCTGCACACGGCGCTGATGCGCTGGGCCGAGGACGACGGGCGGACCGACCTGCCCGGCCTGATCGCGAAGGCACTGGCCGCCGCCTTCGGCGATGACATCCGCGGCGGCGCCACCGCCTGAGAGTCCCCGGCTAGATTCGCAGGGTGTTCGACTCGCCCGGCTTCGATCTGGCGCCCTATGCCGAGTTCGACACACCGGCGTACGTGCGGCACACGTACAACAGCTGGGACGAGTCGGATTGGCGAGCATTGCTCGTGCAGAGCTTCACCCATGCGCCCGAGGCCGAGCACCTTCCGCTCCCCGCGGTGTCCGACCTGCATCTCGTGCTCTGTGTCGCCGGGAACGCGGACATACGGATGCGCGCCGGCGGCAAACCCGTCCGGCGTCGCTGGGTCCCGGGGCATCTGGAGCTCATGGTCCCCGGCCGCGCCGCCGCGCTCAGCTACCGGGCGGCGTCCGGGTTGAGCACCGTCCAGGTGCACATCCCCTCGCCGACCGTCCGGCAGGCCGCCGGAGCGCTGGGCGGTCCCGAGCCCGACTTCGAGGCGCTGTCCGCCGCCCTGATGGCGGGAGACCCGGTGGTCGAACAGCTTCTGCGCTCGCTGCCGGGCACCAGCGGCCTCAGCGACCTGTACGCGGAGTCCGCCGCGGCGTTCCTCGCCACGCACCTGCTGACCCGCGGCAGGAACGAGCGCCTGCCCGGTCCCGAGCACGCCGCCGTCCGGGCGGCCGTCGCCATCATGCGGGAGCGCCTGGCGGAGCCTCTGACGCTGGCCACCGTCGCCGCCGAGGTCCACCTGAGCGTGTACCACTTCGTCCGCGTCTTCCGGGAGGCCACCGGCGAGACACCACACCGGTACCTCACCCGGTTGCGGATCGAGCGGGCGCGGCGGCTGCTGTCCACCAGTTCCCTCAGCATCGAGCAGATCGCCGGGCGGTGCGGGTTCGGCAGTCCGGGAGCGCTGTCGTCGGCATTCCTGCGGCAGACCGGCGTCCGGCCCTCGGCGTACCGCAAGAACTGATCGATCCTCGGCAATCGCGCGCATGTCCCTGGTGGGCGGCGGTGCCTACGTTGGGGCACATGCCGTACTCCTATGACGTGACCGCGCGCTCGCAGGCTGCTCCCGATGCCGTCTTCGCGGCGCTCACCCATGCGGCCACCTGGCCGTTGTGGTCGCCGATCGACTCCGCCGACGTCGAGGACGGCGACCCCGGGGACCGGCAGCAGGTCGGCGACACCAGGATCTTCCGCACCGGCCGCAACGTCGCCCGGGAGCGGATCGTCGAACTGGTCACCGACCGGCGGTTCGTCTACGACACCCTGGGAGGGCCCTTCCGCTCCTACCGCGGGACCATCGATCTCGCGCCGGCACCCGGAGGGGGCACCGACATCTCCTGGTACGCCACCTTCGACCCCAAGCTGCCGCTCTCGGGTGGCTTCTGGCGGTGGTACCTGACCCGTTTCATGCAGCGTATGGCCGACGGTCTCGCCGCGTACGCGAACGGCGGAACCGTGTGATCGGCCTCTCCCATGGCGAGGGCGGAACCGTGTGACCAGCCCCTCATGACGACGGCGCGGCCCGGGGCGGGCAGCGCCCACGTCACCGCGGCGGATGTGCGCGGAGCCAGGCTGTCGCCCTGCGCGCCGACGCGCGGGACAGCCACGCGTCCTGGACCACCTCGGCCAGCTCGTCGCGGGTGAGCTCGCCGATCCGGCTCGCCCGCAGCAGCACCGACGGGTGACCGTCGAAGTGCGGGGTGGTGAAGAACGGGGATGTCTCGTCCTGCACCAGCGCCTGCTTGTCCGCCTGGGACTCGACCCAGAAAACGATCACGTCCGCATAGCGCTCACCGGTGTCCGGGTCGGCCGCGTCCGGCCGTGGGTTGCGGAAGAAGACGAACGACTTCCCGCCCACCTGGTAGATCGGATTGTCGCCGGTCCCGTGCTCGACGGTCACGTGCGGCATGGCCGATGCCAGCTCGTGCACGTCCTCGACGCGGGCGGCCCGGTTTCCGTCATCGTCGATCACAGCACCCAGCGTAGGCGGCGTCACGCGGGGGAAATTGTCGGAGCCGTCGATTACTTTTCCGATCCTGAGGAGTCTCCACGGTGGAGCGATGCCCTACGGAGAGGAACCACCATGTCCAAGATCGATCTGGAGTCCGCGGCCCGCGAGGTGGTGCGCCTGCTGGACGGCGTGACCGACGATCGGCTGGGCGATCCGACGCCGTGCGCCGGCACCCCGGTCG
This sequence comes from Nonomuraea sp. KM90, assembly GCF_052246675.1. Taxonomy (NCBI): domain Bacteria; kingdom Bacillati; phylum Actinomycetota; class Actinomycetes; order Streptosporangiales; family Streptosporangiaceae; genus Nonomuraea; species Nonomuraea sp. KM90. The sequence continues at coordinate 33,387 of NZ_JBQQCB010000053.1, read as the reverse complement.
CCGGACTGCTCGACCACATCATGGGCCTGTCGCTGGCGTTCACGTGGGCGGCCCGCAAGACCACCCCGTCCGAGGCCGGGTCGGGGCAGGGCGCGGCGGGTGCCGCGCAGCTCGATCCGGAGTGGCGCACGCTGCTCCCGAAGCGGCTCGATGAGCTGGTGGAGTCCTGGCGCGACCCGAAGGCCTGGGAGGGGATGACCGAGGCCGGCGGCGTGACGATGCCCGCCGCGCAGATCGCCGTGGTCGCCCTGGACGAGCTGGTCCTGCACGGCTGGGACCTGGCCCGCGCGACCGGCCAGCCGTTCACGTGCAGCCCGGCCGACACCGCGGCCGTCCTGGAGTTCACCACGGCGGCCGCCGCACCGGAGCAGGCGGCCGGGCGGGAAGGGCTCTTCGGACCGGTGGTCGAGGTCCCCGAGGACGCACCACCGTTCGACCGCGCGCTCGGCCTCGCCGGTCGCGACCCCGGATGGACCCCCAAGTCGGCGTGACCACCCGGGCGACGGCCGGTTCGGGCGGTCGGGGATGGTTTGCCTAGGATCGGAGGTCGATCTGCCGGATCCGGAGGGGCAGGGGCCGAGGGTGGAGCTGACCGGCGAGCTGGCGGAGTCCGACTGGGAGTATAGATCGGAAGGACGGGAAAGACGGGAAGGCCGCTCCCGCCGCACAGACCGGAACGACCGGAAAGGCCGCTCCCGCCGCATGCACCTGCGCCGCGACGCGGCGGCCCACCGGGCCGCCGCGTCGCCCGGCTCCTGCCGGTCCCGCCGCGGCGCGCCTCAGTGGTCGTGGCAGCAGGACGTACGGGCTCTCCCCAGCTCGTCCGGGTTGTTCCACCAATGGCCCGCGGTGCTCGGGTGGACGGGGACACGGGCCTTGACCCTGCCGGAAGGGGCGGGGGCGGGCTGGTCGGTGGTGGTGGCGGACGGGTAGGGCGCGAGGAGCTGCTCGACGGTGTGGTGCCTCCCGCCGACGACGACGGCGGTGACGTTCGCGGCATCCTCGATGCGGGACAGCGGATCGCCGTCGACGATGGCCAGGTCGGCGTACATGCCTCTGGCGATCCTGCCCAGCGGCTGGCCGAGGTGGGTGCCGGTCGTGCTGGTGGCGGCGGTGAGCGCCTCCCGCGGGGTCAGGCCGTACCTGACCATGGCGCGCAGGTTCATGTGCAGGCTGACCCCGAGGTGATCGATGGGTGCGTCGGTGCCGACGGTGACGACGCCGCCGCCGCGGATCATCGCCGCCAGCTGCGCGACCTGGTTGGCCAGGTTCGTGAGGGTCACCTTGATCACCGCCGGGTCGGCGTTCTGCGCCGAGGCGACCGTTGCCCTCAGCTGCGCCATCCGCCAGTTCGGGTAGAGCCGGCGGACCCGTTCGTCGCCGGCCAGCGAGGCGTCGTCCCGGTAGAGGGCGGTGGAGTTGAACAGGGTGGGGGTTCTGGCCATCTTCGAGGCGTTGAACATGGCGATGACGTCCGAATAGGCGGAGCCGACGTTCGTGACGGTGCGTGAATACCCGAACCGGCTGGTGGCGCCGATGTGCTCGGTCTGGTCGCCGCCCATGGCGATCGCCGGGTAGTGGTAGTGCGAGCTGACCGGCTTGCCGTGGCGGTGGGCCCAGTCGATGACCTCCTTGTGCCAGGCGACCGGCAGCCGTACGTAGCACTTCATCAGGTCGTAGTCGAGGCCGGCGGCCCGCTCGAGCTCCAGCCGCAACTGGTCGTGGGAGAACGTCGGCCGCATGAAGTTGTAGTAGACGCGGGCCCCGTCGATGGCCTCGCCGGTGCCCAGGTAACGCGGCGCGAGCCGGGCGCCGGACTGCACCGACTCGCGTTCCTCGACCATGTGGTACGCGGGCGAGCCGGGCGAGCGGGTCGTGGTGACGCCGAGGGCGAGCCACAGTGGGCCCTGCCGCGAGCCGTAGGCGTAGCCCTGCATCTCCCGATGGTGGTGGATGTCGATCAGGCCGGGCATGACGAACCTGTCTCTGGCGTCGACCAGGGTGCCGCGCCGTCCTTCCCGGTGCGGCTCGACCGCGGCGATGCGCTGGCCTCGTACGATGATGTCGACGTCACGGGCGACGGTCGCGGAGACGCCGTCCCACATGTGCCCGGCGTGGATCACGACCTGGTCGGGGCCGGTGTCGTTGCGCCAGGTCAGCCGGACCGGGATGGAGCGGGCGGACCCGCCGCCGACGCGTACGCTGCGCAGCCGCCCGCCGCTCAGATAGACCAGGGAGTCACCCGCCCAGGCCGGGGCGTCGGACACCTCCCGGGTGACCTGACGGGCGCGCCCGGTGGGCCGCCCGGCCCGGTCCACCGGCAGGACCCACAGGAGCGACTCCATGGCGAAGGCGAGCATGGTGCCGTCCGGCGACCAGACAGGCCCGTCGTCACCACGGGTCTGCAAGGACCGGTGCGGCGCGGGGTCGACGTACGTGCCGGCGCCGGTGGCGCGGTCGACGAGCAGGATCTTGGACAGCCCCTCGCGGTAACGGCGCGAGTACGGCACGACCGCCGCCAGCGCGATCGTCCTGCCGTCGGGTGACCACGTCGGCCTGCCCGGTTCGAAGGTGGCGTCGAAGACTTTCTGCAGGTCGCCGGTGGCGACGTCCAGCACCCACAGAGCGCCGTCCTGGTCCAGGTAGGCGATCTCCGTCCCGTCAGGCGACCACCGGACCGACAGGGCGGCGGAGTCGGTCAGGTGGGTCAGCTGCCGGTCGGTGCCCGTGCCCAGGTCACGAACCCAGATGTTCAGGGTGCCGGTGCGGTCGGTGACGAAGGCCAGCCGCCGCCCGTCCGGGGAGAAGTCCGGGTCGGCCTTCCACCACCGGTCACGGAACAGCGGCCGAGGGGTGTCGCCGATGCGCATCAGGTAGATGTCGTTGAGCGCGCGGAACGCGACGGTGGACCCGTCCGGCGACACCACCGGGCTGCCGATCCCGACGACGGGGAACGACCCGGGCGCGTCGAACACGCGGACCTTCTTCTCGTACTTCGGCGTGGTCGTGGTCAGCGCGGCGGTGAAACCGACGGTGCCGGCGGAGGCGGAGCCGAGGCGGCGGGTCCGGATGGTGCCGGCGGAGGTGTAGAAGTAGCGCCCGTCAGGCGCGAACCGGGCCCGGAACGGGAAGACCTCCTCGCCGGTGACGAGCGTGCCCGCGGTGCCGGCCAGGTCGTTCCTGCCCGCGTGGAAGAGATGGTAGGCGAGGTCTGTCCCGTTCGGCAGCCAGGACGGCTGGTGGATGACCTGGCCGGCGGGGACCGTGACCGCGGTGTCGCGCGCGCCGGTGGCGACGTCGATGACGTCGATCCTGGTGTCGGCGACGACGAAGGCGAGCTTGGTCCCGTCGGGTGACCAGGCCGGCTCGTACTCCTCGCTGGAGGTGTCCGCCAGGACGCGGGTCGCTCCGGTGGCGACGTCGAGCAGGTGGATCCCGTAGCTGCCGCCGGCGTCGGACGAGTAGGCGATGGTGCGCCCGTCGGGGCTGTACCGGGGCTCGCGGTGATCGTACGGGCCGGTGGTGAGCTGCTTGATCGCGGACCCGTCGGGGCGGATCGTCCACAGGTTGAAGACGCCGTCGCGGTACGACTGGAACACGATGGCGGACCCGTCCGGGGACCAGTCGGGCTGGGCGATGTCGTACAGGTCGCTGGTGAGCCGGCGGGCGGTGCCACCGGAGGCGGAGCAGACCCACAGAACGCCGAGCAGGTCGAGGGCCAGCCGGCGGCCGTCGGGCGAGGGCGCGACGGCGAAGCCGGTGCCGGACGTGACGGACGCCCGGCCCCTGCCGCCCGCTGCGCCGGCCCGCGCCGGTGACGCGGTGACCGGGGTGATCGCGGCGGCGAGGGCGGCACCGGCGCCGCCCGTCAGGACGGCCCGGCGGGAGATCGATGCGAATGCGTCAGGAGGAATCGGGGGGCGCGACATCGGGGATTTCCCTCCACTGGTTCACGCTTCGGCCTGGAAGATCATCCGGCGTGGCCACCGTGACGGACCGGGTGCGGGCCGGGCGCAGGGCCGCCGGACCGGGTGCGGGCCGGCGCGGGGCCGCTCGCCTGTGCTGCGCGCATGCCGCGAGGGCGCCGCGGGATGTCGTCGCGGACTCGGATCCGAGCCGGACGCGATCAACAGGAGATCGCGCCCTGACGCGGATCTTCGCATAGGGCGTTAATACGTTGGTCAAGATGATTGGTCAAGGGGCCCGGAGCCGGTGCGGCGCAGGAGGCAGCCGGCCGACGGCGCCCCTTCCCGCCGGCCCTTGACAGGAGCGTCGCCCGCGGGGGAGAGAGGACGCATGAAGGACGACGACCCCGCAGCACTCATGACCGCGCTCACCACCGAACATTTCGTCCTGCAAACCGCGGCCTCCACCGCCACCAGCGAGGAATCCTCGCGGGCCACCCTCTACGTGATGGCCCTGTCCAGCTCGCTGGTCGCGATGGGCTTCACCGCCCGGACCAGCGCCTTCACCCCCCTTGCCGCCACCGTCCTGCCCGTCGTGTTCGTCCTCGGGCTGTTCACCACTGTCCGCCTCGTCGACACCGGCCTGCAGAACATGCACCTGCGCAGCGCCATCGCCCGCATCCGCGCCTACTACCGCGGGCTCAGCCCGCAGGCGCCGCGCTACATCCTCATGTGGGACGACCAGGCCGGCGAGGCCGCCGAAGCGATGGCCGACCTCGTCCCGGTGCCGCGACACGACAGGCTCGTCGGCCTGTTCACCATCGCCAGCATGGTCGCGGCCATCAACAGCGTCGTCGCCGGAGCCGGCACCGCCCTGCTCGCCTCGGTGCTCGGGGGCGCCGTCCCGCTCGCCGTCGTGCTCGGCCTCGGCGCGGCCGCGCTCCACTTCGGCCTGTTCTACGCCTACCAGCGCCGCCGTTACCGCATCCGCCTGGAGCGCTGGAACCACCTCACCCGCCCCCGGCCAGGTGAAGAGCCGCGGTGTACCTAGGTCCACCCCTGCCGTACGGCTGCCTGCATTGTCCCGCCATATCCCCACTTCTAGCGTCGTGGGTGCATGTTTTGGACTCACACCAGGGGATCGAGGATCAGCATGAGCGAGATCACACGTCGCGGGCTCCTCGGCGGGGCGGCGGCGGTCGGCGGGGCGACCGTGGCGTCCGTGGCGTCCGTGGCGTCCGGGCTCACGCCGGCCGTGGGCACCGCGTGGGCCGCTCCGGCCGACGCGGGAGCCCCGGAGTTCGGCCCGGTGATCGTACGACGCGGCGACCCCCGTTACGAGGACCTGGCGGTACGCCGGACGAACCAGCGCTTCCGCGCCGAGCCCGACTACTTCTGCGTCCCCGGCTCCACGGAGCAGGTCGTGGCCGCCGTCAACGAGGCGGTCCGCGCCGGCCGGCGTGTCACCGTGCGGAGCGGCGGCCACTGCTACGAGAACTTCGTGGGCGACGGCACGCAGGTGGTGATCGACCTGTGCGAGCTGTCGGAGGTGTACTACGACGAGCGGCGCCGCGCGTTCGCCATCGAGGCCGGGGCCACGCTCATGCAGGCCTACCGCACGCTCTACTTCGGCTGGGGCGTCACCATTCCCGGCGGCCAGTGCGGGGGCGTGGCCGCCGGGGGCCACATCGCGGGCGGCGGGTACGGGCCGCTGTCCCGGCGCGACGGGCTGACCGTCGACTACCTGGACGCGGTCGAGGTCGTGGTGGTCGACCGTACCGGCCGGGCCCGCGCGGTGGTCGCGACCAGGAACCCGGCCGACCCGAACCACGACCTGTGGTGGGCGCACACCGGTGGCGGCGGCGGGAACTTCGGCATCGTGACCCGCTACTGGCTGCGCGATCCCGGCGCCCGCGACGACGACCCGGCCGAGCTGCTTCCCCGGCCGCCCGCCACCGTCCTGTCGGGCGTGGCCGTCTGGTCCTGGAACGGCATGACCCAGGAGTCGTTCCGCCGGCTGCTGGGCAACTACGCCGGGTGGCACGAGCGCAACAGCTCCCCGGGCAGCCCGCACGCCTCCCTGTGGGGCTCCCTGCTGGTGCCCGGCCGCCAGACCGGCGCCGATCCGGGCGGGATCATCCTGCCGGCGCAGATCGACGCGGACGTGCCCGGCGCCGAGCGGCTCCTGCGTGAGCACTTCGCCGCCGTGGCCGAGGGGGTCACGCCCGAGGTCTTCGTGCCGCCGCTGGAGCGTGACCCGTGGTTCCAGGCCGTTCGTACGCTGTCGCTGGGCGCGGAGTCGGAGAGCGGCCGGTACAAGGGCAAGTCGGCCTACCTGCGCAAGGCGTTGACCGACGAGCAGGCGGACGTGGCGTACGAGGCTCTGACCACCGGCGGGGAGATCTCCTCGACCGGCCTGCTCTGGCTCCTGTCGTACGGGGGGCAGGTGAACCGGGTCAGGCCGGAGGCGACCGCGACCGTGGAGCGCCAGTCGGTGCTCAAGATGATCCACCTGGTGAGCTGGCCGGAGGACCAGGACGGAGCGGCGCACCTGGAGTGGGTACGGCGGCTGCACCAGCGGACGTTCGCGGCCACGGGCGGGGTGCCGGTGCCGGGCGGCAACTGCGGCGGCGCGTACGTCAACTACCCGGACACCGACCACGCCGACCCGCGGTGGAACACCTCCGGCGTACCCTGGTCGACGATCTACTACGGGGCGAACTACGCGCGGCTGCAGCGGGTGAAGGCGCGCTGGGACCCGCGCGACGTCTTCCGTCACGCGCTGTCGGTGCGCGCCCAGGGTTCCTGACAGCACCGTCAACGGGTGCCGGTGGCGAGCGCTCAGTCGGCGCCGAAGGAGCCTTCGAGCCGGTGGCGGGAGCCCGGGTGGAGGAGGCGGGCCGAGCTCACCAGGACGTCGTGGGACCAGGTGCGGCGGCGGACGAGCAGGCACGGCTCGTGGCGGGCGATGCGCAGCAGGCGGCGCTCAGTGGGGTCGGCCAGCACCGCCTCGACGATGTGCTCGCCGCGGGTGAGCGGGGCCACCTCGTTCAGGTAGGCGTGCGGGGTCTGCCGGGTGAAGTCGCGCTCCAGGTAGTGGGGGACGGCGGCGGGGTTGACCAGGCGATCCTCGAGCTGGATGGGCGTGTCGTCCTCGAAGTGCACGATGAGCGAGCGGAACACGGTCGGCCCCGCCACGGCGCGCAGCGCCGGGTCGGCCACCTCGGAGGGCTCCTCGCGCACGTGGACGACCTCGGTGCGGTGCCGGTGCCCGTGCCGGCGCACGTCGTCGGCGATGTTCCTGACCTGCAGCAGCGCCGAGGCGGCCTTGGGAGTGGCGACGAACGTGCCCACCCCGGCCCGCCGCACGATGAGGCCCTCGTGGGTCAGCTCGCGCAGCGCCCGGTTGATCGTCATGCGGGACAGGCCGAGCGCGCTGACGAGCTGGTGCTCCGACGGGAGCTGCTGGCCGTCCGACCACCGCCCGGACCGTACGCCGGCCGCGATGAGGTTCTTGACCCGTTCGTACGCCGGCGCCGAGGCGGGGCCGACCTGCTGGAACTGGGCGGCGAGTTCGGCCTCGACCACCGTGATGGGCACCATGGCCTGGCGATCCTCGGGGTAGGGGGACGGCGGGACGGAGGAGGTCTCCGGGCCGATGGCCCGAAGTTTATCTTCCCCTCAGGGTAGCGAGCTGTATATACAGGACTGTACATTTCCTCCAACCCCTGATCCCCCAGGGCGCATGACGCGCGAGAGGCGGACCGCCATGAATCACGACCAACCCCCGGGCGCGGGCCCCGCCGTGGAGCGCCGGACGATCGACGTGATCCCCGACGCCGAGCGGCACGGCACGCCGCGCAGCCAGTTCACCCTCTGGTTCGGTGCCAACATGCAGATCACGGCGATCGTGGACGGCGCGCTCGCCGTCGTCTTCGGCGCCGACGCCCTCTGGGCGATCATCGCCCTGCTCATCGGCAACGTCCTGGGCGGCATCGTGATGGCGCTGCACTCCGCCCAGGGCCCGCGGCTCGGCCTGCCCCAGATGATCTCCAGCCGGGCGCAGTTCGGCGTGCTCGGCGCGGTCGTGCCGCTCGTGCTGGTCGTGCTGATGTACCTGGGCTTCGCCGCGACCGGCAGCGTGCTGGCCGGCCAGGCGCTCGGCCGGATCCTCGACGTGCCCGCGACCGCCGGCATCCTGATCTTCGGCGCGCTGACGGCGATCGTCGCGGTGACCGGCTACCGGCTCATCCACACCGTCGGCAGGATCGCGACCGTGGTGGGCGTGTGCGGCCTGGGCTACCTGCTGATCGCCGTGTTCACCACGTACGACGTGGGGTCGGTCGTCGGTGTCAAGCCGTTCGAGGCGCCGACGTTCCTGCTGGCCGTGGGGCTCGGCGCGGCCTGGCAGCTCACGTTCGGCCCCTACGTCGCCGACTACTCGCGCTACCTGCCCCGCCGGACCAGCGAGCGCGCCACGTTCTGGAGCACGTTCGCGGGCAGCGTGATCGGCTCGCAGTGGGCGATGACGCTGGGCGCGCTGATCGCGGCCGTCTCCGGCGGCGCGTTCGTCGGCGACCAGGTCGGGTTCGTCGGCGAGCTGGCCGGCCCCGCGGCCGTCGCGCTGCTGATCTACATCGTGATCGTGGTCGGCAAGCTGACCGTCAACACGCTCAACGCCTACGGTGGCTTCATGTGCCTGCTGACGACCGTGACGGCGTTCAACGGCCGCACGCGGGTCTCACCGGTGGCCCGCGCCCTCTACATCGTCGGCTTCACGGCCGTGTCGGTCGCGGTGGCGATCATGGCCAGCGCCGACTTCCTGAACAACTTCAAGAACTTCGTGCTCGTGCTGCTCATGGTGTTCACGCCGTGGAGCGCCATCAACCTCACCGACTACTACCGGATCTCCAAGGAGCGGGTGGACATCCCCGCCCTGTACGACCCGGCCGGCCGATACGGCCGCTGGAACGTGCCCGCGCTGACCTGCTACGCCTTCGGCGTGCTGATCCAGATCCCGTTCCTGGCCCAGAAGCTCTACACCGGCCCGATCACCGAGTTGCTCGGCGGCGCGGACATCTCCTGGATCGTCGGCCTGCTGGCGACCGCCGCCCTCTACTACCCCTGGGCCAGGCGCACCTCCAACCCGCCCGCCGAGATGATCTACCCCTCCACCGAGCCCGCCCCGATCCGCTGACCGAAAGGAAACCGACACGATGGAAGGCGCACGCCCGGTCCGGGCCGCCCGCGGCACCGAGCTGACGACCCTGGGCTGGCAGCAGGAGGCCGCGCTGCGGATGCTGCAGAACAACCTCGACCCCGAGGTGGCCGAGCATCCCGACAAGCTGGTGGTCTACGGCGGTACGGGCCGCGCCGCCCGCGACTGGCGCTCCTTCGACGCGATCGAGCGGACGCTGCGCACGCTCAAGGCCGACGAGACGATGCTCGTCCAGTCGGGCCGGCCGGTCGGCGTCATGACCACCCACGAGTGGGCGCCGCGCGTGCTGATCGCCAACTCCAACCTGGTCGGCGACTGGGCCAACTGGGAGGAGTTCCGGCGGCTGGAGGCGGCCGGGCTCACCATGTACGGCCAGATGACGGCCGGTTCGTGGATCTACATCGGCACGCAGGGCATCCTGCAGGGCACGTACGAGACGTTCGCCGCGGTCGCGGCCAAGAAGTTCGGCGGCTCGCTGGCCGGGACGATCACGCTCACCGCCGGGCTCGGCGGCATGGGCGGCGCCCAGCCGCTGGCGGTCACCATGAACGGCGGCGTCGCGATCTGCGTGGAGTGCGACCCGTCCCGCATCCAGCGCCGCCTCGACCACGGCTACCTCGACGTGCGCGCCGACGACCTGGGGCACGCGCTGCGGCTGGCGGCCGAGGCCAGGGACGCCCGGCGCCCGCTGTCGATCGGCCTGCTCGGCAACGCCGCCGAGGTGCTGCCGAGCATGCTCGCCGCGGGCGCCCCGATCGACGTGGTGACCGACCAGACCAGCGCGCACGACCCGCTGGCGTACCTGCCGCTCGGGATGGCGTTCGAGGACATGTCCGCCGAGCGCGACAAGGACCCGGCCGGCTTCACCGAGCGGGCGCGGGCGTCGATGGCCCGGCACGTCGAGGCCATGGTCGGGTTCATGGACGCCGGGGCCGAGGTGTTCGACTACGGCAACTCCATCCGCGGCGAGGCCAAGCTGGCCGGCTACGGGCGCGCCTTCGACTTCCCCGGGTTCGTACCGGCCTACATCAGGCCGCTGTTCTGCGAGGGCAAGGGCCCGTTCCGGTGGGCCGCGCTGAGCGGCGACCCGGCCGACATCGCCGCCACCGACCGCGCGATCCTGGAGCTGTTCCCCGACAACGAGCCGCTGGCCCGCTGGATCCGCCTGGCCGGCGAGAAGGTGCACTTCCAGGGCCTGCCGGCGCGGATCTGCTGGCTGGGGTACGGCGAGCGCGACCGGGCCGGCGAGCGGTTCAACGACATGGTCGCCGGCGGCGAGCTGCGCGCCCCGATCGTCATCGGCCGCGACCACCTGGACTGCGGGTCGGTGGCCTCGCCGTACCGGGAGACCGAGGGCATGCTCGACGGCTCCGACGCGATCGCCGACTGGCCGCTGCTCAACGCGATGGTCAACGTGGCCTCCGGCGCCTCCTGGGTGTCGATCCACCACGGTGGCGGGGTCGGCATCGGGCGCTCCATCCACGCCGGCCAGGTGACCGTGGCCGACGGCACCGCGCTGGCCGGGGAGAAGATCCGCCGCGTGCTCACCAACGACCCCGGCATGGGCGTCATCCGGCACGTGGACGCGGGCTACGAGCGCGCCGAGCAGGTCGCCCTCGACAGCGGCGTGCGCGTGCCGATGAAGGAGTCCTGATGCCGCCGTCGTTCCAGGAGATGTGGGCGGAGCTGCTGCCGGTCGGGCGGCACTCCGGCTCCGGCGGCTACCGGCGCTTCGCCTGGACCTCGGCGGACGCCGAGTGCCGGGACTGGTTCCGCGAGCAGGCGGCGGCGCGCGGCCTGACCTGCGAGGTCGACCGCAACGGCAACCAGTGGGCCTGGCTCGGCGATCCGGCGGCGGGCGACGCGGTCGTGACGGGATCGCACCTGGACTCGGTGCCGGACGGCGGGGCGTTCGACGGGCCGCTCGGTGTCGTGTCGGCGTTCGCCGCGCTCGACGAGCTGCGGGCGCGCGGCGCGCGGCCCTCCCGCCCGATCGCGGTCGTGAACTTCGGCGACGAGGAGGGCGCGCGCTTCGGGCTCGCCTGCGCCGGCTCGCGGCTGAGCGCCGGTGAGCTCACCCCGGAGCGGGCCGCCGGGCTGCGGGACGCGGACGGGATCTCCCTGCCGCAGGCGATGGAGCGGGCCGGTCACGACCCCGAGGCGATCGGCGCGGACGACGAGCGGCTCGCCCGCGTCGGGGTCTTCGTCGAGCTGCACGTCGAGCAGGGGCGCCACCTCGCGGACACGGCCTCCCCGGTGGGCGTGGCCTCGTCGATCTGGCCGCACGGGCGCTGGCGGTTCGACTTCCGCGGCGAGGCCGACCACGCCGGCACCACCCGGATGGAGGACCGGCGCGACCCGATGCCCGCCTACGCCGCCACCGTCCTGGCCGCGCGGGAACGGGCCGCCGCGGCGGGCGCGCGGGTCACGTTCGGCAAGCTGAGCGTGGAACCGAACGGCGTCAACGCGATCCCGAGCCTGGTGCGGGCCTGGCTGGACGCCCGCGCCGCCGATCAGGACGCGCTCGGCCTGGTCGTCGACGGGATCGAGAGCGCCGCCCGCGAGCACGCCGCCCGTGAAGGGGTGGAGGTCACGCTCGCCCGCGAGTCCTTCACCCCGGTGGTGGACTTCGCGCCCGCGCTGCGCGACGAGCTGGTCCGGCTGCTGGCCGCGCGCCGGCCGTACGAGGTGCCCGTGCTGCCGACGGGCGCCGGGCACGACGCGGGCATCCTGGCCGCGAAGGTGCCCACGGCCATGCTGTTCGTCCGCAACCCCACCGGCGTGTCCCACTCCCCCGCCGAACACGCCCGCGAGGACGACTGCCTGGCGGGCGTCGAGGCGCTCACCGACGTGCTGGAGGGCCTGGCATGCCGGTGACGCCCGTCACCTACCACGCCGAGCACGCCTGGACCGGCGGGACGGTCGCCTCCGGAGTCGTGATCGAGACCGCCGGGGAGCGGATCACCGCCGTCCGGACGGGGGTCGCCGTGCCGCCGCCCGGGGCGGAGGTGCTGCGCGGGCTGACCCTCCCGGGGCTGGCCAACGCGCACTCGCACGCCTTCCACCGCGCCCTGCGCGGCATCGCGCAGCGCGGTTCCGGCACGTTCTGGACCTGGCGCGACAGCATGTACGACGTCGCCGGCCGGCTCGACCCCGACACCTACCTGGAGCTGGCGCGGGCGGTCTACGCCGAGATGGCGCTGGCCGGGATCACCTGCGTCGGCGAGTTCCACTACCTGCACCACGCGCCGGGCGGCACCCCGTACGCCGATCCGAACGCCATGGGCGAGGCGCTGATCGAGGCGGCCGCCCAGGCCGGGATCCGGATCACCCTGCTGGACGCGTGCTACCTGTCGTCCGGCTTCGGCGCGCCACCGGAGCGGCACCAGCTCCGCTTCACCGACGGCGACGCGGACGCCTGGGCGGTGCGGGCGTCGGCGCTGAAGGAGCGCGGGCACGCCCGGATCGGCGCGGCCGTCCACTCGGTCCGCGCGGTGCCCGCCGGCCAGATCGCCGCCGTCGCCCGGTGGGCCGCCGACCGCGAGGCACCGCTCCACGCGCACCTGTCGGAGCAGCCCGCCGAGAACCAGGCCTGCCTGGCCGCCCACGGGCGCACGCCCGCCAGGCTGCTGGCCGACCACGGCGCGCTCGGCCCGCGTACCTCCGCCGTGCACGCCACCCACCTCACCGGCGAGGACATCGGCCTGCTCGGCGACTCGCGCACCACGATCTGCATGTGCCCGACCACCGAACGGGACCTGGCCGACGGCATCGGCCCGGCGTCCGGCCTGGCCCGCGCCGGGTCGCCGATCAGCCTGGGCAGCGACAGCCACGCCGTGGTGGACCTGTTCGAGGAGGCGCGCGCCGTGGAGCTGGACGAGCGGCTGCGCACCCTGCGGCGCGGCCACTGGAGCGCCGCCGCGCTGCTGCGCGCCGCGACGGAGGACGGGCACGCCTCGCTCGGCTGGCCCGAGGCGGGCCGGATCGAGGCGGGGGCGCCGGCCGACCTGACCACGGTCGCGCTCGACTCGGTGCGCACGGCCGGCCCGCCCCCGTCCCTCGGCGCGGAGACCGCGGTGTTCGCCGCCACCGCCGCCGACGTGCGGCACGTCGTGGTGGGCGGGCGCCCGGTCGTCCGCGACGGCGTCCACCTCCTGGTACGCGACGTGCCCGGGGCGCTCTCCCGGACGATCGCCCGCCTCACCCGTCCATGACCGCCTCCGGAAGGAAGATCCGCCCCGTGTCCGTCGCCATCACCGGCATCGGCAGCCTGCTCACCAACGACCCCGAGCTGGGTACGATCACCGACGCCGCCGTGGTCCTCGACGGCGGGCGGGTCGCCTGGGCCGGGCCGGCCTCCCGGGTCCCGGACGCCGACGAACGCGTGGACGCCGGCGGGCGGGCCGCGATCCCCGGCTTCGTGGACTCGCACGCGCACCTGGTGTTCGCCGGAGACCGCACCGCGGAGTTCGACGCCCGCATGTCGGGGTCGCCGTACACGGCGGGCGGCATCCGTACCACCGTGGCGGCCACCCGGGCGGCCTCCGACGCCGAGCTGGCGGCGAACGTGGCGCGCTACGTGGCCGAGGCGCTGCGCCAGGGGACCACGACGATCGAGTGCAAGTCCGGCTACGGGCTCACCGTCGAGGACGAGGCGCGGGCGCTGCGCATCGCGGCCGCGCACACCGACGAGGTCACCTACCTGGGCGCGCACGTGGTGCCCCCGGAGTACGCCACGGCGCCGGACGCGTACGTGGACCTGGTGACGGGGCCCATGCTCGAAGCCTGCGCGCCGTACGCCCGGTGGGTGGACGTCTTCTGCGAGCGCGGGGCCTTCGACGGCGACCAGGCGCGCGCCGTGCTCACGGCGGGCGCGCGGGCGGGCCTGGTGCCCCGGGTGCACGCCAACCAGCTCGGCCCCGGTCCCGGCGTGCGGCTGGCGGTGGAGCTGGGGGCCGCCTCCGCCGACCACTGCACGCATCTCGACGACGCCGACGTGGACGCCCTCGCGAGCGGCTCGACGGTGGCGACCCTGCTGCCCGGCGCCGAGTTCTCCACGCGGGCGCCGTACCCGGACGCGCGTCGCCTGCTGGACGCCGGCGTGACGGTGGCGCTGTCCACCGACTGCAACCCGGGGTCGAGCTTCACCAGCTCGATGCCGTTCTGCGTGGCCATCGCCGTACGCGAGATGGGCATGAGCCCGGACGAGGCCGTGGTCGCCGCCACGCTGGGCGGAGCCAGGGCGCTGCGCCGCGACGACGTGGGCCGCCTGTCCCCCGGCGCCCGCGCCGACCTGGTCCTGCTCGACGCGCCGAGCCACGTCCACCTGGCCTACCGCCCGGGCGTCCCCCTCGTGTCCGCGGTGTGGCGGCACGGGGTCCGCGAGGCGTCCGCGGTTCAGCCGTTCCATACCGGTAGGGCGTGACTGGTGTAAGGCCCTGGGGTGGGTGGGAACGAACCATGCGGCGCCGTCTCTGCTCACGCACGCAAGGGCGGCGCCGAACCAGCTCCTCCGGCGGACGGCCCCAGGGGCCGGGGCCCGTCCACGCGGGTCACGGCAACGGGGGCGGCCCGACGATGTCGATCCCGTGCCGCGCCGCGATCTCGCTCAGCGCGGCCGGGTCCGGTGTCGCGCCGCCCGCGTCGATCACGAAGTCGGCGAAGCCCGGGCCGTGGTGCAGCGTCAGGTAGCGGGCGGAGTCGCTCGTCACCACGAACCCGTGTGGCCGCCCGGCGGGCAGCACGGCAGCGCAGCCGGCACCGGCCCGGTGCTCCTGGCCGTCCACCACCACCCGCAGCTCCCCCTCCAGCACCACGAAGGTCTCGCTGTCGGCCCGGTGGACGTGCATCGGGCTGCCGTGCCCGCGACGGCCCCGGGACTCGATGACCGCGAACGCACCGCCGGTGTCGTGGCCGGTGACGCGCAGGTGATAGAGCTCGCCGAGGAACGAGACGGTCTGCTGGGTGTCCGGCGTGGTGATCGCCGGGTTCCGGATTCGCGCGGCGTTCGATGTCATACCGACAGTCTCGCGGCAGGCCGGGGCGGCGGCGTTGACCACGCGTGCACCGGCGTGGACGGCGGGTGCGGGAACCGGTCGGCGGGGGTCCGCGGCTACCCGGCGGCGTACAGCCTGGCCAGGCGCGCGCCGAGATCGGCGCCGTAGTTCTGGTGGTAGACCTGGGCGGAGCAGTAGACCGGCCCGCCCGTCCGCGCCAGGCCGGCCGTCCAGGTGGTGGCGTTCTCCACGCCGGGGTCGCTCAGCTGCAGGCCGGTGAGCGCGATGTCGTCCACGCTCGCGTCGATGAAGTAGTTGCTTACGCCCTTGCGCTCGTACAGCCGCCACTGCAGCTTCGCGCTCGCCGCCCCCGCCAGCCTGGCCGTCAGGTCGACCGTCACCTTCTGCCAGACGTTCGCCGCGTCGGCGGTGACGTCCCGGTCCCAGATCAGCTGGCCGTTGAGCAGGAGCTGCTTCCTGTGGTAGCCGGACGGGCCCGTGGCGCCGCTGGTGTCGCGGTGCCAGAAGCTCACCGCGCGCGTGGCCGCGCCCGGGGTCAGGGCCGCGGTCCGCGTCGCCCCGCAGGCCATCCCGGGCTTGGTGGCGGTGCCGGTCTGGACGACGAAGCTCAGCCGTCCGCTGCCGGTGCGGGCCAGGTTGTCCGTCGCGGGGCGCGTCCAGCCCTGGTCGCGGGACACGAACGGAAGCTTGTACTGCAGGACCCCGGCGAGCTCCCCGGTACGGACGAGCTCGATCCCCTTCCTGGTGATCGCCTCGACGTAGGAGACCGTCGGCTTCTGGGCGGCGTGGCTCAGCGGATGGGCGTACGGCATCAGGTGGACCTCGGTGCCGGGCAGCCGCGCGGCGAGCTGCTTGACCTGGTACGACAGGCTCCACGTCCACGAGGTGTCCCGGTACGGCTCGTCGCGGAAGGGGAAGATCACCCCGTCGAGGAGCGGGACCTGCCCGGCGATGAACGCGTCGGTGAACTGGCTGTAGTAGACGATCGGCACGAACTTCAGCGCGGGGCTGACCGCCTCGGCCGCGGCGCGCATCTGCCCGACGTAGGCGGGGGTGAACGTCGCGAGATCGTAGGCGTAGTCGTCCACCGTCCAGCCGACCAGGTTGGGAGAGCTCTTGGCGAGGGTGGCGATCTCGCGGGACCAGGCGACGTAGTCGTCCTTGAACGGCCGGGAGACGGCTGCCTGGCTCGGCGCGTACACCAGCACCCACACGCTGATCCCGGCCTGCCTGGCCGCCGGCAGGAACTCGTCCCGCAGGTCGGTCCAGTGCACGTTGTCGCCGGCCATCGGGTAGACGTAGGTGTTCGCGTTGAGTGCCGCCAGCCCCGCGAGGATCGCCTTGGTGTCCACGTGCCTGATCCCGTCGGCCCGCGGCTCCTCCTCCCGGATGAGGTTGCCCGCCGTGCCCACCACGGCGGGGACCTCGGCGTGGGACACGCCGGAGATCAGCGACAGCAGCACGGAGAGGACGGTCACGAGCACGAGACGGATCACGAGGGGTTCCTTAGGACATGATCAGGCGGCAGGCCCGTCAGCGTAGTGAGCGCGGGTATGCCGCCGGTATGCCGCGGTGGGGAGTGGTGCCCCCGTCCCCGCCGGCACTACCCTGCCGATCATGCGCATGCTGCACCTCGGGCTGCGGGTCACCGACCTGGAACGCTCGCTCGCCTTCTACACCGCGCTCGGGTACGCCGAGCTCGGCGGCGTCCCCGACACGGAGTTCGGCAGCCTGACCATGCTCCAGCTGCCCGACGACCCGTTCGTCAGCCTCGAGCTCGTGCACGACCCCGCCAGACCGGTCGAGGACACCAGCGCCGTCAACCACCTCGTCGTCCAGGTGGACGACCTCGACGCCACGATCGCCGATCTCGCGGCCAAGGGCGTCACGGCCGAGCCGCCGGCGGAGCCGGGGCCGGGGATCCGGACGTCATGGCTCACCGACCCCGACGGCTACCGGATCGAGCTCGTGCAGTGGCCGCCCGGCCATCCGGCCGGCATGACGGCGGCCGATTTCGCCTGACGCGCCGCAGGCGGTCCGGCCACCTCACGCCGGCTGGCTCTTGTGACCGCAGGAAGGGCACTCCGTCGTGAGGCTGCCTTCATGACGGGTGCATGCGCACGGGAACGAACCGCAATAGATCAGGTCGGAATCCGGCCAGTCGCTCTCGTCACGAATCTTCGCACCGCCGAGACTCATGAACTGAAAAGTACGTGTGTCGGAATCGTCATTGACGATCTGAATGCGCCAGTTACTTCCGGGGCGATCGAGAGCTACTCGTACGAGGTACACGTCGAGGTTCTTCCGCATCCAGGTCGCCGAGCCGGCAATGTGGTTCTCGGCGTCGGCGACCTGCTGCGTCTCGGGGAATTCCGTGACCTCCACCACGGGTCCCGTGCCGGCCGCGAGGTGGATCAGCGGCGGCCTGCCGCCGTCATTGTGGCCGTCGGGGGCGAAGGCCGTGACTCGTACCAGCATCGTCCGGTTCGAGTCGGTCGTCTCGAGGTCGATGAATTGGCTTGACTCTCCGGCGGCCAGCTGCAACGGAGCTGACGAGCTAGGGAAATTGCCAGAATTCATGACTTACCATCCGATCAATGCACCGACAGGCTGGAATGCCCTTAGCCCTATTTGCCCAGATCAGCACGCCGGCGCACGGAGTCATCGGCAAACAAGCCCCCATTCTCATCCCACGGGCATTCCAATGCCGCGGGTCAGCCGACGCCGAGAAGGGCGTGGGCGCGGGTGCGATCGGCGCGGAAGTCGGCGGTCGAACCCCGGTGCACGATCCGCCCCTTCTGCATGACCGCCACCTCGTCCGCCAGGCGGAAGGCCAGGTGCAGGTCCTGCTCCACGAGCACGATCGCGATACCCTCGCCGCGCAGCCCTTCCAGCAGGCCCGCGACGTGGTCGACGACGGCGGGCGCCAGGCCGTCGGACGGCTCGTCCAGCAGGAGCAGGCGCGGAGCGCGCAGCAGGGCCCGGCCGATCGCCAGCATCTGCTGCTCCCCGCCCGACAGCTGGTCACCGCGGTGGGCGCGGCGCTCGGCCAGGCGCGGCATGAGCTCGTAGACGCGTTCCACCGTCCAGGCCGGCCGTCCGCGGCGGGCCGCGAGGCCCAGGGTCTCCGCCACGGTGAGGGGTGCGAACACGCGGCGGCCCTGCGGGACGATGGCGACGCCGCTGCGGGCGACGGTGTGCGCGGCGGCCCCGGCGAGTTCGCGGTCGCCGACGCGGACGCTGCCGGAGTACGGCTTCAGCAGGCCCATGACGGTGTGGACGAAGGTGGTCTTGCCGGCGCCGTTGCGGCCGAGCAGCGCCACGACACCGCCCTCGGGCACGGTGAGGTCGACGCCGTCGAGCACGGTGGTGCCCGCGTAGCCCGCGCGCAGCTCCCGTACGGTGAGCACGTCCGTCATCGGGAGTCTCCGGTGAAGAGGTCGTCGGTTCTGGCCGAGCCGAGGTAGGCCCGCTGGACCTCGTCGTCGGCCCGGATCCGCTCGGGAGAGCCGGAGGCCAGGACTCGCCCCAGGTGCAGCACGGTCACCCGGCCGGCCAGGCGGAAGACCACGTCCAGGTCGTGCTCGACGATGAGCAGGGTCAGGCTGTCCGGCAGGCGTTCGACCAGGTCGGCGAAGCGTTCGGTCTCGGCGGCGGACATGCCCGCGGTGGGCTCGTCGAACATGACCAGGGCGGGCCGCGCGGCCAGCACCATCGCCACCTCGAGCTGCCTGCGCTCGCCGTGGGACAGCGCGGCGGCCCGGTCTTCCGCCCGCCCGGCCAGCCCGACCGATTCCAGGTGGCGGCGCGCCTCGGCCTCGGTACGGCGGAAGCGGCGCGCGGCCCGGTCGAAGCGGTGCGCCACGCGGTGGACGCGCTGGACGGCGAGGGCGACGTTGTCCAGGACGGAGCAGTTCAGGAAGAGGCTGGCGTGCTGGTAGGTGCGCAGCAGGCCACGCCGGGCACGTTCGGGCTCCGGCAGCGCCGTGATGTCGTCGCCGTCGAACAGCACGCTCCCTCCGGTGGCCGGCAACGTTCCGGCCACGGTGGCGAACAGCGTCGACTTGCCGGCCCCGTTCGGCCCGATGAGAGCGTGCCGCTCCCCCGGCAGCACGGACAGGTCCACGCCGTCGACGGCCCGGAGCGACCCGTAGGCGCGGGTGAGGCCGCGCAGCTCCAGCAGAGGCGTCACGGGATCGGCTCCTTCCGATGACGGCGGCGCAGGCCGGCGGTGGCACCGGCGAGGCCGCCCGGGAGCAGGAAGACGACGGCCACGAAGACCAGGCCCAGCACCAGCGGGCCGTGGCCGCCGATGGAGGCCGACAGGTTGTCGCGCACCAGCAGCACCAGGGCCGCGCCCAGGCAGGGGCCCCACAGGCTGCCGGCGCCGCCGATGACCACGCTGAGCAGGGCGAGCGCCGCGACCTCGAAGCCCAGGTCCCCGGGCGAGACGAACCGGGCCTGCGCCGCCCACAGCGCCCCGCCGGTGCCCGCGACGGCTCCGGCGAGGCAGAACACGCCGTACCGGGCGAGCGCGGGCCGGTAGCCCAGGGCCCGCAGCCGGGGCTCGTTGTCGCGGACGCCGCGCAACGTCCTGCCGTACGGGGAGCGCACGACCAGCGCGACCGCCGCGAAGACGATGACCGCCACCGCGAGCACCCACCAGTAGACGAACCCGGCGGCGGTGAGCGGCGGGCCGCCGAACAGGCTGATCGGCGGCATCCCGGCCAGCCCGTTCCCGGCGCCCACGGCCGGCCAGGTTTCGGCCACCTGGTGCACCGACTCGCCGATGGCGAGCGTCAGCATCAGGAAGACGATGCCCCGGGCACGGACCGCCACCCAACCGGTGAGGGCTGCGGTGATCAGACCGGCGGCCAGGCCGGCGAGTGCCTGGACGGCCGCGTCGGAGGTGAGGTGGATGCCCACCAGCGCGGCGGTGTACGCGCCGGCGCCGAAGTAGGCCGCCTGCCCCAGGGTGGGCAGCCCCGTGACCCCGGTCAGCAGGTCGACGCTGAGCACCAGCACGGCGAAGGCGAGGATGCGGGTCATGGTCGACACCGGGTAGACGCCCAGCACCAGCGGCGCCGCCGCGAGCAGCACGAGCACCGGCACGGCCACGAGGGCCCTGCGCGCGATCCGCCTGGGCCGGCTGTCGTCCACCGCTCCCGTCCGATCGGCCGCCGGCGTCGCGGTCTCGTAGGTGGCCTTCACGCGCCCACCGCTTCCGTCCCATCGGCCGCCGGCGTCGCGGTCCGGCAGGCCGCCTTCACGCGGGCACCGCCGTCCGCGCGGGCAGCAGGCCCGCCGGGCGCACCAGGAGCACCAGGCCCATCGCCCCGAAGATCAGGAAGGACGCGTACTCGGGCAGCAGCGCGGTGCCGAGGGCCTGGACCTGCCCGATCAGCACGGCGCCGAGCAGCGCGCCGCGAACGGAGCCCAGCCCGCCGATGACCACCACGACCAGCGCGAGCAGCAGCACCTTCTCGTCCAGGCCCGGCGCGGCGCCCAGGATGGGCCCGGCCAGCACGCCGCCGACCGCCGCGAGCCCCGCTCCCGCGGCGAAGACCCCGACGAGCACCCTGCCGGTGTTGATGCCCAGCGCGGACACCATGCCGCGATCGGCGACGGTCGCGCGGATCAGCGAGCCGAGCCGGCTCCGCTCGACCAGCACGTAGACGCCCACGGCGAGCACCACCCCGAAGCCGATCACCAGCAGCCGGTAGACCGGGTAGGCCTGGCCGAACACGGAGACGCTCCCCGCCACCGGCGCGGGCGCGGCGACGGAGTGCACCTCGTTGCCGAAGACCGCCGACAGCGTCTCGGCGACCACCAGCGAGACGCCGAGGGTGAGCAGGGCCTGGTCGAGGTGGTGCGGCGTGGCCCGCGACAGGCCCGCCAGCACGCCGCCGAGCACGGCCCCCACCACGGCGGCGACCAGCACCGCCAGCACGAAGGCCGGCAGGCCGCCCTCGTCGGCGGTCAGCGCGACCACGATGTACGCGCCGACCAGGTAAACCGCTCCGTGGGCGAGGTTGAGCACGTCCATCATGCCGAACACCAGCGACAGTCCGAGCGCGATGGCGAACAGCAAAGAGCCCATCGCCAGGCCGTTGAGCACGCTCACCAGGTACGTGACCATCAGCTCAGCTCGCTGAGGACGGCATTGACCACGGTGCCGCCGGTGGAGCGGACCTCCCGCAGGTAGTACTTCTGCTGGGCGTCGTGGTCGGCGTCGAAGCTCCACCCGCCCCGGGGGCTGTCGACGGTCCCCACCGTGCCCAGCGCCTTGACCAGTTCGTCGCCGGTGCCGCCGGGGGCCTTGGCGAGCGCCTTGTCCAGCACCGACGCGGCGTCGTAGGCCTGCACCGCGTACACCGTCGGCGCCTCGTCGTAGGCCTTGCGGTAGGCGTCCACGAACTCCTTGTTGCGCGGGGTGTCCAGTTCCGAGGAGTAGTGGAGCGAGGTCTTCACGCCCACCGCGGCGTCGCCCTGGGCGTCGAGCACGCCGCCCTCGGTCAGGAAGCCGGTGCCGTACAGCGGTGTGCTGTCGGCCAGCCCGAACTGCTGGTACTGCTTGACGAAGCTCACGGCCTCCGCGCCGGCGTAGAAGGCGTAGACGGCCTTGGCGTCGGAGCCGCGGATCGCCGACAGGAAGGGCTGGAAATCCTGGGTCTTGCCGAAGGGGGTGTACTTCTCCCCGGCCACCTTGCCGCCCGCCGCCTCGAACGTCTTGCGGAACCCGGCGACCATCTCCCGGCCGGCGGCGTAGTCGGCGGCGATGAGGTAGACGCCGCCCTTGACCTCCTTGGCCACGGCGGGGCCCAGCGGGGCCGCGACCTTTCCGTTGGCGAAGCTGGTGCGCCACACGTACGCGGACTTGCGGGCGCCGGTGATGTCGTCCGCGCCCGCGTTCGCCACCAGCAGCGGCTTCTTGGACTCGTGGAAGAAGTCGCGCAGGCCCAGCGCGGTGGCGGAGTTGACGACGCCGACCACCGCGGTGGCCTGGTCCTGCGTCACCAGCTTCTGCGCGGCCGGCACGCCGGTCTGCGGGCCCTCGCCCTCGTCGGCGCTGACCACCTCGACGGTGCGGTTGCCGAGTTTGCCGGCGTGCTGGTCGAGATAGAGCTGGAAGCCGTTGCGCATGTCCTCGCCGAGCGGCGCGTAGACGCCCGACAGCGGCACCAGCAACCCGATCTTCACCGCGTCGCCGGACTGGCCACCGCCGGACTGGTCGAGACTCGAGCCGGCGCAACCCGCGAGCACGACAGCGGCCGTCGTCAGGGCGAGGACGGCCGTGCTGGTGCGTAACGTGCGCAGATCGATGGAGAGAACGTGCATGGCAACACTCCAGGGAGATGGCTCGGCGCGCCCCCGTGCTGAGACGGTGCGCCCAGAATCTACAGACGCCTGTTGTGACGTCAATAGCGTGTAACCAATCGAGACCTTCGACGCCCGCTCATCACGGCCGGCCCCGGCGCGGTCCCGGCCCCGGCCGGATCCGCGGCGGCGATCCGTACCCTGAGCTGCCGTTATCGCCCCGGCCGCACAATACTTGCTACATATACCTTCTGTGTCGCGATGAGAATGTGGCATGTTGAGGGATGTGTCCATCAGCAAGGAGTAGCCATGTCCACTGACTCCCGCACCGGCGCCGCACCCTCACCCTCTGGCCCGCTCAGCCGCGTCGACTACAGCGAGCGCATCCCCAACAACGTCGACCTGGCGAGCGACCGCCGCCTGCAGCGCGCGCTGGAGAGCTGGCAGCCGAAGTTCCTGGACTGGTGGAAGACGCTCGGCCCGGCCCTGCCGACCAAGGACGTCTACCTGCGCACCGCGGTCGCCGTCGGCCGCGACGGGTGGGCGCACTTCGACCACGTCCCCATGGAGGAGTACCGCTGGGGCATCTTCCTGGCCGAGCGCGACCCCGACCGCACGGTCGGCTTCGGCAAGCACAAGGGCGAGCCCGCCTGGCAGGAGGTGCCCGGCGAGCACCGGGCCGACCTGATGCGGCTGATCGTCGTGCAGGGCGACACCGAGCCCGCCAGCGTGGAGCAGCAGCGCGTCCTCGGCAACACCGCGCCCAGCATCTACGACCTGCGCAACCTCTTCCAGGTCAACGTGGAGGAGGGCCGCCACCTGTGGGCCATGGTCTACCTGCTGCATGCCTACTTCGGCCGGGAGGGCCGCGAGGAGGCCGAGCAGCTGCTCAAGCGCAACTCCGGCAACCTCGACGCGCCCCGCATCCTCGGCGCGTTCAACGAGGAGACCACCGACTGGCTGCAGTTCTTCATGTTCACCTACTTCACCGACCGCGACGGCAAGTACCAGCTCGGCACGCTCAAGGAGTCGGCGTTCGACCCCCTCGCGCGCACCTGCCAGTTCATGCTCAAGGAGGAGGCCCACCACATGTTCGTGGGCACCACCGGGGTGCAGCGCACGCTGGAGCGCACGGCCGAGCTGATGAGGCGGCACGGCACCGCCGACATCCTGCCCCACGGGGGCATCCCGCTCGACATCATCCAGAAGTACCTGAACTTCCAGTTCTCCGTCTCCATGGACCTGTTCGGCTCCGAGCAGTCCACCAACGCCGGCAACTACTACACCTCGGGGCTCAAGGGCCGCTGGATGGAGACCCGGCGCAAGGACGACCACGTCCTGCTGGAGGCCACCCGCGAGCTGCGCCATGTCCAGGACGGCCGGATCACGACCAGGACCGTCCCCATGCTCAGCGCCCTCAACCTCGACCTGCGCGACGAGTACGCCACCGACTGCGCCCACGGCGTGCGCCGCTGGAACCAGGCCCTGGCGGACGCCGGCCTCGACGAGCGGCTCTACCTGCCGCACGAGGGCTTCAACCGCAAGGTCGGCGTCTACGCCGGCCACCACGTCACCCCGCACGGCGAGGTCGTGGACGAGGCGACGTGGCAGGCCAGCGCCCGCACCTGGCTCCCCACGGCCGAGGACCGCGAGAAGGTGGCCTCCCTCATGGTCCCCGAGTACGAGTACGGCGAGTTCGCCGGCTGGATCGCCCCGCCGAAGACCGGCATCAACGACCAGCCGGTCGAGTTCGACTACGTGCACCTGGCCGACGAAGGGCTGCTCTAGTGCCGCGCGGCGGCCTCCTCCTCCATGCGGTCCCACTCGGACTGGGCGCGCCGATGCCACCGGTTGTGCAGATCGTGGAAGACGGCGGCCGCCCGGGTGCCGGGCCAGGCGTGGTCGAGCAGCTCGGCGGGCAGGTCGGGGTCGAGGAACGGGAAGCGCCGCCACTCCTGGATGAGCAGCACCTGGTTGACGAACGCCGCGCGGTCGGAGGAGACCGTGCGGCGTTCGAAGCGTTCGATGAAGCTCAGATAGCGCTTCTCGACGTCGTCGAGGTCCCAGGCGGCCGTGATGATCTTGGTGGTGTCGCCGATGCCCGCCGACGGACCGGTCCAGGCGTAGGCCCGGTCGGCGAGGTCGAGCTCCCGGACGACCTCGCGCACCTCGGCCTCCTTGGAGGCGTCGGGCACCACCCACAGCCCCGGAGCCGGCGAGCCGAGGCCCAGCCAGGTGAGCTTGGTGCGCAGCCGGTGGCGGAGCTGACGCTGGGTCTCGGGCACGCCCGCGGTGAGCACGAGCCAGCGGCCGTCCCACGTGTGCGGCCGGCGCATGAAGCCGTAGATGCGCTCGGCGCCCTCGCGCAGCAGCCGGTCCCCCGCCTCCGACAGGATCCAGCGCACCTTGCGGCCGTGCCGCTCCGACTGCAGCAGCCCCTCGGCCGCGGTGCGGGAGAGGGCCTGCCGGGCGGACTTCTCCTCCACGCCGAGGGACGCGAGGGCCTCGATCAGGCTGCCGGTCCACATCTCGCCGCGGCGGGGCATGACGAACTCTCCGAGGATGGTCAGCAGCAAGGACCGGGCGCTGGCGGACGTCCTGTCCTGCGGGCGTTCCGCGGACACGGCCGACCGGCCGCCATCGGGCGTGCGCGGTTCGCTCGGGGCCACCGCTCCCTCCCTCGTCCGAATCTCCGTGACGCGCATTCTCTCAGGTCAGGCACGCCTGCCCGTAATCCGGACCGGGGTCACGGAAGCGCATCAGTAAATACTACAAAGCCTTGACGCTACTCCTATATCAAGTCGAATATGAGGGGCTAAGGTCCCGAATCCTCGGAGCACGCATTGACTGTCACCGCTGAAACCTCACCGATGGTCCGCTTCGCGACCTCGCCGGACCGCTACCGCCACTGGACGCTCGAGGTGGACGGCGCGGTGGCCACCGTCACCCTGCGCGTGGACGAGCACGGCGGCCTCGTCCCCGGCTACGAGCTCAAGATGAACTCCTACGACCTCGGCGTCGACATCGAGCTGTACGACCTCGTCCAGCGGCTGCGCTTCGAGCACCCGGAGGTCAAGGCGGTCGTCGTGACCGGCGGCCTGGACCGGATGTTCTGCGCCGGAGCCAACATCCGCATGCTCGCCCAGTCCTCACACCCGTGGAAGGTGAACTTCTGCAAGTTCACCAACGAGACCCGCAACGGCATCGAGGACGCCACCGAGCACTCCGGCCAGACCTGGATCGCCGCGCTCAACGGCACCGCCGCGGGCGGCGGCTACGAGCTGGCGCTGGCCTGCGACCAGATCGTCCTCATCGACGACGGCTCCTCGGCCGTCTCGCTGCCCGAGGTGCCGCTACTCGGCGTGCTGCCCGGCACCGGCGGCCTGACCCGCGTGGTGGACAAGCGGCACGTACGCAAGGACCGCGCCGATGTGTTCGCCACCAGGTCCGAGGGCCTGCGCGGCAAGACCGCCCGCGAATGGGGCCTGGTCGACGCCACCGTTCCGCGCAACGCCTTCACCGAGGAGGTCGCCAGGCGCGCCGGCGAGGCGGTGCGGGCGTCCCGGCGCCCCTCGGACGCCAAGGGCGTCGTCCTGACGCCGCTCGACCGCAGGGACGAGGGCGACGCCATCACCTACCCGTACGTGTCCGCCCGGATCGACCGGGCGAACCGCCGGGTCGAGATCACGGTGTCCGGCCCCCACGACGCCCCGCCCGCCGACCCCACCGCCCGGGGCGCGGACTACTGGCCGCTGGCCATGACCCGGGCGCTGGACGACCTCATCCTGCACCTGCGCACCAACGAGCTGGACCTCGGCATCTGGGTGCTGCGCACCGTCGGCGACCCCGAACGGGTGCTGGCCTACGACGCCCAGCTCCACGAGGCGGGCGACTGGTTCGCCAACGAGGTGCGCCACTACTACAAACGCACGCTCAAACGCCTCGACGTCACCAGCCGCAGCCTCATCGCCGTCATCGACCCGGGCACGGCCTTCGCCGGGCTGCTGGCCGAACTGGCGCTGGCCGCCGACCGGCAGTACATGCTGGAGGGCGTCTACGAGGACCGCGACGACGACCGCCCCGCCGCCGTCGCCCTCAGCCCGTCCAACGACGGCGACTACCCGATGGGCAACGGCCTGTCGCGCCTGCGGTCCCGCTTCTGGGGCGACGACGCCGCGCTCGAAGCCGTGCGCGCCCGGCTCGGCGAGCCACTGGACGCCGCCGCCGCGCTGGAGCTCGGCCTGGTCACCGTGGCCATGGACGACATCGACTTCGCGGAAGAACTCCGCATCGTCCTGGAAGAGCGCGCCTCGCTCTCGCCGGACGCGCTGACCGGCATGGAGGCCAACCACCGCTTCGTCGGGCCGGAGACCGTGGAGACCAAGATCTTCGGCCGGCTCACCGCCTGGCAGAACTGGATCTTCATCCGCCCCAACGCCTCCGGCCCCGACGGCGCCCTGCGCCGCTACGGCACCGGCCGCAAGGGCGACTACGACCTCGAGCGGGTGTGACCATGAGCGGGAGCGAGTTCAACGCCGGAGTCTGGCTCTGCCACCGCCACGTGCGCGAAGGCCGGGGCGACCGCGTCGCCGTCCGCGCCGGGACCACGCTCACCTACGCCGGGCTGTCGGCCCTGGTCTCCGCGGCCACCGCGGGGCTGCGCGGGCTGGACCTGCGGCGCGACGATCGGGTGCTGTTCGTCACCGGAGACGGCGTGCCCATGTTCACCGGCATCCTGGCGGCCTTCTGCGCCGGGTTCGTCGCCGTACCGGTCTCCACGATGTTAGGCGCCAAGGAGCTCGGCACGATCATCGCCGACTCCGGCGCGAGCGTGGTGGTGGCGGGCACCGAGTACGGCCCGCAGGTCCAGGAGGCGCTCGCCATGGCGCCCGAGGTGCGCCACCTGGTGTGCGACGGCCCGGACCCGCTGCCCGCGCCCGCCGGGATCACCTCGCTGACTTGGCAGGACCTCCTCGCGGACGGGGAGCGGGCGCCGGCCGGGCTGCGCGAGCCCGCCGGCACGCTGGAGGACTCCTGGGCGCTGTGGCTCTACACCTCGGGGACGACCGGCGCCCCCAAGGGCGCCATGCACCGCCACGCCGGCATCCGGTACGTCTGCGAGACCTACGGCGACCAGGTGCTCGGCATCCGGCCCGACGACGTCTGCTTCTCCGTCGCCAAGCTCTTCTTCGCCTACGGCATCGGCAACTCGATGTTCTTCCCGCTCGCGGCCGGCGCGGCGACGCTGCTCGAACCGCGCCGCCCCAGCCCCGCCGTGACCGCCGAGCGCCTGGCCGCCGACCGGCCGACCCTGTTCTTCGGCGTCCCCACCTTCTACGCCGCGCTGCTCGGCGCCGGCCTGCCCGAGGACGCCTTCACGTCGGTACGGCTGGCCGCCTCGGCGGGAGAGGCGCTGCCCGCGCCCCTGCAGGAGCGCTTCACCGGGCGCTTCGGCGTGGAGATCATCGACGGCATCGGCTCCACCGAGGCGCTGCACATCTTCCTGTCCAACCGGCCCGGCGAGGTACGCCCCGGCACCACGGGCCGGCCGGTGCCCGGCTACGACATCGAGCTGCGTGACGCGGAGGGCGCCCCCGTGCCCGACGGGCGGCCCGGCTCCCTGCACGTGCGGGGCGGGTCCGTCGCCCTGGGCTACTGGCGGCGGGCCGACGCCGGCCGGGCGGTGTTCGCGGGCGGGTGGCTCAACACCGGCGACACCTACGTCCGCTCCCCCGACGGCTACTACACCTGCCTGGGCCGCAGCAACGACCTGCTCAAGGCGGGCGGCATCTGGGTCTCGCCGGTGGAGGTCGAGAGCCGCCTGCTGGAGCATCCACAGGTCGAGGAGGCCGCGGTGGTCGGCCTGGCGGACGAGCACGGGCTCGACAAACCGGTCGCCTGCGTCGTCGTCCGGAGCCCGGTCACCGCCGGCGAGCTGGTCCAGTGGTGCCGCGACGGCCTGGCCGCGTTCAAGCGGCCCCGCCAGGTGATCTTCCTCGACCGGCTGCCCAAGACCGCGACCGGCAAGATCCAGCGCTTCAAGGTCCGCCAGATCGTCGCGGACCTGGCCGGCGGGGAGCCGCCCGGATGAGCGCCCGCGACGCCGGCGCGCACGGGCGGGTCACCGCGGAGGCCGTGCCGTGATCGACGGCCTCCCGCTCATCGACGCGCACGTCCACGTGCCGCTGCTCGGCACCCTCAAGCCGGCCTGGCGGCGGTGGGCCCGCGACTTCGGCGCGGACGGCGTCATGGAGGACGCCTGGGACCGCGAGGGGCGGCCGCGCCCGGCTCGCCTGGACGAGATCTTCACGGCCGAGGGCGTGGACGTCGCGCTGCTGTTCTGCGAGTACAGCCCCAAGGCGACCGGCACGCAGGCGTTCGAGGACCTGCTGCCCATCGTCGAGCACAACCCGGCCCGCTTCCGCCCGGTCGCCAACGTCAACCCGCACCTGCACTTCCCGGTCGCCGCCGAGGTGCGCCGGCAACTCGACCTCGGAGCCGCCGCGCTCAAGCTGCATCCCGTGCACGGCGGCTTCCGCTGCGACGACGCGGCGCTGTACCGGGCGTACCACGTGCTCGAAGAACGCGCCGTCCCGCTCGTCGTCCACTGCGGCACCAGCTCCTTCCCCGGCGCCGCGAACGAGAACGCCGACCCGCGCTTCCTCATCCCGGTGATCCGTGACTTCCCCGGGCTCAACGTCGTGCTCGCGCACGGCGGGCGCGGCTGGTGGTACGACGCCGCCGCCTTCCTCGCCCTGTCCCACGACACCGTCTGGCTGGAGCTGTCGGGCCTGCCGCCCAAACGGCTGCCGGAGTACTACGCCAAGTTCGACCTGGCCCGCCTCGCCCGCAAGTGGATCTTCGGCACCGACTGGCCGGGCGTGCCCGGCACCGCCGCCAACGCGCGTGCCGTCGCCGGGCTGGTGCCCGGCGAGGTGGCCGCGGCGGTCCTCGCCGGGAACGCCGGGAACGTGTACGCCGGTCTGCCCCCGATCGGGGAGGCGCGCTGACCCACACCCGCCACCGGGCGATCCCCGCCTCCGGGTCACCGGCCTCACATATGCCACATACTCCTGACGACGTGTTAGACCGGTGTGGACTGATCCGCCTCCAGGTCCTTGCGGTAGATCACGAAGTGGCAGGGCGTGGCCAGGTACGGCGCCAGGTGCGGGTAGTCCCTCTCCACCACCCCCGTGGCGACCGGCCGGTAGCCGATCCGGCCGTACCAGGCGGCCAGGAACTCCTTGGACGGGTGCTGCCAGTCCCGCGGCACCAGCAACTCCAGCTGCATGACCCCGCGCCCCTCCGCCCGGCCGAGCCGCTCGGCGCAGCGTACGAGCTCCCGCCCCAGCCCCGAGCCCCGATGCCGGGGCGAGGCGGCCAGCATCCCGAACTCGCTCGTGTCGCCGTCGACCTCCCGCACCCGCACGCACCCGGCGATCCGCCCGTCCACGAGCGCCACGGCGATCTCCTCCGCCTTGACGTAACCGGCGACCTCCGCCACGGACGTACGGGCGACGCCATCGGCCCACAAACCCTCCTCGGCGACCGCGTACACCTCGTTCACCAGATCCGCGAGCTCGGCCATCAGCCCGTCATCGGCCGCGGCACCCGCCGGCAGCCGCCGGATCCCGAACTCCCGCACAACGATCATCAGGCACTCCTTGTCTCGTTCCCCATCGGATCCGGCTCAATTCTCGGTCCGGCCGCGCAGGAACGCGGTCACCGGTTCCCGGCACCTGCCTGGCGGGTGGGTGCGGGGAGGGGGGTCAGCGCAGGTACCGGTGGATGGCGTGGCGGATCTGCTCCGGCGTCATCGGGTCGGTCGACAGGGCGCTGTGCAGCGTGAGCCCTTCGATGAGCGCGTCGAGCTCGCGGGCGGTGGTGGCGTCGAAGTGGCGTTCCAGCGCCTGCCGACTGCGCGCCATCCACGCCTGGGTGACGGCCAGGAGGGCCGGGTTGCGGGCCGCGGCCACGTACAGCTCCGCCGTGAGGACGAGGTCGTGCCGGGAGCCGAGCAGGTCGTCCGCCACCAGCGTGATGACCGCCTCGACGGCCTCGTCACGGTCGCGGGCGGCGCTCAGACGTTCGTCGAAGACGCGGGCCACGGCGTCGGCGTGCCGGGTGAACGCCTCGGCGAGCACCTCCTCCAGCGACGCGAAGTGGTACGTCATCGAGCCCAGCGGCACGTCGGCGGCGCGGGCGATCTCCCGGTGCGTCGTCCCGGCGACGCCGCGCTCGGCGATGACGGTGAGCGCGGCGTCGATCAGCCGGTCCCGCCGCCCGGGGTCGTGCCGCCGCCTCCGCGGGGTGGCGGGAGTGCTCATGCCGTGCCCGGCTCGATCGTACGGATCACCCGGGCCGGGTTGCCGGCCGCGACGACGTTCGCCGGGAGATCGCGGGTGACCACCGCGCCGGCGCCGACGACCGTGTTCTCCCCGATCGTCACCCCGGGCAGGACGATCGCCCCGCTGCCCAGCCACACGTTGTCGCCGATGGTGATCGGCCGGGCGGCCTCCCACTTGGCCCTCCGCAGCTCCGGGTCCACCGGGTGGGTCGGCGTCAGGAGCTGCACGTTCGTCCCGATCTGCACGTCGTCGCCGATGGTGATCGGCGCGACGTCCAGGGCGACGAGGCCGAAGTTGGCGAACGAGCGGGCGCCGATGCGGAGGTGGCTGCCGTAGTCGACCCGCAGCGGCGGCCGGATCATCGTGCCCTCGCCGACCGCGCCGAGCAACTCGGCGAGCAGCCGGCGCTGCTCCCGCGGGTCGCGGGCCGACGTGGCGTTGAAGGCGTCCATCAGGTCGGCGGCGCGCAGCAGGTGCTCGGCCAGTTCCGGGTCGTCGGCTACGTACAGGTCACCGGCGAGCATCCGCTCCCGCATCGAACGGCCGTCAAGGTTGGGCATCATACGTACAACCGTACACATATTACGTACGCTTGTACGTATCGGCCCGGCCATTGGCGGGGGCCGAACCAGCGGACCAGGGCCTGCTCGAGGCCGCCGGGGTCCGCCGCGGAGCTCGGTGGACACCGCAGGTCCCCGCGATAAGATACGCGAGTGGATCGTAAGAACGAGCGGATCACGGGCGAGCGCGGAGAGCGCGGCGCGATCGGGGCGATCGGGGCGCAGGCGGCGGAACGTCGTACCGACGGCGACACGATCCGTGACAGCGGCGCAGCCCGTAGACGCGGCTCCAAACTCGAGGACGCGCTCCTCGACGCCGCATGGGACGTGCTGGTCGAGCACGGATATCACGGCTTCACCTACGAAGCGGTCGCCGCCCGCGCCGGCACCAGCCGTCCCGTGCTCTACCGGCGCTGGCCGCAGCGCGACGACCTGCTGCTGGCCACGCTCACCAGGTTCTGGCAGCCGATCGAGGTGCCCGACACCGGCAACCTCCGCGACGACGCGATCGGTTTCCTGCGCAACGCCGACGCCGACCGTGCCGGCACGATCACGCTGATGAGCGTGCAGCTGGCAGGCTACTTCCAGGACACCGGCACCAGCCTCGGGGAGCTGCGCGACACCCTCGTGCCGCCGGGCCGGGCGACCGCCTTCGAGATGATCGTCGCCCGCGCGGTCGGGCGCGGCGAGCTGCCCGACGTGCCACGCCCGTCCCGCGTGGTGAACCTGCCGCTGGACCTGCTGCGCCACGACATGTTCATGACGATGCGCGCGGTGCCGGACGAGTCGATCGTCGAGATCGTGGACAAGGTGTGGCTGCCGCTGCTGGGGGTGCCCGGAGCTCCGCCCGCCTCCTAGCCGGGTCCGGGCGCCGTCATCGCGTCGTCACCGCCCCTCCCCTCGCGCGCCGAGTGCGTCCACGGCGGCCCGCAACGCCTGCCACTGCTCGGCCAGCCCGTGCGGTACGTCTCCGAGGGGGTCCTTGAAGAAGAAGGCCAGTTCGGTGAGCGGGCCCGTGCGCCCGGCCCGGTGCGCGGCCGCGGTCAGCCGCGCCAGGTCCAGGATCAGCGGCGCGGCCAGCGCCGAGTCGCAGCCGTGCCAGGTGAACTCCATGCGCATGCGGGTTCCGAGGAAGCCTTCGAAGGAGATCAGGTCCCAGGCGCTCTTGAAGTCGCCGAGGTCCTCGACGAAGTCGATCCGGGTGTCACCCTGCGGGACGTAGCCGAGCGTCTCGGCGAGCACGCGTTGTTTGCTGGCGGACTTGGCCGCGTTGGCCGCCGGCTGGGCCAGGTTCGCGCCGTCGCCGCCGCCCAGCAGGTTGATCCCCGACCAGGTGCGCACCTTCAGGTTGCGCAGGGCGAACATCGGGGCGAGCACCGACTTGACCAGGGTCTCGCCGGTCTTGCCGTCGTGGCCCGCGTACGGGAGCCCCTCCCTGCGGGCCAGGGTGTCGAGGGCGGGCAGGCGGGCGCCGGTGGAGGGCGTGAAGTCGACGTACGGGCAGCCGGCTCGCAGGGCGGCGTATGCGGCCAGGGCGCTGGGCGGCAGGACGGGCTCCGGTCCGGCCAGCGCGGCGCGCAGCGCGTCGAGATCGGTGTGGGCGGGATGAGGTGGCCGCGCCGGTTCGGTGGTCGACACGTTGATCACGACGACACGGTCCAGCCGGTGCCGCCGGCGGAAACGGTCCAGGTCGGCGCCGATGGCGTCGGCGGTCTCTGCCTGGGTGTCGTGGACCGGCAGGGGCCGGACGTCCTGCTCGACCTCGGACAGCGCGTCGCGTACGGCCTCGGCCGGCTGCGCGGGGACGATTCCCGCCTCGGCCAGGGCGGCGGCCTTCTTGCCCAGGGGGATCGAGGAGATGTCGTGGCCGCCGAAGACCAGGTCCCCGATGCCGGGGCGGGGGGATGCCACGTCGAGGTGTCCACGTCGGGCCGGTCGGTGGCGGTCCGGTCGGTGGCGGGCCGGTCGGTGGCGGGCCGGTCGGTGGCGGGCCGGTCGGTGGCGGGCCGGTCGGTGGCGGGC
>NZ_JBQQCB010000052.1:0-68909 GCF_052246675.1 Nonomuraea sp. KM90 | reverse complement strand
AAACTCACCAGGCCCGGCCCCGGACGCCCCAAAGGATCAAGGAACCGGCCGAAAGACAAGCGCCCGCCCTACCGCAAGACCGTAGCCGCCGACAACGAACACCGAGAGTGACGTTAAATCGCAAGCTCAGGGCTCGCCCGCCTTTGTGCGTCCGGCCGTCTGCGGGAGGCGAGCGCGCCGGCGGCGGAGCCAAGCGAGCGGGGCCAGGCGGGTCGGCCCGGCGAGAGGATCGGCGGCCAGGGGGTCGGCGGGGAAGCCGGACGGGTCAGAGGGCAAAGGGGGCCGGGTAGGCGATCGTGCCGCTCGGCACCGGCCGGGCCCCGGCGAGCGCCAGCGCCATCATCGCCTCATCAGGCACGTCGAAGGGTGCCCGGATCGAGTAGGAGGAGGCCCGGACGAAGCCGAACCGAGGGTAGTAGGCCGGGTGCCCGGCAACGAGCACCAGGGACTCGCCACGGTCGCGGGCGGCGTCGAGACCGGCGATGATCGCCGCGGAGCCGGCGCCCTGCCGCTGGCGGGCGGGCAGCACGGCGCAGGGGGCGAGGGCCAGGGCGGGAGCCCCGTCGACGTGGCAGCGGGTGAAGAGCGCGTGCCCGGCCACGACCCCGTCGTGCTCGGCCACGATGGACAGGCCGGGCAACCAGGCGGGGTCCTTGCGAAGTGCGTCGACCAGGTCGGCCTCGAGCGAGGTCGCGAACGCCGCGAGGTTGATCCCGCGGATCGCCGGCACGTCTCGCTCCTCCTCCGGCCTGGTGACCCAGGAGAGGCTCACGCGGCCACCGGGGCCCGGTGCGGTGCCACCACGCTGCCGTCGGGCAGCAGCAGACCGGTGTCATCGAACAGCACGACGCCGTTGCAAAGGAGGCTCCAGCCCTGGTCGGGGTGGGCCGAGATCACGTGCGACCTCTCACGGTCGAGGGAGTCGGCACTTGGGCAGACGGGGTAGTGACTGCACATCGCGCACCTCTCAGATTGCGCTCCGGATTGCTGGGTCTCAAAAGGGCAACTGGCGCCCTGACGGCGTGCGAAGGTCCAGTGCGGCTCTGGTCGGCTTCCTCGGCCGGCGACGAACCTGGATCTGGCGCATCTTCATCACGTCCTTAGCGGTCTGTCTTCGGTAGTGGACCTCGGCGGATGCTTTCAGTCTGACGTTCGGGACCGACAGTTTCCGGTCTGCTTCCGGCTGTCCGGCAGGAGCTCGCCTTCTTCCTTGCCTTAACCATGCCCCCGCCCCCTTACGGCACCCTTACAACTCGCTGACGCCGCCCCGTGGGTTCCTGTCAGTCAGCCTGCCGTACGCCTGAAAGTCCCCTACCTGGCATCATGCACAAAAATCCGGCAAGTCGTTGTGCCGATCGACACAGAGGCCCGGTGAGCTGCGCAAACGCTCCGGGGAAAGCCGGGCGGGAACGCCTGCGCGGGCGGGGGTAAGCCGCCCGCGCGGCGGGACCAATCTGACCCTCGACAGATTGCCAAGAGAAGACCTAGGTCGCAAGTCCGATGCAGTTGCGAATTACTTGCAATAGTCTCCCCTTCGAGATCAGCGAGATCGACAAAGGAGGAGACGGCCGCATGGGGGACTACACGCTTCCCGACATGCCGTACGACTACGCGGCGCTCGAACCCGCCATCACCGGCGAGATCCTGGAGCTGCACCACGCCAGGCACCACGCCGCCTACGTCAAAGGCGCCAACGACACGCTCGAACGCCTCGCCGAGGCCCGCGACAAGGGCGAGTTCTCGAACCTGGTGGGCCTGGAGAAGACGTTCGCCTTCAACCTGTCCGGGCACGTGCTGCACTCGATCTTCTGGGAGAACCTGTCGCCGGACGGCGGCGACCGCCCCGACGGACCTCTCAGGGACGCGATCGACCAGCACTTCGGCACGTTCGACGCGTTCCGGCGACAGCTCACCACCGCCACCGCGTCCGTGCAGGGCTCCGGATGGGGCGTGCTGGCCTGGGAGCCGCTGAGCCGCAGGCTCGTCGTCGAGCAGGTCTACGACCACCACGGCAACGTGGGGATGAACACCACGCCGCTGCTCGTGTTCGACGCATGGGAGCATGCGTACTACCTTCAGTATCGCAACGTCCGCCCGGACTACGTCGAGAAACTGTGGGGCCTCATCAACTGGGATGATGTGGCCCGGAGGTTTGCTGACGTGACGAGTCAGGCGGGTTGACTTAAGTTCGCAACAAATTATCGGCCCCGCCTCTACTGGTCGGTTTACACAAATAGGTAAGCTGCCTGGCATGCGTGCGCCCTCCGGTTACCTACTCGCCGCGCGCTATCGGCTCATGGAGCCGGTTGGTCGCGGCGGCATGGGCACCGTTTGGCGGGCACATGACGAGCTGCTCGACCGGGACGTGGCGGTCAAGGAAGTTCGGCTGCCCACCGTGCTCGACGAGGAGTTGCGTGCCGAGCTGTGCGCGCGCACCGAGCGTGAGGGCCGGGCGACCGCGATGGTCGCGCATCCCTCGGTCATCACCGTGTTCGACGTGGTCACCGAGGACGACCGGCCGTGGATCGTGATGGAGCTGCTCCGGGCCAAGTCCCTGGAGCAGCTCATCCAGGAGCAAGGACCGCTCCATCCCCGCAGGGCCGCCGAGATCGGCCGGCAGATCCTGGGCGCGCTGCGCGCCGTGCACGCCAAGGGGATCCTGCACCGCGACGTGAAGCCGAGCAACGTGCTGGTGACAGAGGACCGGGCGGTGCTCACCGACTTCGGACTGGCCGCGCTCGAAGGTGACGTTTCCATCACCCAGGCGGGCATCGTTCTCGGGTCCGCGGGATACATCGCTCCAGAGCGGGTGCTCGGCTCGAAGGCCAGCCCGGCGGGCGACCTGTGGTCGCTCGGCGCGACCCTCTACACCGCCGTCGAGGGCCGGGGTCTGCACGGCAGGCGTACGGCCGCCGCCGCGCTCGCGGCACTGACCAGTGGCGAGCCGATCCCGATGACCAAGGCGGGGCCGCTGGCTCCCGTGCTTGACGCGCTGCTCAGGATCGACCCGGCGACCAGGCTCGACTCCGTACGCGCCTCGCTCATGCTGGCCCGGGTGGCCGCGGGCGGCTCGGCCGAGGAGCCCCTCACCCCGAACAGGCCCGCGCGTCCCACGTCGCCGACCTCCCAGCCCCCTTTCGTACGCAGGCCCGCGCATCGCGGGCTGCACAGGGCGGATCCTCCGGCGGCCACCCTCAACGTGCCCTCACCGCGGCAGGAACGTAAACCTGGTGAGGGAGTGCACAGGAAGCGGGTTGAACCACGGCCAGCTCCGTCCGCTTATGCCCGTTTCAAAGCTACGGTGATAAAGTTGTGCCTTCCTCGGCGGTTCTGGCCAAGAGAACTTCGCAAGCGAGGGTAAAGCACTTCCCAAGCGAGAATCGATATCTTCTTCTCATGCCGGAACAGCAGACACGCCTGCTCGCGGAGCGCTACGAGCTCATCACCCCGCTCGGCCGGGGCACGATGGGGACCGTGTGGCGCGCCCGCGACCGCGCGCTCGGGCGCGAGGTGGCGGTCAAGGAAATCCGCCAGGACCCGGGTCTCACCGAGGAACAGCGGGCCGAGCTGCGCGAACGCATGGTTCGTGAGGGCCGCATCGCCTCGCGCATCAACCACCCGTCCGTGGCCTCCATCCATGACGTGCTGATCCAGGACAACAGCCCGTGGATCATCATGGAGCTCATCGAAGCCCGCTCGCTGGAGCAGGTGATCGAGGAGGAGGGGCCGCTGCCGCCGCGGCTCGTGGCGGAGATCGGCGTGGATCTGCTCGGAGCGCTGCGCGCCGCGCACGCCCAGGGCATCACCCACCGCGACGTCAAGCCCGGCAACGTGCTCATCACCGAGAACGGGCGCGTGGTGCTGACGGACTTCGGCATCGCCAAGGCCGAGGGCGACTCGCGGCTGACGAAGACGGGCATGGTGATCGGCTCCCCCGGCTACACGGCCCCGGAACGTGCCAGGGGCGACTACACCGGCCCCGAGTCGGACGTCTGGTCGCTCGGGGCGACTCTGTACTTCGCCGTCGAGGGACGTCCCGCCTACGAGCGGTCCACGATCGCGGAGACGCTGGCGGCGCTGCTCACCGAGAGCGCCGACCCGCCCACGCAGGCGGGGCAGCTTCGACCCGTGCTGAACGGGCTGCTGAACAAGGACTACCGGCAGCGGCTCGGCGCTGCCAAGGCGGAGACCCTGCTACGCATGGTCGCCGACACCCCGACGAGCGAGATGCCGGTGCTCACGGCCGAGGCTCTTAAGGCTCAGGAGGCCGCTTTGCCCGACCCGTTCGCCGCTCCGCAACCCACCACCCCTGGAGACCAGGGACCCGCCGGCCGCGCGACCGGCCCCCAGATTCCCACCGGACAGGGCGCAGGCGCTCAAGGCCCCGCCGGTGGTCAGAGGGCAGCCGCCCAGGGCCAGGGCGGGCCCGCTCAAGGTCCCGCCGGCCGCGGCCGCCCCCAGAGCACAGGCCCGCAGGCCGCGACCCCGCACGCCGCGGGCATGGGCGCCGCTGGCATGGGCGCCGCGGCGTCCGGCGCGCCGCATCCCGGAGCGCCGGGGCCGCAAGGGCCCGGCGGACGCGGCGGCCCAGCAGGCTCCGGAACGCAGGGTCCCGGAACGCAGAGGTCCGGAACGCAGGGCCCAGGAGCGCAGGGGCCCGGAGCGCAGGGGCCCGGAGCGCAGGGGTCCGGCGCCCAGAGGTACGGCGCGCAGGGGCCGAGCGGCCCCAACAGCCCCGGCGGCGGGCAGCAGCCAGGCGCGCCCGGGCAGCGACCGGCCGGAGGCCAGGGTCAGACACCTCCCTCGGGGCCTCAGGGACCGTCCCGCGGGTCGAACGCGCCCACCGTGCCACAGTCCACCCCGGGCCGTCCCCCGCAGGGACAGCAGCCCTTCCAGGCGCAGGCGGCGGGCGGTCCCGGCGGCGCCGGCCAGGGCGGCGGCCCGCACGCCAACCCGCCGGCTCCGGAAGGCGACTACGACCCGGAGCGTACGGTCAGCATCTCCCGGCCCAAGGGCCCGTTCCCGTCGGGGCCGGAGCAGGGCGGCGGCCGGCCGCCGCAGCATCCGGGTGACGAGGGCTCCGTCGCCACGACCCGCATCCCGTCGCCCAAGAACGGACCGCCGGGCCAGCAGGTCTACCCGCTGCCCGCCCCGCCCACGGGCGGCCAGCAGCCGCCCCGGCACCAGCCGATGCCGCAGGGGCCTCAGGGCCCGCAGCAGGTGCCGCACGAGAGCCAGGGGCTGGGCACGGACCTGTTCGCCATCGCCGGGCAGCCGGAGCAGAAGCCCGCGGGCAACCGCAACGGCATGCTGGTGCTGATGGCGGTGGCCGCGGCGGCCGCCGTGGTGATCGCCGTCCTCATCGTGGCCCTCTTCTCCAGCTGATCGGTCCGCCCCGGACCGGCGACAGGCAGAGAGTAGGGCCGCGCCGGGTGTCCGGTGCGACCCTGCCCGGCCTGATCGTCGCGCTAGTTGTTGATGTTGGTGTTCGTGTTGCTGATGTTGATGTTGCCGCTCCCGTTGCCGCCACCTCCGTGGCCACGGGCGCGGCACTTGGCGGGCTTCTTGTGGAATTTGCAGGGGTGCAGCGGATAGGCGACTGTCTGCGTGGTGGTCTTCTGGGCCGACGTGTCGGCGGCGGCGGACTGTGCGGCGACCGCGACGGGCGCGACCAGCGCTGAGGCCGCCAGCGCACCGGCGGCGAGAACGTTGTTGACCTTGATCATAGAAGATCGCCTCTTGCTGGTTTCCCAGGATTGGCGTCCGAAAAATGCCAGTACGGACGTTGGGTTAAGACCCACGCTAGGAACCAGCGGTGGCGAAGGTGATCTGATGGAGGCAAAAGTCGCGGCTGGCCATGATTGCCGAGGCATACGCGGCCAGAATGCCCGGAAATCGGTTAACTACGCTGCGCTACGACCGTAATATCCGTCATGCCGTGCGCTAAAGGGCGGCTTAAGGGACGGCGGCCCGGCCGGAGGCGCCGGGCGAGATGTATCGCACAGGCGCCCGGTCCGGCAAAGCCCCTCGACCCGCGGCCCCGCACCCGTTGGCGCGCGCCCGGCGTACGAGCAGGTCCCGGCGAGGTGATGCGGAGGTAGACCAAGGCGCCGCTGAGCTGGCGATCCGCTGACCTGGGACCCCCGGCGGCGCCGGTTTCGAGCCCGGCGCGAGATGGTGGGTCAGACTGGAAGTCATGAGCGAGTTCAGGATCGAACATGACTCGATGGGCGAGGTACGCGTGCCCTCGGGCGCCAAGTGGCGCGCGCAGACCCAGCGGGCAGTGGAGAACTTCCCGGTATCGGGCCGGCCTCTGGAGCCGTCCCACATCGCCGCCCTCGGCCTGATCAAGGCGGTGGCCGCAGAGGTCAACGGCGAGCTGGGCGTGATCGACAAGGACATGGCGGAGGCCATCGCGCAGGCCGCCGCCGACGTGGCGGAGAACGAGCACGACGCCCACTTCCCGATCGACGTCTTCCAGACCGGCTCCGGCACCTCGTCCAACATGAACGCCAACGAGGTGATCGCGACGCTGGCCGAGGAGCGGCTGGGCCGGCCCGTGCATCCCAACGACCACGTGAACGCCTCCCAGTCGTCCAACGACGTCTTCCCGACCTCGATCCACGTGGCGGCGGCGACCGAGGTGACCTACCACCTGCTGCCCTCGTTGAGGCACCTGGCGGAGGCGCTGCGGGAGAAGGCGATCGAGTTCGACGGTGTGGTGAAGTCGGGGCGCACCCACCTGATGGACGCCACGCCCGTGACCCTGGGCCAGGAGTTCGGCGGGTACGCCACGCAGATCGAGCACGGCGTCGTACGCGTCACGGCGGCGCTGGAGCACGTCCTGGAGCTGCCCCTGGGCGGCACCGCCGTGGGCACGGGCATCAACACGCCGCAGGGGTTCGCCCAGGAGGCGATCGGCAAGCTGCGCGAGGCGACCGGCATCCCGTTCCTGGAGGCGAGGGACCACTTCGAGGCCCAGAGCGCGCAGGACTCCATCGTCGAGCTGTCCGGGCAGCTCAAGGTGGTGGCGGTGTCGCTGACCAAGATCGTCAATGACCTGCGCTGGATGGGCTCGGGGCCGCGGGCGGGGCTCGGCGAGATCAACCTGCCCGACCTGCAGCCGGGCTCGTCCATCATGCCCGGCAAGGTCAACCCGGTGATCCCCGAGGCCACGGCCATGGTCGCGGCCCAGGTGATCGGCAACGACGCGGCGATCACGTTCGCGGGGGCGTCCGGCTCCTTCGAGCTGAACGTGCAGCTGCCGGTGATCGCGCGCAACATCCTGGAGTCGATCAGGCTGCTGGCGAACGTCTCGCGCCTGCTCGCCGACCGCTGCGTCTCCGGCATCACGGCGAACGTCGAGCGCCTGCGCGAGTACGCCGAGTCGTCCCCGTCGATCGTCACCCCGCTGAACCGGTACGTGGGCTACGAGGAGGCCGCGAAGATCGCCAAGCAGGCCCTGGCGGAGCGCAAGACCATCCGCGAGGTCGTCATCGAGCGCGGCCACGTGGCCGCGGGCACCCTGACGGAGGAGCAGCTCGACGCCGCGCTCGACGTACTCTCGATGACCAGGCCGTAGGGGTCACACCTGGCCCGAGGCCGTCCTCGTGGCGTGGGCCCAGCGGGTGAGCAGGGACAGGGCGGCGCCCGAGTCGACGGCGTCCGCGGTCCGCTTGTGCGCCGCGGCCAGGACGGACGTGAGCTCGGCCGCCGGCGGCGTGCCGTCGGCGGCCACCACGGCGGCGGCCGCGTTGAGCAGGACGACGTCGCGCACCGGGCCCCGCTCGCCGGAGAGCACCGCCCGTGCCACGTCCGCGTTGTGCCGCACGTCGCCGCCGCGCAGGTCGTCGGCATGGGCGCGCGGGATGGACAGGTCGAGGGGATCGAAGGCGGTACGCGTCACGACGCCCCGGCGTACGACCCAGATCGTCGAGGGCCCGCAGGTCGTCAGCTCGTCGAGCCCGTCGTCGCCCCGGAAGACGAGCGCGGAGCAGCCGCGCTCGGCCAGGACGCCCGCGATGACCGGGGCCATGCCCGGATGGAAGACCCCGACCGCCTGGGCGGGCGGGAGCGCGGGGTTGGTGAGCGGGCCGAGGAAGTTGAAGACCGTGGGGACGCCGAGCTCGCGGCGCGGCCCCGAGGTCCGTCTCAGCGCCGGGTTGAAGACGGGCGCGAAGCAGAACGTGATCCCCACCTCGTCCGCCACCCGGACCACGGCGGCGGGCGGCAGGTCGACGACCACGCCGAGCTCTTCGAGCACGTCCGCCGCCCCCGCCATGGAGGACGCGGCCCGGCCGCCGTGCTTGACCACCTTGGCGCCCGCGGCGGCGGCCACGACGGCGGCCATGGTGGAGATGTTCACGGTGTTGGCCCGGTCGCCGCCGGTGCCGACCAGGTCCACGGGGTCGCCCTGGACCCGGATGGCCGACGATCTGGCCAGCATGCCGTCGGCCAGCCCGGACACCTCCGCCACGCTCTCGCCCTTGGCCCGCAGGGCGATGGCGAACGCGGCGATCTGGGCGTCCGTCGCGCGGCCCGACATGATCTCGCCCATGGCCCAGGCGGCCTGGCGGGAGGTCAGCGACACGCCGTCGAGCAGCGCGGTGAGGAGCCGCGGCCAGGTGGTGGTCATGAAAGTCCCCTTCTCGTCAGTGCTCGACGGGGGGACACCCACCAGAAACGGTGACGGCCGCCTCGTCGAGGCGGCCGTGTGCGTATGCGCCGGAGGTCCGCCTAGGAGGCGGGCCACCACTGTGACGAATACGCGATCATGCCCCCAACATAGCAGATGCCCTTGATCCACATATGGCGGCACGCATCTATGTCGCCCGCACCCATGCGGCGCGGCGCGGCCACCGCCTAAGGTGCGGGGTATGGCGAACGAGCTGACGGGGCGGACCGCGCTGGTGACGGGGGCCGGGGGCGGCATCGGGGCGGCGTGCGCCCGGCGGCTGGCCGCGGCGGGGGCCAGGGTGCTGGTCGTCGACATGCGGGCCGAGCCCGCCGGGAAGGTGGCCGCAGAGATCGGCGGCACGGCCGTGGTGGCCGATCTGAGCGACCCGGGTTTCGCGGCGGCGCTGCCGGACGAGCCCGTCGACATCGTGGTGAACAACGCCGGGTTCCAGCACGTCGCGCCGATCGAGGAGTTCCCGCCCGAGGTCTTCGCCACGATGCTCAGGGTGATGGTCGAGGCGCCGTTCCTGATCGCGCGGAAGGTGCTGCCCGGCATGTACGCCAGGGGCTGGGGCAGGTTCGTGAACATCTCGTCGGTGCACGGGTTGCGGGCCTCGCCGTACAAGTCGGCCTACACGACGGCCAAGCACGCGCTGGAGGGGTTCTCCAAGGTGGTGGCGCTCGAAGGGGCGCCCCACGGGGTGACCTCGACCTGCGTCTGCCCGGCGTACGTGCGGACGGGCCTGGTGGAGGCGCAGATCGCCGACCAGGCTAGAGTGCACGGCATCGCGCCGGAGGAGGTCGTGGAGAACATCATGCTGGAGCCCGCCGCGATCAAGCGGCTGATCGAGCCGGAGGAGGTGGCCGAGCTGGTCGCCTACCTGTGCGGGCCGAGCGGGGCGTTCATCACCGGGGTGTCGCTGCCGGTGGACGGCGGGTGGACCGCCCGCTGATGGCCAGACACTTCCTCGAACTGCTGGCCAGGGAGGCTTCGGCGGTCGAGTTCGAGGGGCCGATCATCCAGGCCAGGGCCGCCGGCGCCGACCCGGCCGCGATCGAGGAGCTGGAGCGGGCCAAGGTCGAGGCGCTCAAGGTGCGTGACCTGCTCAAGCGGCGCGCCCGGCGCGAGGCCGAGCTGTCGGCGCTCTACGACACGGCCGGCGACCTGGCGGCGCTGCGCGACCTCGACGCCGTGCTGGAGGCGATCGTGCACCGGGCCAGGCAGCTCCTGGCCACCGACGTCGCGTACATGACGCTGCACGACCCCGAGCGCGGTGACACCTACATGCGGGTCACGGACGGGTCGATCTCGGCCAAGTTCCGGGCGTTGCGGCTGGCCATGGGGGCGGGGCTGGGCGGGCTGGTCGCGCAGACGGCCACGCCGTACTCGACGGCCGACTACTTCGCCGACGCCAGGTTCCGGCACAAGGAGCACATCGACGAGGCCGTCAAGGAGGAGGGCCTGGTCGCCATCCTGGGCGTGCCGCTGCGACTGGGGCAGCGGGTGATCGGCGTGCTGATGGCGGCCAACCGCAGCGCGCGGCCGTTCCACCAGGAGGAGGTGTCGCTGCTGGCCAGCCTGGCCGCGCACGCCGCCGTCGCGATCGACAACGCCAGGCTGCTGCAGGAGACCAGGAACGCGCTGGAGGAGCTCTCCCACGCCCACAGGACCGCCAGGGCACACGGCGAGGCCGTCGAGCGGGCCGCCATGGCCCACGACAGGATGACCTCGCTGGTGTTGCGCGGCGGTGGCATCGAGGACGTGGCGGCCGTGGTGACCGACGTGCTCGGCGGGTCGCTGGCCGTGCTCGACGACCTGGGCCGGGTGATCAGCGGCGACGCGGGCGAGCTGGCCGGGCTGGACGCCGGGGTGTTCGAGGCGGCGCAGGCGTCCAGGGCGCTGGGGCGTACCGTGCGCAAGGGCGATCTGCTGATCGCCTCCGCGGACGTCGGCGGGGAGCCGCTGTGCACGCTGGTGCTGCGCAGCGACGACGCCGACGAGCGCATCCTGGAGCGGGCGGCGCTGGTGTGCGCGCTGCTGCTGCTGTTCC
This sequence comes from Nonomuraea sp. KM90, assembly GCF_052246675.1. Taxonomy (NCBI): domain Bacteria; kingdom Bacillati; phylum Actinomycetota; class Actinomycetes; order Streptosporangiales; family Streptosporangiaceae; genus Nonomuraea; species Nonomuraea sp. KM90. The sequence goes on along the minus strand of NZ_JBQQCB010000052.1, from coordinate 58,182 downwards.
GCAGGAGCGTGGCCGAGGCCGAGGGGCGGGTCAGGGGCGAGCTGCTCGACGACCTGATCTCGCGGCCCGACTCCCCCGGGCTGGCCGACCGGGCCAGGCGGCTCGGGGTCGATCTGGGCGCGCCGCACGTCGTCGTGGTGGCCAAGCACGAAGGGCAGCGGGAACGCGCCGCCTTCTGGGCCTCCTCCCAGGCCGCGATGCGGCACGGGCTGGCCGCGGGGCGGGGCGACGAGGTGGTGCTGCTGCTGCCGGGCGAGAACGCGGGCGTCATGGCGCAGCGCGTGGCCGCCGAGCTGACCGCCTCGCTGCACGGCACGGCGACCGCGGGCGCGTCCGGCGTGGGCGGGCAGGGCGGGCGGGTGGTCCAGGACGTGGCCGCCGCCTACCAGGAGGCGCGGCGGTGCGCGGAGGCGCTGATCGCGCTCGGGCGCGCGGGCGGCGGCGCGAGCGCGGCCGAGCTGGGGTTCGTCGGGCTGCTCGTGGGCGACGGGCGTGACGTGCGCGGGTTCGTCGACAGGGTGCTCGGCGAGGTGATCGACTATGACGCGCGCAGGGGCACCGCGCTGGCCGGCACGCTGGAGACGTACTTCGGCACGGGCGGCTCGCCCTCGCGTACGGCCGAGGCCATGCACATCCACGTGAACACCGTCACGCAGCGCCTCGACCGCATCGGCAAACTCCTGGGCGACGGCTGGCTGGAGCCCGAGCGGGCGCTGGAGATCCAGCTCGCGCTCCGCCTGCACCGGCTCGGCCACACATCCGGCACGAAGACTGTGGGCCCGAACACCATATGAGTGACCTCGGTCACAACCTACGGTGACCGGCATGGCCACTTCCATCAAGAAGATCGTCGCCGCGAGCCTGATCGGCACCACCGTCGAGTGGTACGACTTCTTCCTGTACGGCTCGGCAGCCGCCCTCGTGTTCAACAAGCTCTTCTTCCCCGAGTCCGACCCGCTGACCGGGACGCTGCTGGCGTTCCTCACCTACGCCGTCGGATTCATCGCCCGCCCGCTCGGCGGCCTGGTCTTCGGCCACTTCGGCGACCGGATCGGCCGCAAGACGCTGCTGGTCGTCAGCCTGGTCATGATGGGCGCGGCGACATTCCTGATCGGCTGCCTGCCGACGTACGAGACGCTGGGGCCCGCCGCGGCGCTCGTGCTGACCTCCCTCCGGCTCGTGCAGGGCTTCGCGCTCGGCGGCGAGTGGGGCGGCGCGGTGCTGATCGTCTCCGAGCACGGCGACACGGCGCGGCGCGGCTTCTGGGCCTCCTGGCCGCAGGCGGGCGCCCCGGGCGGCAACCTGCTGGCCACCGGCGTGCTGGCGGCGCTGGCCGCCTGGCAGAGCGACGAGGCGTTCCTGTCGTGGGGCTGGCGCGTGCCGTTCCTGCTGTCGGGCGTGCTGGTGCTGATCGGGCTCTGGATCCGGCTGACGATCAGCGAGTCGCCGGTGTTCCGGGAGTCCGCGCCCGAGCCCAGGGCCCCGATCGTCGGGGTGCTGCGGTATCACTCGAAGGACGTGCTCACCGCGATCGGCGCGCGCCTGGCGGAGAACATCTCCTTCTACCTGCTGACCGTCTTCGTCATCACCTACGCCAAGCAGAACGGCATCTCCAACTCGACCGTGCTGAACGCGGTGCTGATCTCCTCCGCCATCCACTTCGTCACGATCCCGATATGGGGCGCGCTGTCCGACCGGGTCGGCCGCCGCCCGATCTACCTGGCGGGCGCCGCCGGCATCGGGCTGTGGATCTTCGCGTTCTTCCCGCTCGTCGACACGGGCAACTTCCTGGCGATCACCCTGGCGGTCACCGTCGGCCTGCTCTTCCACGGCATGATGTACGGCCCGCAGGCGGCCTTCTTCTCCGAGCTGTTCGGCACCAGGACGCGCTACACCGGCGTCTCCATCGGCGCGCAGCTCTCGGCGATCGTGGCCGGCGCGCTGGCCCCGATCATCGCGGTCGCCCTGCTGCAGGCCTACTCGAGCAGCGTGCCCATCTCCATCTACCTTGGCCTGGCGGCGGTGCTCACCCTGATCGCGGTCTACACCGCACGCGAGACCCAGGGCCGCGACCTGGCCGAAAGGATCCACGCGCGATGAAGGTCACCACACCCAGGCTCACCCAGCACGTCCTGACCGTCGAGGGCAGGACCACCGGCGAGCCCGTGCTGTTCGTGCACGGGAACGTCTCCTCCGGCGCCTTCTGGCGCGACAGCCTGGCGGCGCTGCCCGAGGAGTACCGCCCGCTCGCGGCGGACCTGCGCGGGTTCGGCGGGACCGACCCGGCGCCCGTGGACGCCACGAGGGGGCTGCGGGACTACTCCGACGACCTGATCGAGCTGATCGGCGAGCTGGGCCTGGACGGGGTCCACCTGGTCGGCTGGAGCATGGGCGGGGGCGTCGTCCTGCAGATCCTGCGCGACCGCCCCGCGGCCGTCAGGAGCGTCACCCTGGTCAACCCGGTCTCCCCGTACGGCTACGGGGGCACCGAGGGCGCGGACGGCCGGCTCACGCACCCGGACGGCACGGGCGCGGGAGCCGGGGCGGCCAATCCGGACTTCCTGGCCCGGCTGCAGGCGGGCGACATGTCGGATGAGTCGCCGACGTCGCCCCGCAACGTCTTCCGCTCCTCCTACGTCAAGCACCCCGTCCCCGACGAGGACTTCTACGTCGCCGCGATGCTGACCACCCGGGTCGGCGAGGCGCACTACCCCGGCGACGCCGCCTCCTCCGACGCGTGGCCGGGCGTGGCGCCGGGGAAGACCGGCGTGCTCAACGCCCTGGCGCCCACCCACTTCCGCCTGGACGACCTCCACGAGATCGACCCCAAGCCGCCGATCCTGTGGATCAGGGGCGCCGACGACGTGATCGTCTCCGACGCGTCGCTGTTCGACCTGGCCCACCTGGGCGCGCTCGGCGTCGTGCCCGGCTCCCCCGGCACCCCGGCCCAGCCCATGGTGGCGCAGACCAGGGCGGTGCTGGAGCGCTACGGCCGCTTCCAGGAGGCCGTGCTGGACGACTGCGGCCACAGCCCGCACCTGGAGCACCCCGCCGAGTTCCAGCGCCTGCTGGCCGAGCACCTGAGGAAGGCGTAGATGCTGGTCGCACTCACCCTCGTGGCGAGCTTACTGACGCCCGCCCAGCAGCTCACCGTGCCGGGCGCCGAGCGCGCCGAGATCGCCGCGCTCGACGACCTGACCACGGCGGGCACGGCGCTCACCGGGCACACCGACCCGGCCGACTGGGCCGGGCTGCACTCGGCCGCCACGGTCAACCCGACCGGCGTGCCCGGCATCCAGATCGACGGCTACTTCCCCGACACCTCCACCGGCAACGCCACGCGCGGCTGGAACCATGACTCCCAGTTCGTGATCAGGCTGCCGGAGAACTGGAACGGCGGCCTGGTCGTCAGCGGCACCCCGGGCAACAGGGAGCAGTACGCCAACGACTACACGATCTCCGACTGGGTCCTGTCCAAGGGGTACGCGTTCGCCGCCACCGACAAGGGCAACGTCGGCGTGAACTTCCACGAGGACGGCCGCTCCCCCGGCGACGCCATCGCCGAGTGGAACCACCGCGTCACCCAGCTCACCGTGGCCGCCAAGGCCGTGGTCAGGCAGCGGTACGGCCGCAAGCCCGACCGTACGTTCGCCGCCGGCATCTCCAACGGCGGCTACCTGGTCAGGTGGCAGTTGGAGAACCGGGGCTGGCTCTACGACGGCGGCGTGGACTGGGAGGGCACGCTCTGGCGGGTCAAGGGCGACAACCTGCTGAACTTCCTGCCCCCGGCCCTGAAGGCGTACCCGGACGAGGCCGGGGTGCGGGCCGCCGGGTTCGCGGCGGGCTCGGAGTTCCTGTGGCCGTTCCACCGGCAGTACTACTGGGAGCTCACCCAGCAGCTCTACCAGAAGGAGCTGGACCCGTCCTACCAGGGCGCGCCCGCCGACTACGACTACGACGAGCGCCGCCCGTACGCGGCCGTGGCCAAGATCGCGCTGACCGGGCGGATCACCAAGCCGCTGATCACCCTGCACGGCACGCTGGACACGCTGCTGCCCATCTCGCGCGACTCCGACGTCTACGCGAAGATGGTCGGCCCGCACCGGCCGTTCCGCTATCACCGCGTCGAGGGCGGCAACCACCTGGACAGCCTGGTGGACGTCCACCCCGACCGGCTCAAGCCGATGCTCCCGGCCTTCAGGAGCGCCTTCCAGGAGCTGGAGGGCTGGGTCAGTCCCTGAGGTAGCGATGCCTGCCCGCGCGCGCCCAGCGCACCATGTGCCGCGCGCCGGGCAGCCGCCTGCCGAGGCGGTACAGCACGGTCTCCCGGCCCATGGGCGAGCGGCGCTCGGGACCGACGGCGGTGGCCGGGCGCACCTCGACCCGGCCCCTGCGCATCTCCAGCGCGAACCGCAGCCCGATCTCCTCCTCCGAGGAGCGCAGCGAGGTGATCCAGTCGCCGGGGCCCAGGTGCTCGACGCCCGGCATCAGCCGCTTGACCGGCACCTTGGCCACCAGCTGGCCCGCGATCCGCCCCGGCACCCCCGCCTCGACCAGCGCGGGCGCGCACACCTCGCGGCCCCGCCGGCCGGTGCTGCGCAGCACCAGCTCCAGCGCCGGCCCGCCGCTCGGCGGCACGTACGGCACCGGCAGCACGACGTAAAGGTGCTTGTCGAGCTGCTTGACCATCACGCCCGGCGACACCAGCGCGATCGACTCGGAGAACGAGCGCGGCTCGATGGCCAGGCCCAGCTCCCCCTGATCGCTCCAGCACGGCACCACCAGCCGCATCCTGGGCCGCTGGGCCAGCACGCCCAGGCAGTTGAGCGGGCCCTCGGGGCGGCTGACCCGGCTCCTGGCCTGGTTGGCGCCGCTGTACATGCGGACGTGCACCTCCCACTGGCCCGGCCTGAGCGGCTCGCCGAGAGCGGCGCTGGTGATGTCCAGCCTGGTCTCGCCCTTGATCCGGATGCGGACGCGGCGGCGGCCGTCCTGGATGCGCTCGACGTGCTGGGTCAGCGGCAGGAAGTGGACGACGCCCGTCTCGGTGTGCCGCACGTAGAGCTCGATGCGGGCCCGCTCGACGGCGTCGGTGATGTCGGTGACGTCCGGCGACAGCTTCTTGGTGTCCAACGAGCGCGGCGGGATCCAGTGCAGGCGGTCGCCGTCCACGCGGTACCTGTCCGGTGAGCCGTCGCCGGCCCGGATCTCCGCGGTCAGCCCGAGCACCAGGACGTGGGCGTCCCAGCGCACCTCGGTGAGGTCGGCGCGCAGGCCCGCGCGCCTGACGGAGTTCGCCAGCAGCACGATCTGGTCCAGGCGGCCCATCCGTACGTACCCGGCCACCACGCGGAGCTGGACCGGCAGGTGGCGGTCGAGCCGCTCGGGGAAGCGCCGGGCCATCAGCTCCTGGACGACGCGGAAGTGCATCCCCCGGTCGACGGAGGAGTCGGCGAACTTGGCGGTCACCAGCGGGCGCAGGACGGCGTAGCGGAGCCAGTAGGCGTACATGCGGTCGCGCTGGCGGCCCTCGCCCACGTACGTGTCGATGTCGTCGAGCAGCGCGTGCAGCTCCTTGACGATCGCCCGCGGCTCCTCCTCGGCAGGCGGGCGCTCCCCGAGGTGGCAGCAGACGTGCTCGGCCAGCACCGCGACGACCTTGGCCTGCAGGTAGGCCCGCAGCACGAACGCCTGCTCGCCCATCCGGCCGCCGGGCACCGAGAAGCCCAGCTCGTGCTCCTCCAGGAAGGCCCGGCGGTAGAGCTGCTGCGGGACCAGCAGAGTGAGCAGCCGGTCGCGCAGGATGTCGGCGCGGGCCGAGCTGCGCTCGAACGCCATCATCGGCGGGCCGTAGTCGCGGATCAGCCGGCCGACCAGCACGTCCGCGTCGGTCTCCACGGCGCGCTCATGCATGTGCACGAGCGCGTCCCGCTCCAGGAGGTCGCCCGGGTCGAGGAAGTAGACGTAGTCGCCGGCGGCCGCCGCGAGCCCCACGTTGCGGCCGCGGCTCGGTGAGCCCGTGTACGGCAGGTGCAGCGCACGGACGTTCGTCCGGACCGTGGCGATGGTGTCCAGGCGCTCGGCGATCCCGTCCGTGGACCCGTCGTCCACGAAGATCACTTCGTATTCGTCCGCGGGCATCGTCTGCTCCAGCGCGGAGCGGATGCACGCGTCGGCGGTGTCACCCGGATTGTGGACATTGATGATCACACTGACCTTCACACCCATGCGGCCAGCGTGCGCCCGTATACAGGATCGGGCGTGACGGCTTGCCGATTAGAGGCGGAAAGTTGACCCGTTAATACCAACCCACGGACTGTGAGTGGCCCCAGGCACCGCAGGGGCTGCCGTAGCGGCCCTTGATGTAACCCAGCCCCCACTTGATCTGGGTGGCGGCGTTGGTCTGCCAGTCGGCGCCCGCGCTGGCCATCTTGCTGCCGGGCAGGGACTGCGGGATGCCGTACGCGCCGGAGTAGCGGTTCATGGCCCGCTCGTTCCAGCCGCTCTCCTTGTGCCAGAGCCGCTCCAGGCAGCCCCACTGGTCCGCGCCGAACCCGAACGAGGCCATCATGGCCTTGGCCGTGGCCTTGTTGCTGCCCGGCGAGGGGTCGCTGCCCGGCGGGAAGTTCTGGGCGGGGAAGCCGTCGCCGGCGGGGGCCTGCTTGGGCACGACCCAGTCGAGGCCCTTGCCCGCCGCGCCGGAGCGGCCCTTCTTGAGCTGGTCGGCCCGGTACGCCTGCTCGGCCTCGGCCTTGAGCAGGTCGTTCTCGGGATCGGGCGCGTAGAGGTCGCCGCTGGCGAGCTTGCCCAGGTCCTCCAGGGAAAAGGCGTCCTTGGGCGGCTCGTTCGCGTTCTCGACGGCTCTGTAGGCGACGAAACCGCCGCCGCCGAAGACGATCACCAGGGAGAGCACGGTGATGATGACGCGCTTGGGAGTGAAGCGCGCAGGCCGGCGCACCGAGGGGAGATCTTCCTTCGGGGGGCGCTCACTCAACTGCGGACCGGGGCTCACGATGCATGAGCTTGCCCTGTCATAGGGGGTGGTCCGCAACCGAAACGCGGGAATCCCTTGGCGTAAATTTCACCAACCACCAGGTTAGGTGGGAGTTTCCGAAATATTGTGACTTTAGTCACACCAGCAACGGCTCCCCTTCGGGCGCCCGTAACCGAAGGGAAGCCGCTTTCAGGGTTGCGTGCCTTCTTCGGGATCGGATCCGCGCCATGTCACAGTTCGGTGACACAACCCGGATATTCGGGACATGGAATAATAATGTGCGCGTGGCTGGCATCCTCCTTGTTGAAGACGACCCCTCGGTCCGTACGGCTCTCGAGCTGGCGCTGACCCGACAGGGGCATTCCGTCACGTCGTACGCGACGGGTGAGGAGGCTCTCGACCACATCAGAGCCCGCCGCCCGGAGATCGCGATCCTCGACGTCATGCTCCCGGGAATCGACGGGGTCGAGGTGTGCCGTCGCGTACGCAAGCTCGACCAGCTCCCGGTCATCCTGCTCACCGCCAGAGGCGACGACCTGGACGTCGTGGTGGGGCTGGAGGCAGGCGCCGACGACTACGTGGTCAAGCCGGTCGAGCCCCGGGTCCTGGACGCCCGCATTCGCGCCGTGCTGCGCCGGGCCGAGTCCGCCGCCTCCGACCGCATCACCTTCGGCGACCTCGTGATCGACCGGGGCGCGCTCAAGGTCACGCTGTCGGGCAAGGAGATCCACCTGACCCCGACCGAGCTGCGGCTGCTGCTGGAGCTCGTACGGCACCCCGGCCAGGTGCTCAACCGCCGCTACCTGCTGCGCGTGGTCTGGGACCACACGCACATCGCCGACTCCCGCCTGGTGGACGCCTGCGTGCAGCGCATCCGGGCCAAGATCGAGCCCAAGCCCGCCGAGCCCGTCTTCATCCACACCGTGCGCGGCTTCGGCTACCGGTTCAGCCCTCCGTGATCCCGCTTCCCACAGGGCTGCGCGCCCGCCTGGTCATCACGTTCACCCTCGTCGCCGTCGCCGCCGCGCTGGTGGTCGCCACGATCGGCTTCGAGCTGGCCAAGACCGCGCTCGTCACCAGGGCCGAGACCACCTCGCTCGACCTGGTGACCAGGGAGCTCGGCAGCGTCACGTTCCCGGTCGGCAAGCTCAGGCCCGGTGAGGCCGCGCCGACGTCGAAGGAGCTCGACCGCCTGGCCCACGCGCTCAGCGGCCCCGGCCGCAGCGTGCTGGTCGAGTACCACGGCCTGATCGCGGCTGAGGGCCCCCTGTCGATGAGCGACGTGCCCAACGAGCTGTACGGCCGGGCCAAGCAGAGCGTCGTCACCCAGCGCAAGATCATCCGCAACGAGCTGTTCCTCATCGTCGGCGCCGAGGTGTACCGCGCCAACTCGGGCGGGGCGGAGGCCACCGGGCTGCGGGCGTTCGTCTTCTTCCCCATGCAGGACGACGAGCGCCAGCTCGCCACGCTCAGGACCACGCTCACCCAGGCCGGCGTGGGCATCGTGCTGATCGCCCTGGTCGTGGCGCTGCTGTCGGCCAGGCAGGTGCTCCTGCCGGTACGCCGGCTGAGCGCCGCCGCCCAGGCGCTCGGCCAGGGCCGGCTGGACACCCGCCTGCCCGTGCACGGCCAGGACGAGCTGGCCGGGCTCACCGCCAGGTTCAACGACGCGGCCGCGGCGCTGGAGCTGAGCGTGGCCGAGCTGCGCTCGCTGGAGGCCATGTCGCGCAGGTTCGTGGCCGACGTCTCGCACGAGCTGCGCACGCCGCTGACCGCGATGACGGCCGTGGCCGACATGCTCTCCGACGAGGCCGACCACCTGCCGGACGCGCCCGCGCAGGCCGTGCGGCTGGTGCTCAGGGAGATCGACCGCCTGCGCGAGCTGGTCGAGCACCTCATCGAGATCAGCCGCTTCGACGCGGGCACCGCCACGCTCAACCTCGAACCGGTGAACGTGGCCGACGCCATCCAGGACTGCCTGGAGGTGCGCGGCTGGAGCGACGAGGTGACGGTGAAGGCGTCCCAGGGCCTGACCGCCACCCTCGACGCCAGCAGGTTCGACGTCATCGTGGCCAACCTCGTCGGCAACGCGCTCAAGCACGGCCTGCCTCCGGTGGTGGTCAGCGCCAGGGCCACCGAGAACGGCCTGGAGGTGAAGGTGCGCGACCACGGCAAAGGGATCCCGCACGAGGCGCTGGCGCACGTCTTCGACCGCTTCTTCAAGGCGGGCGCCGGCCGGGAGCGCAGCCAGGGCAGCGGCCTGGGCCTGGCCATCGCCCGCGCGAACGTCCTCCTCCACGGCGGCACGATCTCCGTACGCCCCCAGAATCCCGGAACCCTCTTCACGGTCTGGCTCCCGCACGCATGAAGACGCCCCTAAGCGCCCTCGCCATCGCCGCCCTGCTGACCCTCACGGCCTGCGGCATCTCGCCCACGGACGTGCAGGACCGGGGCAACGCGCCCACCATCAGGATCCCGCCGCCGTCCAAGACGATCTTCCTGATCAGGAACGGCGAGCTCGCCCTGGAACCGGCCGACGTCGACACCGACACCGTGGCCAGCCTGCTCGGGGCGCTCTTCGAGGCCTCCACGCAACCGCTCGGGGACCGGGACACGGCGCTGCGCGGGTTCACGTACCTGAGGATCAAGAACTCGATCAACCCGCCGCAGCGCGACGAGATCCAGCTCCCGCGCACCTCGACGCTGACCGTCTACATCAGCGGCGAGGGCACGCTGACCAAGCTCGGCAAGGCGCAGATCGTCTGCACCGCCCAGCAGGACGCGGCGTTCGAGCTGGTCAAGATCGTCCGGGAGAACGAGAACTCCCCCTCCAGGACGGAGGGGGAGTTCACCTGCGGCGAGCTGAAATGATCACATGGTGATGTCCTCGAGCATCTCCGTCACCAGTGCGGCGATCGGCGAGCGCTCCGACCTGGTCAGCGTGACGTGGGCGAACAGCGGGTGGCCCTTCAGCTTCTCCACCACCGCCACCACGCCGTCATGCCGGCCGACCCGCAGGTTGTCGCGCTGGGCCACGTCGTGGGTGAGCACCACCCGCGAGTTGGCGCCGATCCGGCTCAGCACCGTCAGCAGCACCCCGCGCTCCAGCGACTGGGCCTCGTCCACGATCACGAACGCGTCGTGGAGCGAGCGGCCCCGGATGTGCGTCAGCGGGAGCACCTCCAGCATGCCCCGGTCGAGCACCTCCTCGATCACCTCGGGAGAGGTGATCGCGCCGAGCGTGTCGTAGACCGCCTGCGCCCAGGGGCCCATCTTCTCGCCCTCGCTGCCGGGCAGGTAGCCGAGCTCCTGGCCGCCGACGGCGTAGATGGGGCGGAAGACGATCACCTTGCGGTGCTGGCGGCGCTCCAGGACCGCCTCCAGACCCGCGCAGAGCGCCAGCGCCGACTTGCCCGTGCCGGCCCGGCCACCGAGCGAGACGATGCCGACCTCCGGGTCCATCAGCAGGTCGAGCGCGATCCGCTGCTCGGCCGAGCGGCCGTGCAGGCCGAAGACCTCCCGGTCGCCGCGGACCAGGCGGACCGACTTGTCGGGCTGCACCCGGCCCAGCGCCGAGCCCTTGGCCGACAGCAGCCGGAGGCCGGTGTGCGTGGGGAGCTCTCTGGCCTCCTCCAGGTCGGCGGTGCCCTTGTCGAAGAGCGTCTCGACGTCTTCGGTGGTCACCTGGACCTCGGCCATCCCCGTCCAGCCGGACTCGTGGACCAGCTCGGCGCGGTATTCCTCGGCGGACAGCCCGATGGAGGCCGCCTTGACCCGCAGCGGCAGGTCTTTGGACACCAGCACGACGTCGCAGCCCTCGGCGGCCAGCGAGCGGGCCACGGTCAGGATGCGCGTGTCGTTGTCACCGAGGCGGAAGCCCACGGGCAGAATGGACGGATCGCTGTGGTTGAGCTCGACCCTGATCGTGCCGTCCCCGGTCGGCATCGGCTCGTCCAGTCTGCCGTACTGGACCCTTAGCTCGTCGAGGTAGCGCAGAGCCTTCCTCGCGAAGTAGCCGAGCTCCGGATGGTGCCGCTTGCCTTCCAGCTCCGTGATGACCACGATCGGAAGGACCACGTCGTGCTCGGCGAACCGGGTCATCGCGGCCGGGTCGGCCAGCAGAACCGAGGTGTCCAGCACGTACGTGCGCTTGGCCGACTGGTGAGTAGGGTTGCTCGAGGACACTGCCACACGTTCTCCCCCGGGCGCCCCTTGGTGCGGGCGCCCTGCAGACGAGGTGGGAATCGGACCGGACCCGCGTCCCCGACCGCGAGCTGCCGTCGGTGTGCCGGAATCCGGCCCCCCTCGGCAGATGTTGGTGCAAAGGCGGGACCTCTCCGAAATGTCCGACCTGTGACCGGACACTTCCAACGTTACGTCCTGGATACCCGAATGTCGGGTCAGGAACCGTAACGTCGGTTTCTCGCAGCGTAATCACGCAGCGCCCGCAGGAAGTCGACCCTGCGGAAGTCAGGCCAGTAGGCCTCGTGGAAGTAGAACTCCGAATGAGCGCTCTGCCAGAGCATGAAGCCCGACAGACGCTGCTCGCCCGAGGTCCGGATGAGGAGGTCCGGATCGGGCTGGCCGCGAGTGTAAAGATGCTCCGCGATGTGCTCCACATCGAGCACCTCGACCAGGTCCTCGATGCTCGCTCCCCTGCTCGCTTGCTCCTGGAGCAGTGAGCGCACCGCATCGGCAATCTCACGTCTTCCTCCATACCCAACTGCAACGTTCACAATCAGGCCTGGACGGTGTGATGAAGCTTCTTTTGCATTTTTTAGGACATTGGCCGTGCGATCCGGCAGCAGGTCGAGCGCGCCGACCGGGCTGATCCGCCAGCCCTCGTCCACCAGCTCCTGCGTCACGTCCTCGATGATGCGCAGCAGCGGCTCCAGCTCTTCCCTCGGCCGGTTGAGGTTGTCATTGGACAGCATCCACACCGTGACGACCTCGACGCCCGTCTCACGGCACCAGCCGAGCAGCTCGGAGATCTTGTCCGCGCCCTTGCGGTGGCCCGACGCCACGTCGCGCATGCCCATGGCGCGCGCCCAGCGGCGGTTGCCGTCGATGATGACCCCGACGTGCCGGGGAACGCTGTCCTTCGACAGCTTGGTCTCCAGCCGGTGTTCATACAGCCGGTAGACCAGATCGCGCAGGCCCACGGAGTGCCTCCCCAGCGGTGCTGTGCCTTTGGTCGGTTGACCCAACAGGCAATTATCACCGCGAATCGCCCGTGCCTGCCCCCTCCACCGGATTCCTCGCCAGATCTCTACCTTCTAGACACACTTCCGCCTCATCCACGAGCTCGCGCACGAACACCGCCAACTCCGAGGACTTCAGCACCGCCCGCATGCCCACGCCCGTGGCGCCCCACGCCTCCACGTAGGCCCGCCTGGTGAGCCGCCACTCACCCGGCCCCGGCTGCCACACGGGGATGGTCCTGAGCTGGCAGCGCAGCTCCCCGCCGCCCACCAGGCCGGCCCTCGTGCGGTAGCGGAAGGAGAACAGCTCGCTCTCCGGCTCCTCGTCGGGGAAGCGGTCGTCGGGGTCGGTCCAGTGCCTGGCCGCTCCCCCGCCCTGGCGGGCCTCGTCGACGCCGCGCGCCAGGCGGGCCAGCAGCCAGCCGCAGCGCTCCCCCACGCTGCCGTACGGCGTGCCGTCGCGATGCAGCTCAAGGGTGATCTCGTACGGCGTGCCGAGGCTGTCCGTGCACGCCACCGGCGTGACGGTCAGATATGACCCGTCAACGCAGCGCAGTCCCCCCATCCCCTCACAGTTTCCGGCCGAATGTCCCCTAAACCCGGTTATGCAGGTGACTGCCAGGCATGTTCCCGCCAGCCCGGCGGCTGGTGCCACTCCGTCCAGCCGTGGCCCCTGCGCCCGTCCTCGGTCTCGAACGCGCACATCGCCCTGGGGAACTCGGCGACCGCGCCCTCGGGAGAGGTCAGCGTCACGGGGGCGAAGGCGATCGGGCGCACCGTGGTGGTCATTCCGGGGAAGCGCAGCACGGTCGCCCTCGGCCGGTCCCCGTCGAACGAGGTGGCCGCCGAGAAGCCCGCCACGTGCTCGACCTCGCCGCCCGGGGGCGCCTGGAACGCCGGCCAGGGCAGCTCCAGGCCGAGGTTGGCCCGCATGCCGTGCAGGTAGGTGCCGTCCTCCAGGTGGGCGCTGCTCCACAACCAGGAGATGGACCACCAGTCGCGCACGCCCCAGCTGTGGTCGCGCTCGCCGTGGCCGCGGAAGGGGGTGCCGCCGATCGTGCCGGTGACCTCGCAGGGGATCTCGTAGCGGGGGGTGATCGCGTAGCCGTAGACGCCTCCCGCCGTCCGCCATTCGAGGTCGAGGGCCAGGTCCGCGGAGTCCAGGCGGACGCGTACGGTCCGGAGCGGGTTGGTCGTGCGGTGGGAGGCCGTGTAACCGGCGCCCGCCACCGTCAGGTCCGCGTCCGGCAGCGGCGCGTCGTGATCGAGGTGCGTGACGATCCCGTCCTTCGTCACGACGCAGGCCCAGTACCAGGCCCGCTTCCAGTTGGGGTAGAGGCCGAGGCGGACGTAGCCGCCCACCTCGCCGTCCTCGGAGACGAAGTCGTAGTACCAGGACTCGTTCCACAGCGGCTCGCCGCCGGGCTCGTGGTGCCGCTCGTCCTCCTGGCCCAGGGGCCACTCGCCCATGTTGACGATCCGCATGCCGCCTCCCAAGCGCTTGCTGCGATCAGCTTAAGCCAGGGAGGCGGGACCACCAGCGGCGCTTCGGGGGCGGTTCGTCGGGCATCCGGCCGCGCTCGCGCAACCAGGCGGCGAAGTCGCCGGCGTCGGTGCGGTAGTCGGGCGGCGGGGTGGCGCGGGCACGCGCGTACGCGGCGAACTCGGCCGCCAGATCGGAGCCCGCGGCGGCGGCCGCGTCCGGCCGGATCCTGGCCACGATGCCGCGGCGCTTGGCGACCAGGCCGGCCGCCTGCGCCCGCATCCGCTCCGGGTCGAACCCCTCGGGCAGCTCCGCCCCCGCGACCAGCGCCGCCACGACCCGGCCCTGCGCCTCGGCGAGCGCGGCCCGCCCCACGTCGTCCGTCGTCGGCCGAGCCTCGGGGACGCCGTCGTCCGTCGCCGGGACGGCCGCCGGGGGCTCGGGCGTCATCGCACGTCCCCGGCCAGGGCCATCGCGGCCCTGATCCTGGACAGCTCGCTCGCCAGCACGTCGTCGCTCGGATAGTCGTCGTCCCACTCCAGCAGCACGCCCGGCGGCGTGGTGCGGGCGCACAGCTCGGTGAGCAGGTCGAGGACGGCCTGCGGCGCGGATGTGGTGTGCGTGTCGTGCCAGATGCCGTGGTGCTCGTACCCGCCGGCGACGTGGACGTACGCCAGCCGCTCCAGGGGCAGCGCGTCGAGCGCGGCCACGGCCGGCAGGCCCAGGTTGACCTGGTTGGTGTAGAGGTTGGCCACGTCGATCAGCAGCCCCACGCCCGTGCGCTCCACCAGCTCGGCGAGGAACTCGGCCTCGGTCAGCTCGTCGTCCGGCCAGCCGAAGATGGCGGCGACGTTCTCCAGGGCCAGGGGGACGGGCAGCGCGTCCTGGGCGCGGCGTACGTTCTCGGTGACGACCCGCAGGGACTCGCGCGTGCGCGGCACCGGCAGCAGGTGCCCGGCCTCCAGGCCGCCGCCGCGGACGAACGCCAGGTGCTCGCTGACCAGCGGCGCGTCCAGGGCCTTGGCGCAGGCGGCCAGATGGGCGAGCCGGGCCGGGGAGGGCTGCTCGGCGCCGCCGATGCCCAGCGACACCCCGTGCGGGATCACCGGCAGGCCCCGGGCCCGCAGCACGCGTAACGACTCGGGCAGGTGAGCGGGCTTGATGTTCTCGGCGACCACTTCGAGGAAGTCGACGCCGGCCATCCGCTCGATGGTCAGGTCCAGCTCCGACCGCCAGCCGATGCCCACTCCCAGCCCGCCCATCTCAGCCTCCTCCGCCACAACCACCGCCGCCGCAACCGCTGCTGCCGCCGCAACCGGACGACCCGCTCCCGCAACCCGATGGGCCGGAGACCCCGCCGCCGCAACTGGTCGAGCCACCCGCAGCGTACGAGGCCCCGCTCCGGCGACCGCGCCGGACCTCCCGCCTGCTCAGCTCCAGCCGCAGGCCGGGGTCGCGCAACTCGCCGAGACCGTAGAGCGCGAGCGGGACGGGCCCCTCGGCGACGCCCCGGGCGTTGGCCTGCCTGGCCGCGTCGAGGGCCGCCAGGCCGGAGGCGGTCAGCGTGGCCCTCATGGAGCGCCGGTGGTGGCCGAGCACGATCTCGGCGGCCACCCCCGTGCCCGCGAAGACGAGCAGGGCGACGCCCCCGTGGAAGCCCGCGTCCAGGAGGACCCGCAGCACCTCCACCGCCGCGCCGGCGAACGCCAGCACCGACAGCGCCCACAGCCGCCGGCTCAGCCTCCTGACCTGGGCGAAGGCGCCGTCCTCCATGAGCAGCCCCTGCGCCGTGAGGTGCTGCTTGATCGCCTCCATCGCCAGGCTCCTGACGACCTCGATCCGGAGCGACATCACGGGCAGGCCCGAGCGGTCGGCCACCACGCCCAGCACGGCCTCCTCGACGGGCTCCCGCGTGACGACGCCCGTGGTGACCTGGTGCACCCGGCCGCCGCGCGACACGCGGATCGCGCCCGAGTCCGCGAGCAGCGCGATGGCGGTGTCCGCCACCCGCTGCGGGCCGCCCACCAGGTACGCCAGGTCGTAGTGGCCGAGGTCGCGAAGGCGAGTTCCCGCCGCGTCGGACCGGATGACGGCGTGCCCACGCTGGATGGCGGAGATGGTGACGGCGGCGTACGCCCCAAGGGCCACCGAAACGATGAGCATGAACAGGTCCATGTGAGGCCCCCGCTCGTCCGGCCGGGTCCACCCGGCCTGTCGGAAAGACACCTTGAGGCCAGCGTAAAGTTTCCGTCGCGCGGAGCCGAGGTTTTGCGCCTTTAGCTGCTGCTGGATCCGCAGCTCGACCCGCCGCCACAGCTGGATCCGCCCCCGGCGCTCGACCCGCCGCCACAGCTCGACGAGCCGCCGCCGAAGTCGAGGCCGCCGTAGGAGCCGGTGCCGTAGGAGTCGGTGCCGTAGGAGTCGGTGCCGTACGTGGCGCCGTCGCCGCCGCCGTGGCTGCCGCAGGAGCCCGCGCAGTCGGCCGCCGGGTCACCGACCGACAGCTCGTCGCAGAGGGCCTGGTCGCCGGCGTCCTGCAGGCCGTAGAGCGCCACGGGGATCCCGACCGCGAAGGCGAGCGAGCTCGGGTCGCGTACGCCCCTGGGATGGAACTCGCGGGCCGACGTCAGCACGGCGCGCCCCTCCCGGGTGACGACGCCGCGCAGCCGCCGCCGGTGCCTGTACAGCGCCATGAAGCCGCCGACCACGGCGGTCCCGGAGATGAGCAGGGCACCGATGAACACCGGCTCCCTCCCGGCCACCCCGAGCCCCGACAGCACGAACAGCAGCACGAGGAAGCCCACGGCCACGCCCAGCGCGATCTTGACCTGGTCCCTGCGCCGCCACGCCGTGCCGTACGCGCCCTCCGGCACGATCAGCCCCCGCCGTTCGAGCCCGGCGGCCAGCCCGGTGACCGCTGGATGCCTCTCCAGCGCCCGCCGCAGCTCGCTCGCCCGGTAGCCGCCCTGCCGGGCCGCCAGCGCGTCGAGCACGGCCTGCTCGAGCGGCTCCGGCGAGGGCCGCGCCCCGTGGACCGGGGTGACCTGCGAGCCCCGCGACACGCGAACGGCACCGGCCGTCGCGAGGACGGCCAGCGCCGTGTTGACGGCCCGCCGGGGCCCGCCGGACAGGTAGGCCAGCTCGTAGTGGGTCAACTGATGCGAGGCGCCGCTCGGCTCGGTCTCGCCGACGCGGCGGCGCTCCCGCTCGACCCGCTGCTCCGCCGAGCTGACCAGGAAGAACACGCCGATGGCGGCAAGGAGCAGGATGACGTCCACGTGCGGCCCTCCTTGGCGGTACGGCAGGCCGTCAAGTTAGACGGCTCC
The DNA here is from genome assembly GCF_052246675.1 of Nonomuraea sp. KM90. Lineage (NCBI taxonomy): Bacteria > Bacillati > Actinomycetota > Actinomycetes > Streptosporangiales > Streptosporangiaceae > Nonomuraea > Nonomuraea sp. KM90. The sequence continues at coordinate 41,178 of NZ_JBQQCB010000052.1, read as the reverse complement.
GGCCGTACCGCACAAGGGAGTTCCGCTCAGCCGAGCCGGTCGAGCAGGGCGTTGTACTCGTCCCACAGCTCCTTCGGCAGATGGCTGCCGAACTTGTCGAAGTGGTCGGGGATCAGCGCCGCCTCCTCGCGCCACACGTCCCGGTCGACGGTGAGCAGCGTGCGCAGGTCCTCCTCCGACAGGTCCAGGCCCTCGGTGTCGAGGTCGGCCGGCAGCAGGCCGATCGGCGTGGGCACGGCCTTGGCCTCGCCGTTGAGCCGCTCCACGATCCACTTGAGCACGCGGCTGTTCTCGCCGAAGCCCGGCCAGACGAACTTGCCGTCGGCGTTCTTGCGGAACCAGTTGACGTAGTAGATCCGGGGCAGCTCGGCACCCTCGCGGCGGCCGATCTTCAGCCAGTGGCCGAAGTAGTCGCCCATGTTGTAGCCGCAGAACGGCAGCATGGCGAAGGGGTCGTGGCGCAGCTCGCCGACCTTGCCCTCGGCGGCGGCGGTCTTCTCGGAGGCGACGTTGGCTCCGAGGAAGACGCCGTGCTCCCAGCTCAGCGACTCCGTCACCAGAGGTACGGCGGTGGCGCGGCGACCGCCGAACAAGATCGCTGAGATGGGCACGCCCTTGGGGTCCTGCCATTCGGGTGCGATGGTCGGGCACTGCTCGGCCGGGGTGGTGAAGCGGGCGTTCGGGTGGGCGGCGGGCTCGTCGCTGTCGGGCGTCCAGGAGCGGCCCTTCCAGTCGGTCAGGTGCGCCGGGGGCTTCTCCGTGAGGCCCTCCCACCACACGTCGCCGTCGTCGGTGAGCGCGACGTTGGTGAAGATGCTGTTGCCCCAGAGCGTCCTGATCGCGTTGGCGTTGGTCACCTGGCCGGTGCCGGGGGCGACGCCGAAGAAGCCGGCCTCCGGGTTGATCGCGTAGAGGCGGCCGTCCTTGCCGAAGCGCATCCAGGCGATGTCGTCGCCGATCGTCTCCACCTTCCAGCCCGGGATCGTGGGCTGGAGCATGGCGAGGTTGGTCTTGCCGCAGGCGCTCGGGAACGCGGCGGCGATGTAGCGGGTCTCCCCCGTGGGCGGCGTGAGCTTGAGGATGAGCATGTGCTCGGCCAGCCAGCCCTCGTCGCGGGCCATGACGCTGGCGATGCGCAGGGCGTAGCACTTCTTGCCGAGCAGGGCGTTGCCGCCGTAGCCGGAGCCGTAGGACCAGATCTCGCGGGTCTCGGGGAAGTGGCTGATGTACTTGGTCGAGCTGCACGGCCAGGGCATGTCCACCTGGCCCGGCTCGAGCGGCGCCCCGACGGAGTGGACGGCCCTGACGAAGTCGCCTCTCTCCTCGATCAGGCGCAGCGCCCTGTCGCCCATCCGGGTCATGACGCGCATGGAGACGGCCACGTACGCGGAGTCGGTGATCTCGACGCCCAGCTGCGAGATCTCGCCGCCCAGCGGGCCCATGCAGAACGGCACGACGTACATGGTCCGGCCGCGCATGCAGCCCTTGAACAGCCGCCCGAAGGTGCGGCGCATCTCGTCCGGGGCGATCCAGTTGTTGGTCGGCCCCGCGTCCTCCGCGCGCTCGGAGCAGATGAAGGTACGGTCCTCGACCCGCGCCACGTCGGTGGGGTCGGACTTGGCGTAGAAGCTGTTGGGCCTGGCGGCCAGGCGCGTGAGCGTGCCCTGCTCGACGAGGAGGTTGGTCAGGCGTGTCCACTCCTCCTCCGACCCGTCGCACCACTCGATGCGATCCGGCTGGGTCAGGGCTGCGATCTCGTTCACCCACGCGGCCAATTCACTATTGCTGGTGGGTGCGGTTACTTCCACGGAAACGGACACGACGGTGACTCCTCCACTCTCTCAGGGCCCAGTCATCATTAACGACGAAGCGGCCGGAAAGCCAATTGGCATAGACCTGTCGGCCAGGCCGTCGCCGCAGGCAGCGGCCCTGACGATTGGGGGAGCCTACCCATGCGGAGCGGATTTAAAAGAGGTAATTCCGAGCAGTGGTCCAGTCCAATTGCGCTGGTCTAAACCAATTTCCCGATTGGTTTAGTCCATTCGCCGGGCCGTTTCCGCTGGGAGATCTCAGGAATTGACGTCGGGCCCGGCGGAGCGAACTCGGTCGACATGCTGGAGCGCGTCGCGCAGCTCGGCGAGCCAGGTGTCGGTGTTCTTGCCGACCAGGCGCACGCACCAGGCCAGCGCGTCGCTGCGGCTCCTGGCCACGCCGGCGGCCACGAGGGTGTCGAGGACCTGGCGTTCCGCCTGGCGCAACCGGGTCATCACCGGCACGGACAGTGTGGTGAACATCACAGTCTCGCCGCCGCAGACCACGCCCCAGGACACCTTCTGCCGGAACTTGCGCTCGGCCTCCCGGGCGATCTCGATCCGCCGCTCGCGCGTCTCTTCCCTGAACCTGCGCGCCAGCCCCTCGATCAGGGCCGCCCGCTCGGCCTCGGGCGTGTCCTCGGGAGGGTCGGGCAGGGTGCCGAGCACCGCGATCTCCTCGCGGTCCCTGACGATCTCGGGCGCGCCGGTGAACCACCCCTCGGGCATCCGGCCCGTGAACCAGCCACGTACCTGTGCCGAAGCGTCATCTGTTGTCATGTAATCAAGATTACATACTTGCAGGCCATTTGCACGCGAGGGAACACGGAACTGTGCGTTAGGGAAAGGGCTCAGCGCACCTTGGCCGCGGCGATGGGGCTGACCCTGACGACTCCGGCCAGGTTACGGGTGCTGACGGGGGCGATCTTCACCACGTCGCCGGTGCGCGGGGCGTGCAACATCTTCCCGTCGCCCCAATAAATCGCCACATGCGAGATGTAATCCGGATTTGTCGGGTCGTTGCGCCAGAAGAGCAGGTCACCGGGCTGCACCTGCGCGTACGGCACCTGCGGCCCCGTCACCCACTGCTGGTGCGTCACCCGGGGCATCCGCACCCCCGCCTGCCCGTAGGCCCACTGGACCAGGCCGGAGCAATCGAACGTCTCGGGCCCCTCGGCGCCCCACACGTACGGCCGGCCGAGCTTGGAGACCGCCGCCTTCAGCGCCGCCGTGAGCTGCTCCCCCGTCATGAACGAGCCCGCCGGCCAGTTCTGCTGCGGCACGTTCTGCTGCGTCTGGGGCAGCACCGGGTTCACCAGGGCCACCTGCGTGCCCTTGGGCAGCGCGCGCAGGATGCGCTTGCGCAGTTCGTCGGAGTTGGTCTTGGGGGCGCTGACGATGAGCGCGTTGTCGTGGGGCAGGCCGAGCGTGCGGCCCACCTCTCTCGACACGACCGCGTCCACGGCGCCGAAACCGGTGGTGGCGTACGCGCCGACCCGCAGCTGCCCCGCCGGGCCCGCCGCCACCCGGCTGTGCAGCGCGAGCCCGCCGTCGTTGCCCAGCACGAACGAGACGGCCACGTCACCGGCCGCGATGTTCTGCCACAGCGCGTCCGACGAGGCGGTCACCTTGGGCGTGTAGGCGCGGAAGGTGGACGGGTTGACGGCCAGCGTCTGCACCCGCTTGCCGTCGAGCGTGATGGAGGCCGCGTCGGCGAGCTCCATCGCCCGAACCCCCCGCAGCTTGGCGACCTTCTGCAGCAGCTCGTTGGTGAAGGGCTTGCGGGTCAGCACGAACAGGTTGGGCTTGTGCAGCTTGCTCAGCGGCGCCACCGGCTGGAGCGTCCTGGCCGGCTCCTGCGGCGGCAACTGCTGCTGGGGCCGCTGATCGGCCAGGAGCGTGGGCTTCGGCGTGGCGCGCACGGCCGCGGGCTTGACGGATGTGCCCGGCTGCGTCAGCAGCAGCACGTCGGCGGTCAGCACCGCGACGAGCGCCACCACGATGAACGGCACCAGCTTGTACGTATTGCGCCGCTTACGAGTTTTAACTAAGAAACGCAGGTCTTGCCGAATTCCCGATCCATGCGAAAACGCCGCCGGGCCAACGTGGGCCCGGCGGTCATCGTCCAGGGGGGTCAGTTGCCGATGTACGGCACAGCCTCGAGGATCTCGACGGTGTTCTGCCGTCCGTTGGGCAGGGAATAGGTCGCCTTCTCCCCGATCTTCTTGCCGTTGATCGCCGACCCGAGCGGGGACCTCGGCGAGTAGACGTCGATCGGTGCTCCGCTCTCCTCACGGGAGGCGAGCAGGAAGGTGACCTCGTCGTCGTCGCCGACGAACCTGATGGTCACGGTCATGCCGGGGCCCACCACGCCCTCGGCCTTGGGGGCCTCTCCCACCTGGGCGTTGTCGAGGATCTGCCGGAGGTGGAAGATCCGGGCCTCCATCTTGCCCTGTTCGTCCTTGGCCGCGTGGTAGCCGCCGTTCTCCTTGAGGTCACCCTCTTCACGGGCGGCCTCGATCTTCTTGGCGATGTCGACGCGCCCGGGGCCAGAGAGATACTCGTACTCCGCCTTCAGGCGGTCGTACGCCTCCTGCGTCAGCCAGGTGACGTTCTCATCGCGAGAGTCGGCCACGGGTTCTCCTTGCTTGCCTAGGGGGCCCTGAGATCACTTGAGGTTGCGTACGGTTGAATTGCGAAAGGCTAACAAGTTAACCGCTCGAACGCTTCCCCAAATGTCTCACTATACGAGATTGCAGTACTGGATGTGGACGGAAGTCGCCCGACCGCTCGTGTCGAGGCTTTCCTTGAGCTGCTTACTACCCTCACCAGCCGGGATTCTTACTTCCTTGCTGCCCACTTCCGCGTGATCGACGTCCAGTGCCCTGATGCGGCAGACGGCCACCCTATCGTCCGGCTTGTACACCTCAAAGGTGATCTCCGCCTGGCTCGGGCCGTTCACCTTGAACGTCACCACCTGCGACGGCGCCTCCGAGCCGCCCGCCGTCATCGACCACATCACGTAGCCCCAGCCACCGGCGATGATGGCCACCAACACGCCGATCACCACGTGGACGACAAGCCTGCCACCTCGCTTGGGCCGGTCGGGGAAGTCGTCGGGTGTGCCGAGAACGGGTCCGTTCTCGACATCTTTGGTGACCATGGCGGAATCTCCCTGCACTCCCTCAGCGTTATCCGAGACAATTGTCGCCCGCGGGGGGTGTGCCCTCGCGACCGCCCAGCAGAAACTAACCTCTCTGGGCGACTGACCGGTCCTACTGAGGAGCATCGAGCCCGTGAGTGCACCGCTGAGGCTGATGGCCGTCCACGCCCACCCCGACGACGAGTCGAGCAAGGGCGCCGCCACGATGGCGCGTTACGTGCGAGAAGGCGTGGAAGTGCTGGTCTGTACCCTCACGGGCGGTGAGCGCGGATCTGTGCTCAACCCCAAGATGGACCGGCCCGAGATCGTGGCCAACATCGCCGAGGTGCGCCGGGCCGAGATGGCCCGGGCGCGCGAGATCCTCGGCGTAGAGCAGCGTTTCATGGGCTTCGTTGACTCCGGGCTGCCCGAGAACGAGGACGAGAAGCTGCCCGACGGCTGCTTCGCCGTGCAGACGCTGGAGGACGCCTCGGCGCCGCTGGTGGCCGCTGTACGCGAGTTCAGGCCACACGTGATCATCACCTACGACGACGACGGCGGCTACCCGCACCCCGACCACATCATGACCAACAAGGTCTCCGTCGAGGCCTTCGAGGCGGCCGGCGACCCCGACCGCTACCCCGGCACCGGCGACCCCTGGCAGCCGCTGAAGCTCTACTACCAGATGGGCTTCACCAAGGAGCGGTTCGAGGCGCTGCACGAGGCGATGACCGAGCGCGGCCTGGGCTCCCCCTACGCCGACTGGATCTCCCGCTGGGAAGACCGCCCCGCCAAGTGGCCGGTGACCACGCGGGTGCCGTGCGGCGACTACTTCCAGCTCCGCGACGACGCCCTGCTGGCGCACGCCACCCAGGTCGACCCCGACGGCTTCTGGTTCGTCTGCCCGCGCGAGCTGCAGCAGGAGATCTGGCCGACCGAGGATTACCACCTGGCCCGCTCGCTCGTGGACACCGAGCTGCCGGAGGACGACCTGTTCGCCGGCATCCACGCCGACGAGGTGGAGCCCGCCTGCCACTGACCGGGCCGCAGGTCGAAACAGGGGCCGGACCCCTGGCCGGACCATGCCCCCCTGGTGGCAGACTGGAAGCGTGACCGTTCTAGCAGCTGGTGATGTGAGCCCGGGCCTGCTCGGCTTCGTCGTCGTGGCCCTCATGGGTTTCGCCCTGTATATCCTGATCAAGTCGATGAACAAGCAGATGTCGAAGATCCAGGTGCCACACGAGAGCGAAGCCGAGGACACGGCCGGCAAGGCCGATGACAAGGCCCTCGCTGACAAGAAAGCCGATTAGATGCCGATAGAAGTGGTCGACAACTCGACGGAGAGCCGGTTCGAGATCCTCGTGGACGGCAAGGTCGCCGGGTTCGCCGACTATTTGCTGCTACCCACCAAGATCGTGTTCACGCACACCGAGGTCCTGCCGGCCTACGAGGGGCAGGGGCTGGCGGGCAAGCTGGTCGGCCACGCCCTCCAGGCGAGCGCCGACACCGGCCTGCGCGTCGTGCCGCGCTGCCCCTACGTGGCGAAATACATCGAGCGTCACCCCGAGTTCAAGGACCTGGTCGACGCCTCCTGACGGGCGGGCCGGTCATTCGGCGGCCGACCAGGCACGTTCGAGCGCCTTCGGCAGCCCCCACCAGCCCAGCGGGGTGAGCACCTCGTCACTGTCGACGATGCCGAGATGCGCCCAGAGGGTCACCACCGACGCGAAGAGTCCCTCCGTCGCGTCCAGGTCGTCGACGTCCTGGTCGTCGACGTCGATGTCCTCCGACTCGGCGATCAGCCGCGCCATCCGCTCGGGCGAGGCCAGCACCCCAGGCCCCATCCTGACCAGCGCCGCCACCCCGGCCAGCCAGTCCGCGTGCTGGATCGCGCAGAGGTTGGCCAGCGCCGTGTCCTCCTCGCTGAGCTCCCCGTCGAGGTCGGCGAACTCCTCCAGCACGTCCGCGCCCTCAGACAGGTCCGAGACGGGCCCCGCGACGCCCGCCGCCACCGTCAGCCACAGCTCCAGGTCGTCGTCGGGCAGCGGCCGGTCCTCGAACCCCGCGCAGGCCCGCAGCACGTTGGCGGGGTAGCCGGGCAGGGCCAGCAGCGCGCGCAGGCGTACCGCGGCCGCCTCCAGCTCCTCCCCGGGCAGCTCGGGCTGCTTGGGCAGGTCCGCGAGGATGCGCCGCAGCTCCGACAGCGCGAACGCCTCCTCCTCGTCCCAGGCCGCGAACAGCTCCTCGTCCTGCTCGTCGCTGACCGCGAACCCCGGCACCCGGCCGTCGGGCAGCGGCGTGCTCAGCCAGCGCTCCTGAAGCTCCTCGTACGCCCCGCGGGCCTCCTGCTCGCCCGCCGCCAGCGCGTCGGGGTCGATCTCTCCCGACTCGACCCGCTCCTCCAGGTACGCGACCAGCCGCGCGAACATCTCGGCCGCCACGGGCCCGCGCTCGTCCTCCTCCGGCCAGACGAAGTAGCTGGGCGTCATGAGGATCGGCTCGGTGCCGGTGGACTCGACCCACCGCTGCACGTCACCGACCGTGGCCACCCCCGCCTCGATCGAGCTGAGGGTCGCCTTGGCGGATTCCCAGAACGCGACGGAGAGCGGGTTGCCCGCCGCCATCATGGCCCGCCGCAGGTCGGGCAGCGCCACGAGGGCCACTCCCGACGGTACGGCGAGCAGCGCGCGGGCCACGTCCCGGCGCGTGACGGCGGTCGCCGGACGGCCGGCATGGGCGCAGACGAAGTCCATATCCACGCCCCGTAACCTACGCCGTACCGGCCGCCGGAGTCAGCCTGTGCCGACCTGCTCCCGGAACGGGAGTGCGGCGCCCTCTAGGCTGGTTGGGGGAGGTCCTGATGAACCGCTTGAAAGACGCGACAAGCCCCTACCTGCTCCAGCACGCGGACAACCCCGTGGACTGGCATCCGTGGGGTGAGGAGGCGTTCGCGGAGGCCCGCAGCCGGGACGTGCCGCTGCTCATCAGCGTGGGCTATTCGGCGTGCCACTGGTGTCACGTCATGGCGCACGAGAGCTTCGAGGACCCCGGCACCGCGCGGCTGATGAACGAGCACTTCGTCAACATCAAGGTCGACCGCGAGGAGCGGCCTGACGTGGACGCCGTCTACATGGGCGCCACGCAGGCCATGACCCGTCAGGGCGGCTGGCCGATGACCGTTTTCGCGACGCCCGACGGGCATCCCTTCTACTGCGGCACCTACTTCCCGCGCCCGCACTTCCAGCGCCTGCTCACCGAGGTGCACAACGTGTGGACGGGTGACCGGGAGTCCGTGCTGCAGCAGGGGTCGAAGGTGGTGCAGGCGCTCAACGAGAACACCACGCTGCCCAGCGGGCCGCTGCCGGGCGAGGAGACGCTGCGGCAGGCGGTGCGCAACCTGCGGGAGTCGTTCGACGCCGCCGACGGCGGGTTCGGCGGGGCGCCCAAGTTCCCGCCGTCGATGGTGCTGGAGTTCCTGCTGCGCTCCGGCGAGCGCGAGATGAGCGGCAGGACGCTGGAGGCGATGGCCCGCGGCGGGATGTACGACCAGCTCGGCGGCGGGTTCGCCCGCTACAGCGTGGACTCGGGGTGGGTCGTCCCGCACTTCGAGAAGATGCTCTACGACAACGCCCTGCTGCTGCGCGTCTACACGCACTGGTGGAAGGCGGGCGGGGGCGACCTGGCGCGGCGGGTGGCGCTGGAGACGGCGGACTGGCTGCTGCGCGAGCTGCGTACGCCCGAGGGCGGCTTCGCCTCCGCGCTCGACGCCGACAGCGAGGGCGTGGAGGGCAAGTTCTACGTCTGGACGCCCGAGGAGCTGTCCGAGGTCCTCGGCGAGGATGACGGCCGGTGGGCGGCGGAGCTGTTCGAGGTGACGGGCACCTTCGAGCACGGAACGTCCGTGCTGCAGCTCCTGCGCGACCCCGAGGACCCGGCGCGCCACGCGGACGTGCGGGCCCGGCTGCTGGCCGCCAGGGAGCGCCGGGTGCGGCCGGGGCGCGACGACAAGGTCGTGGCCTCCTGGAACGGTCTGGCTATCGCGGCCCTGGCGGAGACCGGGGTCGTCTTCGAGCGGCCCGACCTGGTGGCGGCGGCCACGGCGGCGGCGGAGCTGCTCGCCGGCACGCACATGGCGGACGGCAGGCTGCTGCGCACCTCCAGGGACGGCCGGGCGGGCACCAACGCCGGGGTGCTGGAGGACTACGCCAACCTGGCCGAGGGCCTGATCTCCCTGTACGGCGTGACCGGCGAGGCCAGGTGGCTACGGCTGGCGGGGTCGCTGCTGGACACCGTGCTCGACCGGTTCGCCGACGGGACGGGCGGCTTCTACGACACCGCCGACGACGCCGAGCGGCTCTTCCAGCGCCCGCAGGACCCCACGGACAACGCCACCCCCTCCGGCCAGTACGCGGCCGCCGGCGCGCTGCTCTCCTACGGCGCCCTGACCGGCTCCACGCGCCACCGGGAGGCCGCTCACGCCGCCCTGGGCACCGTGTCGGTGCTGGCCACCGGGCATGCCAGGTTCGCGGGGTGGGGGCTGGCCGTGGCGCGGGCGGCGCTGTCGGGGCCCGTGGAGGTGGCCGTCGTGGGCCCGGCCGACGATCCGCGCACGGCCGCGCTGCACCGGGAGGCGCTGCTCGCGGACGCGCCCGGGCTGGTCGTGGCGCTCGGCCGGGACGACGGCGGCGACCGGGGCACCGGCGATCCGCTCGTCCCGCGGGAGGCGGCCTTCCCGGCGCTGCTGGAGGGCCGCGGGCTGGTCGGCGACGCACCGGCCGCCTACGTGTGCCGGGGCTTCACCTGCCGCATGCCCGTGACGACGGTCGAGGCGCTGCGGGCCGAGCTGGCCGGCTGACCGCCCGAGGCGTCGCGGGCGAGCCGTCCGGCCGACGACCCGCGTCATTGCGGGCCGAGCCGGCCGACCGCTCGAGGAGCCGTCATCCCGTGGGCTGGCGGCTCCTGCCGCCGCCCGGGTCGCCGTCCTGCTGGACCGTCGGCTGGTCGGGCACCTGCGTGGGCGGCGGGGCGGTCTCCTCCGGCTGCTCGTCCGGTCGCTCGTTGTCGTCGGGGCCCTCCGTGACGGGCGGGTCCGTGAACGGCGGCTCGCTGAAGTCGGGCTCCGGCTGGTCCCAGTCGTCCGGGCTCTCCGGCCGCGTGTACTCGTAACCGGGCACGTCCCTGTCCTGGCCGGACTCGGAGTAGTCGGAGGACCAGCCGTACTCCGACGGCTCCGGGAACTCCTCGACCGGCTTGCCCGCCATCGCCTCGGTCATGAACGCCCGCCAGATCTGCGCGGGCAGCTGGCCGCCGAACTGCGTCCCGTAGCCGGGGATGGTGACCGTGGCGTTGTCGTCGCGGAACATGTCCACCGCCACCGCGAGCTGCGGCGTGAAGCCGTTGAACCAGACCGACTTGGAGTCGTCGGTGGTGCCCGTCTTCCCCGCCACCGGGCGGTCGTAGAGCCGGGCGGCGGTGCCGGTGCCGTATTTGACGACCTGCTGCATCGCGTACGCGGTGTCCGCGGCGGCCTGCTCGCTGACCACCTTGGTCGCGACCGGCTTGACGACCTCCTTGCGGCCCTTCGCGTCGGTCACCGACTTGACCACGTGGGCCTCCACGTGCACGCCCTTGTTGGCGAAGGTGGAGAAGCCGGAGGCGTTCTGGACGGCGCTGACCGAGGCCACGCCGAGCGGGAAGGCGGCGGCGCTCTTGTGCTGGTCGAGCTGGGCGGCCGGGATCCCGGCCGCCTCGGCGGTCTCGGCGACCTTGTCCAGGCCCACCTTCTGGCCGAGGTCCACGAAGGCGGTGTTGACGGAGTTCTGGGTGGCGCTGATCAGGTTGATCTGCCCGTACGAGCGGTCGCCGTCGTTGGGGATCGCCTGGGACGCGGAGGCCACGCGCAGCGGCGAGTTGCCGTCGACCCTGGTGGACAGCTCGAAGCCGTTGTTGAGGGCGGCGGCCAGCGTGTACGGCTTGAACGTGGACCCGGCCATCACCTTGGCCGAGAACGCGCTGTCGTAGTACTTCGACTGGGACGGCCGCCCGCCGTAGAAGGCCACGACCTCGCCCGTGGCGGGATCGACGGCCGCCAGCCCCGTGCGTACCTTCTTGGGCGTGTCGTCCGGCAGGACGTCCGCGACCGCCCGCTCGGCCGCCTGCATGAGCTTCTTGTCGAACGTCGTGACGATCTTGAGCCCGCCGCCGTTGATGTCCTCGTCGGTGTAGCCGCGCCGGTTGAGCTCGGCGGTGACCTGCTCCAGCATGTACTGGGCCTGGCCCTTGAGCTCGAACGGCTTCTTCGGCGCCTTCAGCGTGGGGAACTTCTCGGCGGCCGCCCGCTCGGCCGGCAGCGCGCCCGTCTGGCCCATGGCGTTGATCACCGACTGCCAGCGCTCCTGGGCCGCCACCAGGTCGGAGCCCTTGGGGTCGGCGAAGCGGCTCGGCTGCTGGATCACCGCCGCCAGGTAGGCCCCCTCGGCCACGGTCAGCTTCTCGACGTCCTTGCCGAAGTAGGCGCGGGCGGCCGACTGGACGCCGTTGGCGCCCCGGCCGAAGTAGATCGTGTTGAGGTACTGCTCCAGCACCCAGTCCTTCGACTTGGACTGGTCGACCTTCATCGCGATGAGGATCTCTTTGAACTTGCGGGTGACGGAACGTTCCTGGCTCAGCCCGCTGTAGTAGTTGCGGACGAGCTGCTGGGTGATCGTGGAGCCGCCCTGGAGCTGCTGCCCGGTGAGGGTGGACCACACGGCCCGCCCGGTGCCCTTGATCGAGACGCCGGCGTCCTCGTAGAACGAGCGGTTCTCGGCCGCGATGACCGCGTCGCGCACGTGCTTGGGCACCTTGGCGAGCTCGATGTTCCTGCGGTCGATCCCCTGCCGGGCGAGCACGGTCTTGCCGTCGCGGTAATAGATCACCGAGCCCTGCGCGGTGGCCTGCTTCTGGGTCGTGTCGGGAATAGGAGTCAACGCCCAAGCAATCGCGAAAAGCCCGGCTAGTACGAGGATTCCCGTGCCAATAGAAATCAGTAGAACTCGGAGAATCCGCCGCTTTCGCATCCCGTTACCACCACCACTCCGCACCCCTCGACCCCCTCGTCAAGCGTCGCCCAACCCCCGCAAGCTGGGCGGATGCCAAGGGTAAACGATCGACAATGGTGCCTCGTCCCTTAGCGATAGTACGACTAGCGCCCGCCTCGACGCGGAACATCGGCGACCAAAGGCAGCACTCGGTAGGGAACCGGGGTGTCGAGGGCGATGATCGAATTAGTCCTGAGTACGCCCTGAACATCAACGATCAAGTCGATAACCCGCTGCAAATCAGCGTTGGTCCGGGCAACCACGCGGCACAGGAGATCGCTGTCCCCGGTGATCGTGTGCACCTCCAGCACCTCGGGGATGCGGGCCAGCCGGTCGGCCACCGGGTCGTGCCCGGCCACCTGCCTGATCTCCATGCTCACGAACGCGGTGACGTCGTAGCCGAGCGCCTCCGGCGACACGTCGGGGCCGAAGCCGGTGATCACTCCCCTGTCGATGAGCCGGTCGAGCCTGGCCTGGACCGTGCCACGGGCCACGCCGAGCCGCCGCGAGCACTCCAGCACGCCCAGGCGGTGCTCGGCGGTCAGGAGGGCGATCAGCCGGGCGTCGAGATCGTCGATCGTCATGGTGTACAGATCTACCGGACGATTCGCCGGGAGACTAGGCAGATTGTGCACTCATTGAGGTAACTCTTGCGCAACTCGTCCAGATAAATCGAGAGTTGGCGGTATGAGTGATGTCTTTCCGGTCAATGGCATGCACGCCGTGGTGTTCGCCGTGGGCAACGCCAAGCAGGCTGCTCACTACTACTCGACCGCCTTCGGGATGCGGCTGGTCGCCTACCGGGGCCCGGAGAACGGCAGCCCGGACGTGGCCGCGTACGTGCTGACCTCGGGCAGCGCCACGTTCGAGTTCCGGGCCTCGATCCGCCCGGGCACGGACCTGGCGCGGCACGTGGCCGAGCACGGTGACGGGGTCGTGGACCTGGCCATCGAGGTGCCCGACGTGGAGGGGGGCTACGCCTACGCGGTCGCCCACGGGGCGAAGGGGCTGGTGGAGCCGTACACGGTGGAGGACGAGCACGGCAAGGTGGTGCTCGCGGCCATCGCCACGTACGGCGAGACCCGGCACACGCTGGTCGACAGGTCCAACTACGGCGGGCCCTACCTGCCGGGCTACGCCCCCGCCGAGCCGCTGGTGGCGCCGCCCGCGACCAAGCACGGGCGGCTGTTCCAGGCCGTCGACCACTGCGTCGGCAACGTCGAGCTCGGCAAGATGGACGAGTGGGTGGACTTCTACCGCAACGTCATGGGCTTCACGAACATGGCGGAGTTCGTCGGCGACGACATCGCCACCGAGTACTCGGCGCTGATGTCCAAGGTCGTGGCCGACGGCACGCGCAAGGTCAAGTTCCCGCTCAACGAGCCGGCCGTCAGCCGCAAGAAGTCGCAGATCGACGAGTACCTCGAGTTCTACGGCGGCCCGGGCGTGCAGCACATCGCGCTGGCCACCAACGACATCCTGACCACGGTGGACCACATGCGGGCGGCCGGGGTCCAGTTCCTGGACACGCCGGACTCGTACTATGACGACCCCGAGCTGCGCGAGCGCATCGGGCAGGTGCGCGCGCCGATCGAGGAGCTGAAGAAGCGCAAGATCCTCGTGGACCGCGACGAGGACGGCTACCTGCTGCAGATCTTCACCCAGCCGGTGCAGGACAGGCCCACGGTCTTCTTCGAGCTCATCGAGCGGCACGGCTCGCTCGGATTCGGCAAGGGCAACTTCAAGGCGCTGTTCGAGGCCATCGAGCGCGAGCAGGAACGCAGGGGCAACCTTTAGTTTGTCCCGACTTTGTGGCGGTCATCCAGAAATCATGGGATTGTCGCCGCCGGGGCTGGCGGGACGCTGGCGGCGACTGTTCGCCGGCGTCCTCGACTGGCTCATCATCAACATCGCCTCCGCCCCGTTCACCTGGACGAGCTGGGACTACGTCTGGGACGAGAGCAGGGGTGCCTGGGACCGCTATCCGGTGGAGCACACCTTCGTGGCCAGCCTCGTGGCCTTCCTGTACTTCTGGCTCCTGCACGCCTTCTGGAATGGTCAGACGCTGGGCAAGAAGTTGTTCGGCATGCGTGTCGTGCAGGAGCACGGCGGGAGGATAGGCGTGGGGCAGGCGGCGGTCCGGCAGGCCGTGGCGACCTTGCTCGAATGGCTCTGCTGCGTCGGACCCCTGCTGGATCTCGGCTGGATCCTCTTCGACCCCCGTAAACAGGCCCTGCACGACAAGGCCGCACGGACGGTCGTCGTGAACGCCTGACCCAGCGTAATATTCTGGTCACGATCTGAAGGGGGCTCGTTCGCCGATGCGTTTCGACAGACGCGGGGTGGCCATGCTCGCGACGCTCATCAGCGTGCTCGCCTGCTCTCCCGCCGACGAGCCACCGCCCACCGGGCACCACCTGCCCGCCGACCACCGCGCGGGCGCGCCCGGCATCGGCGACCCCGACTTCCCGACCGACGGCAACGGCGGCTACGACGTCTCCCACTACGACCTGGCCATCGACTACACCCCCACCACCAAGCGCCTGGAGGGCGTGACCACCATCCACGCCGGCGCCACCCAGGAGCTGACCAGCTTCAACCTCGACCTCGCCGGGCTCACCGTGCGCGAGGTCTCCGTCGACGGCTCCCCCGCCACGTTCACCCGGCAGGGCGACGAGCTGACCGTGCGGCCGCCACAGGCGATCGACGGCAACACCCCCTTCACCGTCAAGGTCACCTACTCCGGCCTGCCCAAGCCGGCCACGAACAACGCCAACCTGGGCACCTACGGCTTCATCCCGACCTCCGACGGCGCCTTCGTGGCCTCCGAGCCCAACGGCTCCAAGACCTGGTTCCCCAACAACGACCACCCCTCCGACAAGGCCACGTTCGACTTCACGATCACCGTGCCCGCCGGCGTGACCGCCCTGGCCAACGGCGAGCCGGCCGGGCAGCCCACCACCTCCGGCGGCAAGACCACCTACCGGTGGCGCGAGCGCCACCCGATGGCGACCTACCTCGCCACGGCCACGCTGGGCAAGTTCGAGCTGCGCCAGGGCAACACGGCGGCCGGCATCGCCAACCTGGCCGCCGCCGACCCCAAGTTCAAGGCCTCGCTCAACGACCTCTACACCGCCTCGGCCGAGATCACCGACTACTGGTCCACGGTCTTCGGCCCCTACCCGTTCTCCTCGACGGGCGGCGTGGTGGACGACTATTCCGCCGGCTACGCGCTGGAAAACCAGACCAAGCCCCTTTACGGCGGCTTCGACCCCGGTGAGACGATCATCGCGCACGAGCTGGCGCACCAGTGGTTCGGCAACAGCCTGACCATCCGGCGGTGGAAGGACCTCTGGCTCAACGAGGGCTTCGCCACCTACGCCGAGTGGCTGTGGTCCGAGCACAAGGGCAAGAAGACCGCGGAGTCGTTCTTCAGGGACTTCCACCAGCGCCCCGCCGACGACCCGATGTGGAAATATCCCCCGGGGCGCGCGAAGCCCGACGACCTGTTCAACCAGTCGGTCTACACGCGCGGCGGCATGACCCTGCACGCCCTGCGCAAGGCCATCGGCGACGCCACGTTCTTCACCCTGCTCAAGACGTGGGCCGCCGAGCACCGCTACGGTCACGTCACGACGGAGCAGTTCGTCGACCTCGCCGAGCGGTTGTCCGGCAAGGACCTCAACGGGCTCTTCGACGCCTGGCTCTTCCAGCCCAGACGCCCCGCCTGACCCCGCTCGGAAACGCTTTTCGTCGCTCGGTCCAAGAACAGGTGTAAGGGCGAACGACGAAGGGAGCGAGGCCAGTGCGCCTCCATGAGGACCCCGCGGCCTTTGAGGCCTTCTATCGCCGCCACGTCGATGCCGTCATGAGGTTCGTGGTGCGCCGGGTGAGCGATCCTCACCTGGCAGCGGACCTGACGGCGGACATCTTTCTGGCGGTGCTCGACTCCGCGGACACGTACGTGCCCGGACGGGGCAGCGAGATCGCGTGGCTGTACGGCGTCGCGCGCAACGTCGTGTCGGCCCAGTATCGCAAGGCGGCACGGGAGGCGCGGGCGGCCGGCCGCGTCGCCGGCCGCCGGCTGATGGACGACGACGATCTCGCCCGGATGGAGGAGCGGATCGACGCCGAGCGCCGGATGCGCAGCGCTCTGGAGGCCATGGAGGGCCTGCCGGAGGGCGAGCGCGCGGTTCTGGAACTCGTCGCGATCGACCAGCTCACCGTCACGGAGGCCGCCGCGGCCCTGGGCATCAGGCAGGTGACCGCACGGGTCAGATTGCACCGGGCCAGACGTGCCCTTGAGAGCGTCGCTTCGCCATCGGCCGTGTACCTGGAAGGACAGACATGAGCAACTTCGAAGATCGCCTTCTCAGTGCACTCAAGGATGAGATCACGACGAGGACGGCGGAGGACAGGATGACCACTGTGACACCGGTTCGGCGCTCCCGGCGGCGCCTCGTGGGGTTGTCCGCCGCGGTGGCGGGGGTCGCGGCGGCCGCCACGGCGGTGGCGGTGCTGACCGGGCTCACCGGCAGCCCGGCGTACGCGGTGACCACGGGCTCCGACGGCGGGGTCAGCGTGCGGATCCACTCGTTCAGCGACCCCGACGGGCTGGAGGCCGAGCTGGCCGACGCCGGGGTGCGGGCGGTGGTGGACTACCTGCCTGAGGGGCAGACCTGCAAGCAGCCGCGCGGGGAGCGTGGGGGCGGTCAGGGGCAGTTCGCGACGAGCATCGGCAGGGACGGCGACGGGATCGCCTTCAAGATCGAGAAGGGGCAGGTGCCGGCCGGCTCGACGCTGGTCCTGGCCGTCTCAAAGAGCAAGGAAGGAGACGACCAGCCGCCGTTCGCGACGGCGCTGGAGGTCGTCAAGGGTGCGGTCGCGCCGTGCGAGACCACCACGCTGCCGGCGCCTCCTCCCGGGTCCGGTGGCACCAACGAGCGGAAGGACGACGGGCCCGGCCTCGACTCCGGTACGGAGGAGCAGGGGCCGAGCCTGAACACACAGAACGGCTGACGCGCCGTTCCCGGGCCCGGCGGTCCCTCCCGAGCAGCGGGGGCCGCCGGGCCTGTCATATGCCCCGTCATGTGCCCCGTCATGCACCGCGTCATGTACGCGGTGCGTCGTCCCGGCAGTCGTCCCAGTAGCGGTCCCCGGCCAGGAGCAGGGCGGCGGCGCCGACCAGGCCCGCCTCCTGGCCGAGGGCGGCGGGCATGACCTTGACGCGGCGGGCGAACCCCATCCGGGCGTGCTCCCGCAGCGCCTCCTCCAGCGGGCCGAAGAGCGGCTCCCCGGCCTGGGAGAGCCCGCCGCCGACGGTGACCAGGTCCAGGTCGCACAGGTGGGTGGCGGAGGCGATCGCGACGCCCAGGGCCCGCCCGGCCCGGCGCATCGCCCGCACCGCGACCGGGTCCCCGGCCAGCGCGTCCGCCGCCAGCCCCCGCGCCGTCACCCCGCGGTCCTCCCGGTACGTCGCGTCACCCGTCACGGCACCCGTCACGGCACCCACGGCCTCATCGGCTCTCGTGGGCCCGCTCACGGTCCCAGGGCGGTGGACCGTCTCGCCGCCGCCGGGAGCATGGGGCGCGGCGGTGACTCCGCCGGGAGCATGGGTCGGGGCGGTGCCGCCGCCGGGCACCCAGCCCTGGTCAAGGGCCCAGGCGGCCAGGGCCGGGCCTCTGGCGACGGCCTCCAGGCAGCCGTGGCCGCCGCAGCCGCAGCGGGGGCCGCCCTCCGGCTCGACCACCACGTGCCCGATGTGCCCGGCGTTGCCCGTCCTGCCGTTGACCAGCCGCCCGTTCAGGATCAGCCCGCCGCCCACGCCCGTGGACACCACCATGCCGAGCATGTCGTCGCTGCCCTGCCCGGCGCCCTTCCAGTGCTCGGCCACGGCCAGGCAGATCGCGTCGTTGTGGAGGCGTACCGGTAAACCGGGGAACAGCGCCGCCAGCCGGGCGCGCAGCGGGAAGTCGCGCCAGCCCGGGATGTTCAGCGGCGAGACCTCCCCTTCCGGCCAGGTCATGGGTCCGCCGCAGCCCACCCCCACCCCCTCGGCGCCCTGCGCCAGGGGCTCGACGAGGTCGGTGAGGGTCCGCCAGAGAGTCTCGGCGTCCGCGCCCTGCGGGGTCGCGACCCGCCTGGACCGGGCCACCGTGCCGTCGCGGCCGACCAGGCCGGCGGCCATCTTGGTGCCGCCGACGTCGATCGCGAGGATCACGGGCGGCCCGCCGCACCGCACGGGGTCATGGGCCGGCGGTGGCGCTGGAGAAGACCAGGACGGAGGCCGTGAACCCGTGCACGTGGTTGTGGCCCGCGACGGGACCGACCTCGCCGGCCGCGAAGAAGCCCGCCACGCCGATGGGTCCCAGCGTGTCGCGCAGGGCGACCGGGTCGTGGTCGGCGGTGCCGAACATGGCCGAGCCCCGCCCGTTGCAGGAGAACAGCAGCGCCCCGTCCACCTTGCCCAGCTCCTCGCGGTGGGCGTCGAGCAGGTCGTACAGGTCCTCGTCGGCGGTGGCGGCGTCGCGCACCTGGAAGCGTACGGTCCTGCCGACCTCCACGATGTCGCCGATGGCCACGGCCTCGCGTTCGGGGTCGATGCCGATGACGCCGCGGATGAGGAAGTCGCCGCGTTCGTGGCGCTCGGCGTACTCGTCCATGGCCAGCCCGATCTGCAGGCCCGAGGCGACCAGCTCGCGGTCGTCCTCGTCCAGGTCGCTGACGATGTCCTCCAGCCGGGCCAGCGCCGGCTGGCCGGCCAGCTCCAGCAGCAGGTTGTCCTCCGACGCGGTGACCACCATGCTCGGGCCGATCGGGCGGCAGCCCTGGCTGACCACGGTGCTGATCTTGACCGGCCCGCTGAGCAGCACGCCGATCGCGCCCTCGGTGTAGATCTCGCCGTCGGCGAACAGCCGTACGGAGCCCCGCCCCTGCAACCCGTTCGCCAGCCCGCCGATCAGCGGCAGGTCGCCCAGCACGTCGACCGAGCGCTCGACGAAGGCGTCGGTCGGAAAGGTGTACGGATCGGCCAGCAGGATCGCCACATGGTCGTCCCCGCCCCGCTCGGGCAGCCCGACCACCACGAACCTGTCCTCGGCCGTCAGCGTCTCCAGCGCGAACGTGGTCAGCCGCGCCCCGTCCAGGGTCGCCGCCCAGGCGCTCACGGCGGGCGTCAGCTCCACTCCCTGCCCGTCGCCGATCACCCCTGTGGCGCTGCATCCGATCACGTGTGCCTCGGGCGCGAGTTTCATCGCGGCCTCACCGGCCCGCGCGACGTCCTCGGGATCGTCCCCGCAAATGAAGAAGCAGACCAAGTCGGCTTGGCCGCTGAGCCTCGACAGTGCCTGGCCGACGGCGTTCTCCGCGGCCTCCACCAGGTCGGAACCCACGGCGAGGCCGTCGGCGAAGCGGCTTGTCAACACGGCCACGGATCTCGCCTCCCTCGACATGTCCAAGTTCCCTAGGCCCGATTCTCCCCACTAAAGGGACAAGCACGCGCACGAACCGTCACGCAATAGTCAAGATCCGAAATCTCCGCCAGATGCGAAAGTCTCTGCCACATTCCTCGCGGGGGACGTAGTCTCGTTCCCGTGCATCAGCCACGTATTCTCCGCGAGTTGCGAGAGAGCGGCCACGTTCATCGCACCGTCAAAGCCGAGGTCCGGGAAAACCTGCTGGCCAGGCTGCGGTCGGGCGAGCCCCGCTTCCCAGGCATCGTCGGCTTCGACGACACCGTCCTGCCACACCTGGAGCGGGCTCTGCTCGCCGGGCACGACCTGGTCCTCCTCGGCGAGCGCGGCCAGGGCAAGACCCGGCTCATCCGCACGGTCACCGGCCTGCTCGACGAATGGACGCCGGTGGTCGAGGGCTGCGAGATCAACGACCATCCGTACGCGCCGGCGTGCACGCGCTGCCAGACCCTGGCGCGGGAGCTGGGCGACGAGCTGCCGGTGGCGTGGAAGCACCGCGACTCGCGCTACGGCGAGAAGCTGGCCACGCCCGACACCTCCGTGGGCGACCTGATCGGCGACGTCGACCCCATCAAGATCGCCGAAGGGCGCACGCTGGGCGACCCCGAGACGGTCCACTACGGCCTGGTCCCGCGCACCAACCGCGGCGTCTTCTCGGTCAACGAGCTGCCCGACCTGGCCGAGCGGATCCAGGTGTCGCTGCTCAACGTGCTGGAGGAGCGCGACATCCAGGTGCGCGGCTACAACCTGCGGCTGCCGCTCGACATCCTGCTCATCGCCAGCGCCAACCCCGAGGACTACACCAACAGGGGCCGGATCATCACGCCGCTGAAGGACCGCTTCGGCGCCGAGATCCGCACCCACTACCCGCAGACCGTCGAGGACGAGCTCACGCTCATCCGCCAGGAGTCCGTGCCGGACATCGGGGCCGACGTCCCCGAGCACCTGATCGAGGTGATCGCCCGCTTCACCCGGCTGGTCCGCGAGTCGACCGCCGTGGACGCCCGTTCCGGCGTGTCGGCGCGCTTCTCGATCGCCGCGGCCGAGACCGCCGCCGCCTCCGCCGTGCGCCGGGCGGCGATCACGGGCGAGGAGCAGGCGGTGACGCGCGTGGTGGACCTGGCCTGCGTCGTGCACAGCCTGCGGGGCAAGGTGGAGTTCGAGGTCAGCGAGGAGGGCCGGGAGACCGACATCCTCGCCCACCTGCTGCGGCGGGCGACGGCGGAGACGTTCAGGAGCCGGTTGGGCGGCATGGACCTGTCTCCGGTGACCGACAAGTTCGCCGAGGGCAACCAGGTGGAGTCCGGCGATCTGGTGCCCGCAGGGGAGCTGCTGCACCGCATCGGTCCCGTCACCGGCCTGGCCAAGGTCATGTCGCGGCTGGGCATGGGCGCGGGCGAGGAGTCGCCGGGGCACGCCGCCGCCGCTCTGGAGTTCGCGCTGGAGGGTCTTTACCTCATGCGGCGCCTGTCCAAGGAAGACCTTGACGGAGTGACCGTCTACCGGACGTGAACATGTCGGCGGTCTCCCGCGTCATAGTGAGTAGTTCATCACTCCGTCGGGGGAGACCGCCCATGCGCCCGCTAGTCTGTGCCACCGCCGCCGCCCTCGCCCTGAGCGCCTTCACCGCCCCCGCCCAGGCCGCCAGTTCCGCGTACGGGTACGCCTGGTCCGACGGCAAGGGGCACCTCCGGATCGTGCCGAAGACGGCCACCCGCCTCACCCGGCAGGGCAACGTGCTCCACCGGCTCAAGACCCTGTCCGGGGCCAAGGAGCTGCGGCTCGACTACACCGGGGCCGCGTACGCACGGGTCACGGTCGCGTGCGACCTGAAGGAGACCGAGGGCCAGGTCGCCCTGGACGCCAAGGGCCTGGGCCGCACCGCATGCGCACCCGCCCACCTGCGCGCGTCGCTGGGGCGCGGGCCCGTGCCGGTGCGCGTCGAACACCGGGGCGGCAAGGCCACCAGGGTCAACGAGATCCTGGTCGCCGACTGGCCCGGCGGGCGCTCGGCCACGGGCACGCTGAAGCGCGTCAACGACACGACCGTCGTGTTCGCGACCGGCGGAAAGAAGATCAAGCTGGGCTACTCGTACTCGACGGTCTTCTACCGCACCACCGCCCGGTGCGGCGACGGCTGGCTGACGGGCCGGCCGGTCAACGCGGACCGCAACGGTCTCGGCAAGAAGCAGTGCACGTGGACGGACCTGACGAAGGCGCTCAAGGGCACCCGGCACCCCGTCCTCGTGAAGATCGACTACACGCCGGGCGTGGACTCCCTGGACCAGGTGTGGGAGGTCTTCGGCGACGCCTGAAATTCCATGTCCACACATGAAGGCATTTCTCGGGTTAGCGTGGTTTCGTGATGGCCTTCCGCTATGGCGAATTCCACGACGGCCCCGACCCCCTGGCCCCTCCCTATGACGTACGCGCGGCGCTCGACGAGATGGGCGATGCCATCCTGTCGGGCTCGACGCCGGTCCACGCCCTGCGTGACCTGCTCAAGCGCGGCCTGCCCGGCGCGCAGGAGCGCCGCGGGCTCGACGACATGCTCAGGGAGGTGCGCAGGCGCCGCCGTGACCTGCGCGAGCGCGGGCGCCTGGACGGCACGCTGGAGCGGGCCAGGGCGTTGCTGGACAAGGCGATCGGGCAGGAGCGGGCCGAGCTGTTCCCCGACCCGTCGGACGACGCGCGGCTGCGGGAGGCCGGGCTCGACGGCCTGCCGGAGGACACCGCCAGCGCGATCCAGGAGCTGAGCACGTACGACTGGCGCTCGGCGGCGGCCCGCCAGACCTTCGAGGAGCTGCGCGACCTGCTGCGCCGGGAGGTCCTGGACAGCCAGTTCAAGGGCCTGCGCGACGCGCTCGCCAACCCCGACCCCGAGGCCCTCGAACGCGTCCGCCAGATGATGTCGGACCTGAACGACATGCTCGACAAGGACTCCCGAGGCGAGCACACCCAGGCGGACTTTGACGCCTTCATGGCGAAATATGGCGATCTGTTTCCCGAGAAGCCCCGCAACCTGGACGAGCTCGTCGACATCCTGGCCCGCCGCGCCGCCGCCACGCAGCGCATGCTCGCCTCGATGACCCCGCGCCAGCGCGAGGAGCTGTCCAACCTCATGAACCAGACGCTCGACCAGGCCGGCCTGTCCGACCAGATGCGCCGCCTGGGCGAGGCCCTCTACGCCCGCCGTCCCGACCTGGCCTGGAACGCCCCCGAACGCCTCACCGGCGAGGAGCCGCTCGGCATGGGCGACGCGGTGACGGCGCTGGAGGAGCTGGCCGACCTGACCCAGCTGGAGACCGCCCTGCGCCAGGACTACCCGGGCGCGCGGCTCGACGACATCGACGAGGCCGCCGTACGCCGTGCGCTCGGCCGCTCGGCGGTCGACGACCTGGAGGCGCTCAAGCGGATCGAGCGGGAGCTGGAGGAGCAGGGCTACCTCCTGCGCCGCCGCGGCAAGCTGGAGCTCACCCCCAAGGCCGTACGCCGCCTGGGCGAGACCGCGCTGCGCCGGGTGTTCTCCTCGCTCGACGCGGGCCGCCGCGGCGACCACGAGCAGCACGACGCGGGCTCGGCCGGCGAGCTGACGGGCTCGTCGCGGCCCTGGCGCTTCGGCGACGAGCAGCCGATCGACGTCGTGCGCACGCTGGTCAACGGCGTGCGCAGCGGCGGCGTCGCGCTCGGCGACCGGGTCGGGGTGCGGCTGTCGGTGGACGACTTCGAGGTGGCCGAGACCGAGCGGCGCAGCGCCGCGGCCGTCTGCCTCCTGGTGGACCTGTCCTACTCGATGGCCCTGCGCGGCACCTGGGCCGCCGCCAAGCAGACGGCCCTGGCCCTGCAGGCTCTGGTGGCCTCGAAGTTCCCGCAGGACGCCGTGCAGATCATCGGCTTCTCCAACTACGCCAGGGTGCTGCAGCCGGACGAGCTGGCGGGCCTCGACTGGGACATGGTCCAGGGCACCAACCTGCACCACGCCCTC
The DNA here is from genome assembly GCF_052246675.1 of Nonomuraea sp. KM90. NCBI lineage: Bacteria > Bacillati > Actinomycetota > Actinomycetes > Streptosporangiales > Streptosporangiaceae > Nonomuraea > Nonomuraea sp. KM90. Next base: position 17,689 of record NZ_JBQQCB010000052.1, on the reverse strand, counting down.
CTGATCGCCGGCCGCCACCTCGACCGCCACCCCGACTTCGAGCCGGTGGTGCTGGTGGTCACGGACGGCGAGCCCACGGCGCACCTGATGCGCAACGGGCAGTCGGCGTTCGAGTGGCCGCCCTCCCACGAGACCCTGGAGCTCACGCTGGCCGAGGTGGACAAGATGACCCGCCGCCGCGCCACGATCAACATCTTCATGCTGGCGGCCGACGACCGGCTGAAGGAGTTCGTGGACGAGGTGGCCCGCAGGAACGGCGGGCGCGTCTTCTCGCCGAGCGCGGACCGGCTGGGCGAGTACGTCGTCAGCGACTTCCTCCGCCTGCGCCGCTCCCGCTGACGCCACAGACCGGGCGGCGGCGGCTGACCGCTCCCGCGCACGAATTGTCGGTGCCGCCTGCCAAACTCTCTCGGCATGAGCGATGACGTGCGGTTGCGGGATGTCGTGGAGGCCGACCTCGAGGTGTTCCTGGAGCAGGAGCACGACCCGGAGGCGGTGCGGCGGTCGAGATTCGCTCCCCGGGAGCGGGAGGCGTTCCTGCGCCACTGGAAGACCCGCGTCCTCGGCGACCCGACCGTCTTCGTGCAGGCCGTCGTGGTGGACGGCGCCCTGGCGGGCAACCTGGTGGCCTGGTGGGAGGAAGACCGGCGCTTCATCGGCTACTGGTTCGGGCGGGCGTTCTGGGGCCGGGGCGTCGGCACCCGGGCGATGGAGCTCTTCCTCGGCAAGGAGCAGACCCGGCCGCTGTACGCCGACCCCTTCCACGCGAACACCGCGTCCGTACGGCTCCTGGAGAAGCACGGGTTCGAGCGGTCGGGGACGATCAAGCACGGCGAGGACGAGCACATCCTGCTGGTGCTCCACTGACCCCGCGGTGACCGCCCAGCTTCCTGATCGCGCGTCGGTCGGGACCGGCTGATCGCTCTCCTCCGCGCCCCTCGTCGCACACGTGACGTGCGCCCTGCCGTCCCCAGCCGGGAAGGGCCCATCATGCGGCCCCCGGCCCAGGCTCGGGGTTCGGCTCCCCCGTAAGGGGAGCCCGGAGCCGGTCTCGCGCGGAGCGCGTCAGCGGCGGAGGCCCATGCGATTGGCCGGGGATTCGAGACGGTTGTCCCGGGTTCAGGCCTCTATGAGGCGGGAGTAGAAGTCGAGCGCGACGTCGAAGCCGTCACGGCAGTTGCGGTGGGAGCGGTAGCAGGGGCGCCAGGCCGAGCTCGCGCCCACGCCCGCCCTCGCGTCGCTCAGCGCCGACGGTACGCGCTCCGGCTTCGGCAGCAGGCCGTGGCCCAGGTAGCGGACGCCCGACAGCTCCGTGTGCCGGCCGCGCCCGCCCGAGACGAAGGCTCCGAGGCGCCAGCCGCTCTCCTCGTCCCACACCAGCGCGGTGCCGTCGGAGAGCTTGAGGGTGGCGTCACGGGGGTCGCACGGACCCTCCCACCAGTCCACGACCTCGGGTCCGAGCAGGTCGACGACTTGCTGCACGTAGCTGTACGGCTGCTGCAGCCACTCGTCGGTATACGGCTCGACGTGCCTGATGGCCACGGACGGCACCCCCTTGTGCCCAATCGGTAAGGAAAAAGCGACGACAAGCAACCATACCCGCGGCGAACTTATTCCGTTGCACAGCCGTCTAGTCATTACGGACGATATTTACGTCCTAGACGGGGAAGGAGGGGCACCCATGATTGCCATGGTTCTCCTCATTGTGCTGATGGTCGTCGCGGTGGCGGCCACGGAGCTGTGCATGCGCTGCTCCGCAGAGAGCAAAGAGAGTGTCGAGTCCCCCAGCGAGATCGCCGGGGACTAGTCTCTCCGGCATGTCGTCCCTGCTTCTCTGGCTGCACATCGGATTCGCGATCTTCACGATCGGCCCGGTCACCGCCGCGACGATGGCCGCGCCGCGCGTCATCCGCAACAAGAACGTGCCCGCTCTGCAGTTCATCCAGCGTACGACGAGGATCTACAGCCTCGGCAGCCTGGGTGTGTTCGTGTTCGGGCTGGTGCTCGGCGTGGCACTGGGCGGCGGGCTGCTCGGCAAGTGGTACATGACGGCGTCCATGACGCTGTTCATCGTGGCCGCCGTGCTGCTCGTCATCATCGACCGCGACCTGCGCACCGCCGTCCATGCACTCTCGAGCGAGAGCGCGGACGACGATGCGAAGGTGCAGAACGGTCGGATCGCCGCCATCAGCGGGCTGCTGTCGGTGATCTGGCTGGTGATTCTGTTCCTGATGGTGGTTCCCGAATGAGCCCATGCCTGGTCGGCTCGACCCCGGCCGACCAGGTATCGGCCGGCCAGGGACCCCCCGGGGTCAGCCGAGCGCCTGGGTGAGGTCGGTGAGCAGGTCGTCGATGGTCTCGATGCCCACCGACAGCCGCACCAGGTCGGACGGCACCTCCAGCGGCGACCCGGCCGCCGAGGCGTGCGTCATCCGGCCCGGGTGCTCGATGAGCGACTCGACGCCCCCGAGCGACTCCCCCAGCGTGAACAGCTTGGCCCGGTCGCACACCGCGACGGCCTCCGCCTCGCCCCCGGCGACGCGGAACGACACCATGCCCCCGAACCGCCGCATCTGCTTGGCCGCCACCTCGTGGCCGGGATGCTCGGCCAGCCCGGGGTAGAGCACCTCGGTCACGCGCGGGTGGGCGAGCAGCAGGTCCACGACGCGTTCGGCGTTGTCGCAGTGGCGGTCCATGCGTACGCCGAGCGTCTTGAGCCCGCGCAGCGTCAGCCACGCGTCGAACGGCCCGGCCACCGCCCCCATCGCGTTCTGGTGGTAGGCCAGCTCATCGCCCAGCCCGGCGTCGCCGGCCACCAGCGCACCGCCGACCACGTCGGAGTGCCCGCCCACGTATTTGGTGGTCGAGTGCACGACGACGTCCGCCCCCAGGCTGAGGGGCTGCTGCAGGTAGGGCGAGGCGAACGTGTTGTCCACCACCAGCAGCGACCCGTTGTCGTGGGCGAGCTGGGCCAGGGCGGCGATGTCGGCGATGCCGAGCAGCGGGTTGGTGGGCGTCTCGACCCAGACCACCTTGGTCTTCTGCGTCATCGCCGCGGCCACGGCGTCGAGGTCGTGCAGCGGCACGGGGTCGTAGTGCAGGTCCCACCGCTGGTGCACCTTGGCGAACAGCCGGTAGGTGCCGCCGTAGGCGTCGTTCGGGATGATCACGTGGTCCTGCGGCTTGCACACCGTACGCAGCAGGGTGTCCTCGGCGGCCAGCCCCGACGCGAACGCCAGCCCCCGCGCCCCGCCCTCCACGGCGGCCAGCGCGGATTCGAGCGCGGTCCTGGTGGGGTTGGCCGAGCGACTGTACTCATATCCGGACCGCAGGCCGCCCACGCCGTCCTGCTTGTACGTGGACGTGGCGTAGATCGGCGGCACGACCGCGCCGGTCAGCGGGTCGGGCTCCTGACCTGCGTGGATGGCCAGGGTCTCAAAACCGTTGCTCATACAGGCCACGTTAACGGAAGACCCGTACGAAGACGGCCCGCGATCCGGTCCCCACCGGATCGCGGGCCGCTCACGGGGGCACCGTCCCCAACGGCTCCCCGTTCGGGCTCGCGCACCATGCCCGCGCGAGCCGGGTCGTCAGGCCGCCTTGGGTTCGGGCCGGTCCTCGCCTGACCGGGGCGAGAGCCGTACGACGTCCGCCTTGATGAACCGTCCGCGACCGCCCTCCGCGCGCTCCCCGTTGATGCGGGAGAGCAGCACGGGGTCGGCGAGCGCGAGCAGCACCCCGACGACCAGTCCGACACCCAGCAGCACGAACCCGATGGCAACCATTTCCCTGTCCCCTTCCGACATATCCAGCATCGGCGAAGCCCCCCGCCCGCCGCCTCCACTGAAGGGCTGGTCTCCGGCGAGCCCCCTCGGCCGAACGGTTGATACGACTTGTCCGACTTCCGGCCTAGGCTCGGGGCGTGGGGGACTCGAAACGCGTCGTGTACTGGCTCCGCCGGCTCAGCGAGATCGCGATACTCGGCTGGCTGGGCACGATGCTGCTGGTCGACCTCGTGATCGCCTACGACGTCGGGACCTTCCAGTGGCTGGTGCCCGTCTGCGGCGCGGCCGGCATGACGGCCGTGGTGCTGCGGCGCCGGTACCGGCTGGAGGGCTTCGTCGTCATGCTGGCCCTGTCGTTGGGCACGTCGCTGGCGATCGGGGGCACCGGGCTCGACGGCGTGCCCGGCATGACGGAGACGGGCTCGCTGCTCATCCTGCTCATCGGGGTGCTGCGGCACGTCGAGCCGGTGCGCCGGGCGGCCGTGCTGGCGTGCGTGGCGCTGATCGTGCTGATGTCGGAGGCGAGCGGGCGCGACTACCAGAACGCGGGGCTGGTGTTCTCGTTCATCCTGTTCGCCGGCTGGTCGACGGCCGCCGGAGTCGGCGGCTACCTGCGCTTCCAGCAGGAGCGCCGTACGGAGGCGGTCCACTCGGTACGCCGGGCCGAACGCCTGGAGCTGGCCCGCGAGCTCCACGATCTGGTCGCCCACCACATCACGGGCATCGTGGTCCAGGCCCAGGCCGCGCGGACGGTCGCGGAGACCCGCCCGGAGGCGGTGGCGCCGGCGCTGGACGCGATCGCGACGGCGGGGTCGGAGGCGCTTACGTCCATGCGGCGCATGGTCACGGTGCTGCGCGCCGCGGACGACGCGAATCGCAAGCCGGGCGTCACGCTGGCCGACCTACGGATGCTGACCGACCGGTTCTCGTCGGACGGGCCCAGGGTGGCGTTCGAGATCGGGCCGGGGCTGGACGACCGTACGCTGCCGCCGGAGGTCATGACGACCCTGCACCGGGTGCTCCAAGAGGCCCTGACGAACGTACGCAAGCACGCCACCCGCACCGCCTGGGTGGAGGCGGACCTGCGGCGCCACGAGCGGTTCGTGGTGCTGCGCGTCCGCAACTTCGGGTCCGGCTCAGACCCGCGGGTGTCCCGCCTCGGCGGCGGGTTCGGGCTGGTCGGGATGGCCGAGCGGGTGGAGGCGCTGGGCGGCAGGCTCTACGCGGGCCCGTCCCCCGAGGGCGCCTGGGAAGTGGTCGCCGAATTCCCGCTCCCCTGAGCCGAGCTCCCGCTCGCCTGGACCGAGCTCCCGTACGACCGGGGCCCGCTCCTCTGACGCCAGGGCTCGTTCCCCTGACGCAAAAACCCGTTCCCCTGACGCCAGAGCCCTTTCCCCCGAGGCCAGCGCCCGCCCGAGTGCCTCGTCGCCGAGCGCGGCGCGCAGCCGCCCGAGGATCCGGTCCACGTCCAGCCGCTCACCCGCCGGCAGCGGCGCCCCCACCGACCGCCTGATGGCCGTCGCCGCCCCGAGCAACCCCGCCGCCTCCTCCGCGTCGGAGAGCGACAGGGCCCCGGCCAGCCCCTCCAGGGCCAGCGCGATCGCCCGCGGGTCCCCGGTGGCCCGCGCGGCCAGGTAACCCTCGCGATGCCGGTCGAGCGCCGCCTCCGCGTCGCCCCGCTGCTCGGCCGCGAACCCCAGCTCGGCCATGATGAACGCGACCCCGGGCGTCCCCCGCACCTGCCGCAGCCAGTCCAGCACGGGCAGCAGGTACGCCTCCGCCTCCGCGTACCACCCCCTCCGCCGCGCGCTCATGGCCAGCCCCAGCAGGGCGTTCTCCTCCGCCGACTTGTACGACTGCTCCACCGCCAGCACCCGGGCCCGCTCGTGGTAGTCGTCGGCCCCCGCGTAGTCCCCCGCCAGCAACGCGATCCGTCCCAGCCCGGCCAGCTTGAACGACACCTCGAACCCCAGCTCCTCCGCCAGCCGCAGCCCTTCTTCCCGCAGCCGCGCGACCCGCGGATAGTCCCCCCGGATCTCGGCCGCCCGGTCGAGCACGTCCATGGCCTCGATCTGCCCCCACGCGTCACCCAGCTCCCTGAACAGCGCCAGCCCCCGCTCCCCGTCGCGCTCCATCCCCGCCAGGTCGCCGCGCCCGACGGCGAGCTTGGCCCGCAGGCACAGGGCCGCCGCGACCCCCCACCGGTCCCCCAGCGCCTCGTACGCCGCCAGCGCCAGGTTCGCCGCCGCCTCGTGCGCCTGCCGGTCCCCGTACGCCCAGCGCACGTGGCTCAGCAGCCAGTCGGCCAGCGCCGCCCCGGCGCGGTCGAGCTCGCCCCGCCGCACGGGCGAGGCCGCCTCCCCGATCAGCAGCTCGACCCCGGCCAGCCAGACCGACGCCCGCGCGGCGACCGCCCCCGAAGGAGACCCGGCGGCCCCGCTCAACGCCGCCGACAGGGCCCGCCGTGCCTCCCGGAGCCGCCCGCGCAGAATCCAGTACCAGGCCAGCGCGTTGACCAGCCGCAACGCCTCCGCGCCGGCCAGCGCGAGACGCAGGTTGGCGCTCTCCGCGTCGAGCCGCGAGAGCCACTCCCGCTGCCCCGCCCCCCGCAGGTCCGCCCGCTCGGCCAGCGCGGTGTAGTAGCGAGCGTGGCGTTCCCGGATCAGGTCGTGCTCCCCCGCCTCCCGCAACCGCTCCACGCAGTACGCCCCAACGGACTCCAGCAGCCGGAACCGGGGTCCCGCCACGCGCACCACCAGCGACCGATCCACCAGTCTGGCCAGCGTGTCCAGCACGTCCACGCCGGGCTCGGCACAGATCTCCTCGGCGGCCTCCAGCGTGCACCCGTCGGCGGGCACGGCCAGCCGCCGCAGCACCACCCGTTCGGCGCCGGTCAGCAGCTCCCAGCTCCAGTCGATCATCGCCCGGAGCGTGCGCTGCCGGGCGGGCGCGTCCCGCATCCCGGCGTTGAGCAGCCGGAACCGGTCGTCCAGCCGGTCCGCCAGCTCCTGCACGCCGAGCGCCCGAACGCGCGTGGCGGCCAGCTCCAGGGCCAGCGGGATGCCGTCCAGCCGCCGGCAGATGGTGGCCACCGCCGGGCTCGCCCCGACGTTCGCCCGGGCCGTGAACAGCCGTACGGCCTCGGCCTCGGGCAGCGGCGGCACCACGCGTACGTGCTCGCCCGTCACCCCCAGCGGCTCCTGGCTGGTGGCCAGCACGCGCAGCCCCGGAGCGGCCCGCAGCAGGCCCGACACCAGCTCGGCCGCCGCGCCCACCAGGTGCTCGCAGTTGTCGAGCACCAGCAGCACCCGCCTGCCCGCCAGCACCCCGGCCAGCCTGGACGGCAGCGGCGCGGCGGCGTCGTCGCGCACCCCGAGCACGGCGGCCACCGCCTCGGCCGGATCGACCGCCCCGGCCAGCTCGACCAGCCAGACCCCGTCCGGCTCGGCGGCGTCGCGCGCGACGGACAGGGCGAGCCGCGTCTTGCCGACGCCGCCCGGCCCCGTCAGCGTCACCAGCCGGGACGTGGCCAGCAGCTCCTGGACCTCGGCCAGCTCCGCCGCCCGCCCGACCAGCTCGGTGAGAGGCGCGGGCAGGTTCGTGCGGGGCGGGGCCGACAGGCCCGGGTCCTGCCGCAGGATCGCCTGGTGGAGCGCCACCAGCTCGGGCGACGGGTCCACCCCCAGCTCCTCCCGCAGCCGCTCCCGCAACTCCCCGTACGCGGCCAGCGCCTCGCCCTGCCGCCCGCCCCGGTACAGCGCCCTCATGTGGGCGGCCACGAGCCGCTCGCGCAGCGGGTGCCGGGCCACCAGGGCGCCGAGCTCCACGGGGTCGCCCAGTTCCAGGCGTACCTCGGCCTGTTCCTCCAGGGCCACCAGGCGCGTCTCCTCCAGGCGGGCGGCCTCGGCTCGGACGAAGTCCGCGTCGGCGAAGTCGGCGTAGGCCGGCCCCCGCCACAGCGCGAGGGCCTCCTCCAGCTCGGCCGCCCGCGTGGCGGGGTCCTCCGAGCGCCGGTCCACGAGCGCGCGGAAGCGGTCGGCGTCGGAGGAGTGGTCCGCCAGCCGGTACCCCGCCGGGCCGAGCACGACCGAGGCCGGGTCACCGAGCGAGCGGCGGAGCTGGGAGACGCGGGCCTGGAGGGTGCCCAGCGGGTTGCGGGTGGGCCGCCCGCCCCACAGGTCGTCGATGAGCCGGTCGGCCGAGACCGGCCCGCCCCCGTGCGCGAGCAGGTCGGCCAGCAGCGCCCGCACCTTGGCCTCGGCCACGGTGAGAGGCGAGCCGTCATCCGACCGGACCTGCAACGGCCCGAGCACCCCGAAACGCACCACGTCATAGCCAACCCGTGGCGGACCCGAAGTGTTTCCGTAGCGGCCTGCCCGATGGTGGGGGCATGAGCGAAGTGACAGTTGTGGGGCTCGGCCCGATGGGGTCGAAGATGGCCGAGACGTTCCTGGCCGCGGGCCACGAGGTGGCGGTCTGGAACCGTACGGCGAGCAAGGCCGACCCGCTGGTGGCCAAGGGCGCCAGGCGGGCGGCGACGGCCGCGGACGGCGAGTTGCTGGTTCTCAGCCAGATCAGCTACCAGGCGATGTACGACAGCCTCGGCGACGCCAGGCTGGACGGGAAGGTGGTGGTCAACCTCAGCTCGGGCACCCCGAACGAGCTGCGCGAGGCGGCCCGCCGGGTGGCGGAGCGCGGGGGCACCCTGATCACGGCGGGCATCATGGTGCCGCCGCCGGGGATCGGGGAGCCGGGGGCGTACACGTTCTACAGCGGCCCGAAGGACGCACTCGACCGGCACAAGGCGACGCTGGAGGCGCTCAGCGAGGTCACCTACGTGGGGGCCGACGAGGGGCTGGCGATGCTGTACTACCAGGCACAGCTGCTGATCTTCTGGTCCAGCCTGACGAGCTACATGCACGCGATGGCGCTGCTGCGCACGGCCGGGGTGGAGCCGAAGGAGTTCCTGCCGTTCGCGCAGGAGTCGTTCATCTCGCTCGGCGGCGACGGGGCGATGGGCTTCGCCAGGCACCTGGCCGAGGAGTTCGAGGCGGGGGTCTATCCGGGCGAGCTGAACTCCCTGCACATGCAGGCCGTCGGCCTCGCCCACGCCGTGGAGGCGCTGGAGGAGGCGGGGGTGGAGACCACGGTGCCGAAGGCGCTGCAGCGGCTGTTCGAGCGCGCCGACGCCGAGGGCCGCGGCGGCGAGGGCCTCGGCACCGTGATCGAGTCGATCAGAAAGCCCTAGTGGTTGGCCAGGAAGGCGAGCAGGTCCTGCCGGGTGATCAGCCCGGAGGGCTTGCCGTCTTCCAGCACAACCGCCGCATCGGCCTTCTCCAGCGCTTCAACCGCACGCGCCACAGGTTCACCACTGCCGATCGTGGGTAGCGGCGCCGACATGTGATCGGCGATCGGGTCGTCGGAGGAGAGCCTGCCGTGGTAGAGGGCTTCGAGGAGATCGCGCTCGACGATGGAGCCGACCACCTCGGCCGCCATGACCGGCGGCTCCTCCTTCATCACCGGGAGCTGGGACACCGAGTATTCGCGCATGATCGCGATGGCCGTGCCGACCGACTCGTGGGGGTGCGCGTGCACGAACTCCGGCAGCCCCGGCCTCTTGCGCGCCAGCACGTCACCGACCAGCCCCTCGTCGGAGGAGGTGGTCAGGAACCCGTAGTCGGCCATCCAGTCGTCGTTGAAGATCTTCGACAGGTAGCCGCGGCCGCCGTCCGGCAGCAGCACGACCACCACGTCGTCGGGCGCCGCCGAGGCCGCCACCCGCAGCGCCGCGACCACGGCCATGCCGCAGGAGCCGCCGACCAGCAGCCCCTCCTCGCGGGCGAGCCGGCGGGTCATGTTGAAGGACTCCTTGTCGGACACCGCGATGATCTCGTCGCAGATCTGCGTGTCGTACGTGACCGGCCAGATGTCCTCGCCCACGCCCTCCACCAGGTAGGGGCGCCCGGACCCGCCGGAGTAGACCGAGCCCTCGGGGTCGGCCCCGATGATCTTCACTCGCCCGCCGGAGACCTCCTTCAGGTAGCGCCCGGCGCCGCTGATCGTGCCCCCGGTGCCGATGCCCGCGACGAAGTGCGTCACCCTGCCGTCGGTGTGCTCCCACACCTCGGGGCCGGTCGAGTGGTAGTGGGAGTCGGGGTTGTTGGGGTTGGAGTATTGGTCGGGCTTCCAGGCGTTGGGCACCTCGCGCGCCAGCCGGTCGGAGACCGAGTAGTAGGAGTCGGGGTGGTCGGGCGAGACGGCGGTCGGGCAGACGACCACCTCGGCGCCGTACGCCCGCAGCACCGCGATCTTGTCCTGGGCCACCTTGTCCGGCACCACGAACAGGCACCGGTATCCCTTCTGCTGGGCCACGATGGCCAGCCCCACACCGGTGTTGCCGGAGGTCGGCTCCACGATCACGCCGCCGGGGCGCAGCGCGCCCGACTTCTCGGCGGCCTCGATCATGCGGACCGCGATGCGGTCCTTGACCGAGCCTCCCGGGTTGAAGTACTCGACCTTGGCGAGCACCTGGGCGGGGACTCCCGCATTGACTTTGTGCAGCCGGACCAGCGGAGTGTTCCCCATCAGGTCGACCAGGGAATCGTAAACGCGCACCGAGGTGTTCACCTTCTTTGCCAAAGCTTGATCAGCTTGCCAATGGCCGAGATCCAGTGGGGGTGGCAGGCCCTCGGCTACTTTCAAGCAAACGCTACCGCCGAGTTCGACTAGGGAGGGCACCTACGTGGTCTGGGCAGCTGGCATGGCGCGGGCGGCACGGAAGATTGCTACGGCAGCGGCGCTCGGTGGTGGCGGGCTGACGGCCCTGGGAGCCACGGCGTACGGGCTGCTGATCGCCGAAGGGCTGCTCGCGCGCAAGGTCATCGGACGTCCGCACGGCCTGGACGGGCCGCCCTCCGACGGCGTGTACGGCGACTTCCCCGGCGAGCCGCTCAAGATGGCCATGCTCGGCGACTCCACCTCCGTCGGCCTGGGCATGACCGATCCCGCCCACACGCCCGGCGTGCTGCTCGCCAACGGCCTGGCCGCCGTCGCGGAGCGCAAGGTGCGCCTGCTGGTCGCGGGCAAGTCCGGCGCCCCCTCCGCCGACCTGGCGCAGCAGGTGGACGTGGCGCTGGCCATGGAGCCGGACCTGGCGGTCATCTTCGTCGGGGCGAACGACATCATCACCCAGACGCCGCCCGCGATCGCCGTGCGGCATCTGGCCAAGGCCGTGCGCCGGCTGCGCGACGCGGGGGTCGAGGTGGTCGTGGGCACCTGTCCCGATCTGGGCACCGTGCGGCCCATCGCGCAGCCGCTGCGCTGGGTGACGCGGCGCTGGAGCCGCCAGCTCGCCGCGGCGCAGACGGTGGCGGTGGTGGACGCGGGTGGCCGTACGGTGGCGTTCGCCGACGTCCTGGGCCCGGAGTTCGCTACAAATCCGACAGAAATGTTCGGACCGGATCGTTTCCATCCATCTGACCGAGGTTACGCGCAGGCCGCTTACGCGGTGCTACCTTCGGTGTGCGCTGCGTTGGGGCTTTGGCCCGAGCCGCGTCCCGCACGCGGCGAAGCACTGCAACCGATCTACCTCGCGGCGGCTACGGCCGCGGAGGAGTCCGGCACCGAGGTCACCGCGACCCGGGTCGACGGACGGACGACGGGCCTGCACGGGAAGTGGGCGACGTTGTTCCGCCGGAGGCTCGGCGAGCCCGTCAACGACGCCTGACGGTCATTCCGATGACCCCCGACGGCTCGGCGAGACCGCGCCCCCAGCCGGTTACCCTCCGAGTCGAAGCCGTCACTCCTCGTCCCCTTTGGAGTGAATTGCCCGTGCTCCGGCCCCTCTGGAAACCGTCCATCGCTCTCGCCGGAACCCTCGCCGCCACCGCCTGCTCCGGCAGCGACGCGGCCACCTCGAACTTCCCGACCTGGCACAACACCCAAGTCAACGCCGTCAGCCGGATGGCGGTGGCCGGCGGTGTGGTCGCCACCACCTCCTTGAGGCCCGACGGCACGCTCGAGACCGTCGCCGTCAACCTGCGCGACGGCAGGCGGCTGTGGGCCTACCCGGCCACGATGGCCGGCCGCCTGCCCGGCATGGGCGTCTCCGCACCCGCCATCGTGCAGGCGGCCGGGGGGCAGAGCGTGGTCGCCGCGCTCGACCCGGTCAGGAAGGGCTCCTGGAACGCCACCCTCGTCGTCCGCGACGCCCACTCCGGGGTGCAGAAGTGGACGAGGCCGGTGCACTCGACGTTCGGCCCGCAGCGCTGCGGCCCGTACGTGTGCCTGTCCGAGCACACCGCGCTGGCCAAGGCGCGCATGGTGGTGCTCGATCCGGCCACCGGGAAGCAGCTGTGGAAGCTGCCCGGGATCTCCGAGGTGGAGTGGGCCGACCAGAACCGGGTCCTGCTGCTCAGGCTGGCCGCCAACCCCATGGTGGAATCGTACGAGCTCAAGACCGGCAAGCTCCAGTGGCAGCAGCCGATCGAGCAGGCGCTCGGGCCGGGGATCGACATGTCGGGCGGGTGGGCGTTCGGCTCGTCGGGCGACGACCTGGTCGGCTACGTCGCCCCCTACACGAACCCGCGGACCAAGAAGGTCTCTACGTTCGGCCTGTTCTCCGTGAAGATCGCCGACGGGACGATCAACTGGATGCGGCCCTCGGTCGTACGCGTCTATCCGAGCGGCAACCCCGGCTACGCCCCGGTCGTACGCCCGGTCGACCGCCATGGCTCCTACGGCGGCTTCGCCCGGCTCGACTCGGGCACCGGGCGCGTGGTCGGCCAGATCACCGCCGCCGAGGTGCCGGGCTCCGGCTGGTGGCTGGCCTTCCCCGACCGGATGGACAAACTGGGCTTCCTCAAGCACAACGCCAAGGGCACGGCGTTCGACATCGTCTCCGGCCAGGCCGTACCGGTGGAGGAGGAGCGCGGCTGGTCCTTCTGCGTCACCGACCCGAAGCCGCTGCCGCTGCGCGGGCAGGCGCCGGGCTTCTACTCCACGGCCGCCATCTGCGAATACGACCTCGGCACCGGCAAGCGGGTCTCCCCGGCCACGGCCCCGCCGCCCTGGTTCACGGGCAGCCAGGACGGCTGGCGGCTGTGGCGGGACGAGAAGGGCGCCATCCACGCCGTGAACGACCACACGACGACGGCGCCAGGTATGTACGGATAGGGCAGGGGTCCGCGGGCCTTGCGCGAAGAACTGGAATATAGTTCTACTATTAGCGCCGACAAAGGAGGGGCCATGCCCGAGGCAGTCATCGTCGCAACCGCGCGTTCCCCGATCGGACGAGCCTTCAAGGGCTCGCTCAAGGACATCAGGCCCGACGACCTGACCGTGCAGATGATCCAGGCGGCGCTGGCCAAGGTGCCCCAGCTCGACCCGTCCTCGATCGAGGACATCATGCTCGGCTGCGGGCTTCCCGGTGGTGAGCAGGGCTTCAACATGGCCCGGGTGGTGGCGGTGATGCTGGGGCTCGACGACGTGCCGGGCACCACGGTGACCCGCTACTGCTCCTCGTCGCTGCAGACCACCAGGATGGCCTTCCACGCGATCAAGGCGGGCGAGGGCGACGTGTTCGTCTCGGCCGGCGTGGAGACCGTCTCCCGCTTCACCAAGGGCAACTCCGACTCGCTGCCCGACACCCACAACCCGATCTTCCTCGACGCGCTGGGCCGGACGAAGTCGTTCGCCGAGGGCGGGCGCGCCTGGCACGACCCGCGCCAGGACGGCGAGATCCCCGACGTCTACGTGGCCATGGGCCAGACGGCCGAGAACGTCGCCCAGATCAAGGGGGTCTCCCGCCAGGAGCAGGACGAGTTCGGCGTGCGGTCGCAGAACCTGGCCGAGAAGGCGCTGGCCGACGGGTTCTGGCAGAAGGACATCACGCCCGTGACCCTGCCGGACGGCACCGTGGTCGGCAAGGACGACGGGCCGCGGGCGGGGACGACGTACGAGAAGGTCTCCTCGCTGGCCCCCGTCTTCCGCCCCGACGGGACCGTCACGGCCGGCAACTGCTGCCCGCTGAACGACGGCGCCGCGGCGGTCGTCGTGATGAGCGACGTCAAGGCGGCCGAGCTGGGCATCACGCCGCTGGCCAGGATCGTGTCCACCGGCGTCTCCGGCCTGTCGCCGGAGATCATGGGGCTCGGGCCGGTGGAGGCGTCGAAGCAGGCGCTGTCCAGGGCCGGGATGGCGATCGACGACATCGACCTGGTGGAGATCAACGAGGCGTTCGCGGCCCAGGTGATCCCCTCCTACCGCGAGCTCGGGATCGACCTCGACCGGCTCAACGTCAACGGCGGGGCGATCGCGGTCGGGCACCCGTTCGGGATGACGGGGGCCCGGATCACCTCGACGCTGATCAACAGCCTGCAGCACCACGACAAGAACATCGGGCTGGAGACGATGTGCGTGGGCGGCGGCCAGGGCATGGCGATGGTCATCGAGCGCCTGAGCTGACCGTACGCCCTTAGCTGACCGTATGTACGGTGGTCGGGCGCCCGCGCAACCGGGCGCCCGGCCTCAGCCGTGGTGCTCCGGCCCCACCCGGGTCGGGGTGACCCGCACGATCACGCGCCGGTCGCGGACCATGGCGGCGCGGTAGTCCTCCCAGTCGGGGTGCTCGCCCGAGATGTCGCGGTAGTAGGTGACCAGGTGTTCCATGGCCTCCGGCAGGGAGACGACCTCCGCCGTGCCGTCCACCTGGATCCACTCGCCGAAGAACCGGTCGGTGAAGACGCACAGCGACACCTGCGGATCGCGGCGCAGGTTACGGACCTTGATCGCCGTTTCCCTGGTGCTGATGACCACGTGGCCGTCCTGGACTCCTACCGTGACCGGGGACATCTGCGGGCGCCCATCCGGATGCCTGGTCAGCAGGACCGCGTGGTGGTTGCTGCGGAGAAAGCCGAGTGCCGTGTCGAGATCCATCCCCCCATGATGACGCGCCCGTGCTTGGGGCACGGGCGCGGGGATGGGTTTGGGCCTAGATGAAGCCCATGCGGTTACGGCGGTGCCGCTCGTGCTCGTGGACGATGGCGGCGGCGTAGCCGTGGGTCAGCCCGTGCTCGTCGGCGAGCCAGTTGGCCCGCTCGTCACACCTCAGGAAAGCCGGGCCGTTGTCGATGGCTTGAAACCACTCTGGGAGTTCGCGTCCCGTTATCGTGGGGACTCTGGCGATCAGCTTTGTCTGCGTCTCCGGTGAGTGGTTCAAGGACATGGGCACCTCCGCGGATTAAGGTCCTTTGCTTGACACTGCAACACCCACGTGAGAATGGCAAGCCCCCAACCTGGCATCATTTTGTGACGGCGGGTAGATTTTCGGTCGCACAGCGAGAGGGCCCCGCCGGAACGGCGAGGCCCTCTCGGGTGACACGAGGCTGAACGGCTAGTCGCTACTGGTGAAATAGCTGACGAACCGGAGCACCTCGAGGTAGATCCACACCAGGCTCAGCGTCAGGCCGAACGCGCACTGCCAGGCGAACTTCTCCGGGGCGCCCTGCTTGACGCCCTGCTCGATCGAGTCGAAGTCGAGCAGCAGGAAGAAGCAGCCGAGCAGGATCATGACGACGCTGAAGATCCAGCCGATCGGGCTGTCGGTGCGCAGGCCGAGACCACCGTCATTGAACAGGCCCACGAGCATGTTGACGAGCAGCAGCCCGAGTGCCGCGATGGCGGCCGCGACGGTGAACTTCACCAGCTTGGGCGTGACGCGGACGATGCGCAGGGAGTAGACGGTCAGCACCGCGCCGAACGCGAATGCCGTGCCGAGCACCGCCTGCAGCACGATGCCGCTGACCATGCCCTCGAAGACCGAGCTGATCTTGCCGAGGAACACGCCCTCGAACACCGCGTACGCCAGGATGAGCGCCGGGTTGGTGCTCATCGTGAACGAGGCGATCAGCCCGAGGATCAGCGCGACGACGGCCGCGCCGATGGCGACCATCGGCGGGACGTTCAGGATCCAGGCCGCGGCAGCGGCCACGACGAGTGTCCCGAGGGTCAGGAACCCTCGGACCACGACGTCGTCGAGCGTCATGGTCCGGAACGCCGGCCGGGACGGTGGTGCGTACGACGGCGCGTCGTACATGTTCTGCAACTGGTCGGGGGACGGGTTGGGACCTGCCCAGCCCGTCGCGGCCTGCTGCCGCGACCTGCTGAATACGGGGTTCTTGCTCTCCATCGCTGCCTCCTGTGACGCCGAGCCTAAGGGGCGCGGCGGCACCTTGGTCAACTGTCGCTCTAGATCGATGTTCATTCGGGACGGCTCCGTTCTCAACGAACGTGCCCACCGGAGAGTTCCCCTGATCATCCGCCGCCGGAAACCCTTCCCGGAGGGGCGGCCGGCCAGGGGCGCCCGGCCCGGCGGAGGCCCGGTCGGCGACTATCCGTGTTTCCCAGAACGAAAAGGCCGGTTGTAAAGCGTAGTCGGCCATTCACGGAAAGAAACATCCGCAAAGCGCGGGAGAAAGCAGGAAACCGACGCGTTGTCAATATCGAGAGGAGCACGAAAAGTTTTCGGGCGGGCGAACACGGGCTCACATCCACACCCTGTCCACCGGAGGTTACCGGGCCACCCGCGACGCACTCCACCGGTACGGCACCGGCCCTCCACCAGCAGTGATCGGCTGGTGACAGAACAACTCCATAACAACTCGATATCGACCACGAAGGGCACGCCCGGGCCCAGTCCGACGATCGCGGTAAACCTCCAGGTCAGAGACCCAAAGACAATGAAGATGGCAAGTGCCCCCGGCGGGATTCGAACCCGCACGTCAACCCTTTTAAGGGGTTTGCCTCTGCCATTGGGCTACGGGGGCGCCGCAATCATACGAAACGGACCATGCTTCCGAGGAGCACAACTTCGCATCAGGCGTCACAACTGTGAAGTCTGCGGTGAAGTGATAGCGCTCCAGGGACTCTGTCCAAGAAGAGTAGACCGTCCAGATGGTCCAGTTGGTGCTGAATGCAGCGAGCTTCGAAGGCATCAGCTTCGATGGTGACGGTCTCGCCGGTGCCTGGCAAATGCCCATGTACGGTGATACGCGTCGCACGGCACACGTCGGCGGTGAGCCCCCTGATGGATGCGCAGCCCTCGCGCCCGTGGTCCCAGTGGGCCGCGCCCGCGAGCCGTGGATTGGCCACCACGAGCTCTCCGGCCCACGAACGGCTCCTGGGGTGGAGACCGGCGTCAAAGGCGATCAGCCGCCAGCTCAGGCCGATCTGGGGGGCGGCCAGGCCGGTCGTGGCGGGCTCGTGGCGCAGGGTGGCCAGGAGGTCGGCCGCCGCGGCCACGACTTCGGGGGCGGTCGGGTCCACCGGCTCCGCCACGGCGGACAGGATGGGGTGCGGGGCGCCGAGCAGCTTCCGCGCGGTCCCCCGGGGGGTCCCGGCCGGCCGGGTCACAACAGGTCCGGTTCGACGGGCCGGAAGGTTATGTCCGAGTCCAGGCTGGCGCCGACGGCCGCCAGCCTGCGCATGAGCGCCGCCACGTCCACCTCCTCGGGTAGCTCGACGTCGGCGATCAGCACGTACAGGCGGCCGGTGAGCCTGGTGCTCATGCCGGTGATGTTGCCGCCGTCCGCGGCGAGCACGGCGCTGATCGCGGAGATGATGCCCGGCCGGTCGGGACCGTGCACGGTCAGCACGTAACCCAGGCCGCCGCCGTCGTCGCAGAAGTGGCGGCGGGCCTCGATGGCCGAAGCGGTGATCACGAGGTCCGGCTCGCCCACGCGCTTCATCAGCTCGGCCGAGTCCAGCTCGCCGGACACGAGCAGCATCATCGCCACGTGGCCCCCGAGCAACGTCATGGTCGAGTCCTGGATGTTCGCGCCGCAGTCGGCGAGCGAACCGGTTACTGCGGCGATCACGCAAGGCCGATCGACACCAAGCACGGTAAC
>NZ_JBQQCB010000051.1:0-69854 GCF_052246675.1 Nonomuraea sp. KM90 | reverse complement strand
ATCACCCCGCGGTACGAGTCGGAGCCCGACCGGTCCGCGGCCGGCGAGGAGGAGGCCGCCCCGGCGGAGCTGGCCGCGTACGTCGTGATCGCGGGAGGCCGCCTGCAGCTGCGCAGCCGCGGCCGGATCCCCCTGGAGTGGCCCGTCAACCGGGTCAACGTGACACCCGCCGGGCCGAGCGCGGTCGAGCTGCGGGGCGGCGCCCTGCTCGGCGGGCATTTCCTCACCGGTGCGACCCTGCACCTCGTCACCCCCGAGGTGCGCAAGGCGTTCCTCACCGTCGTGGGGGCGGCGGAACCGGGGTCGCGCACGGTGGGCACCTCGGCGCCGGTCTCGCTGCGCGGGCTGGGCGGCGCGGGGACGATCAAGGCGGACTGCGTGCTGAGCGAGCACGCCCTGGAGTTCCAGGCGCCGGACACGCAGCGCGTGCTCGCCCGCTTCGACCTCGGCGACCGGCAGTTGCGGATCGCCGGGACCGCCGAGCGGTTCGTCGTGTTCAGCCCGGCACACGGGCCCGTGACGGTGGAGTGCGCCTCCGAGGTGTTCGGGCGCCGGCTGCACCAGAACGCGGAGCTGCGGGCAGCCGCCGGGCGCACGCTCGGCTCGGGGGTGCTGCCCGCCGAGCTGGCCGACGGGCGGCCGGTCGCGTGCGCGTTCGCGCCCGACGGCATGCGGGTGAAGGGCAGCGGGGTCAACGTCCGGATCCCGTACGAGGCGATCAGGAGCGTCGAGGGGCGGCCGGAGCCGCGGCGGGCGGAGCTGCGGCTGACCAGCGAGCGTACCGACCTCAGGGTCGTCGCGCAGCCCGAGCTCGTGCAGGCGCTGCACACCGAGGTCAGGGCGTGGGCCAACGCGTGCGCGGGCGCGGGCGCGGCGCAGGTGCCCGGCATGTTGCGGGCCGCCGTCGGGCTGGAGGAGGACTACCTGCTCTACACCGTGTTCGGCCCGTTCTACGAGCTGCACGCGGCGCTGCTCGGCGACGCCGGCGCGGACGGCCTGTCCGAGCCCGTCACGCTGCCGGGGAGCGGCGACGAACGCGCCCGCGTCGCCGCCGTGCTGCAGGTCGGGTTGGGAGAGCTGCAGTCGCACCTCGACCAGGTCGTCTCCGTGTTGCCGGCCTTCCTGCGGCACCGGGACGCGCTGCTCCTCGCGGCGGTCACCGGCGGCGCCGAGCCGGGCTGGCTGAAGGCGGGGGAGCCGAAGCTGCGGGCCGCGCTCGCCCCGGCGCAGCGGGCCGCCACCGAGACCGGGCAGCTCGCCGTGCAGCTCTCCCGCGTGATGGACCTCGACCCCGACGCGCTGCCCAAGGTCAGCTACGCGGGGGCGGCGCTGTCGCTCGGGGCCGCGGCGCTGCTGAACCCGGTGTTCGCGGTGTCGGGCATCTCCCAGGCGTACTCGTCGCACGCCCAGGGCGAGCAGCGCAAGGCGCAGGTGACCGCACAGTCGGAGCGCGGGTGGGCGATGGTGCTGGACCGCTGGAACGCGCTGGTCTCCACCTCGCTGCCGGTGCTCGCGTACGTGCTGACTGAGAACGTGTTCGGCCTGCGCTGGGAGACCGCGCGGCGCATCGCCCAGGAGCTCGCCGCCGCCCCGGAGGCCGCGCGGCCGCCGGCGCTGCGCGCGGTGGCCCGCCGTCTGGCCGTCCTGGACGTGATGCGCCGCTACCCGGGCGGGTCCGGGGTGCGGCTGCGGCGCGGCGAGATCGCCGACCACCTGCGGGCCGCCCGCGAGGCCGTACGGACGCCGCGCTTCCTCGACTTCTGATACCGGAGGCCCTGCTCATGGCGCTCTTCACCAGTCAGTTCGATCGGGTTCGCGAGGAGTCGCGGGCCTATGCCGGGGAGGCGTCGGAGTCCCGGTTCCGGGTCCCGGCCGCCGTCGCCGTGGCGGGCGGGGCCGCCTTCGTGACCGCCACCGACCCGACGGCGACCGAGAGCGGCGGGTGGGGGGAGGGATGGGACCAGGGGTGGGACGCTGGGGCGGGTGCGGCGGCCGGGCCCGGGGCCGAGCCGGTCCCGGACGACGGCGGTGGCGCGTGGTCGCACCACGGGGACTACACGGGCGCATCAGTCGGCGGGGACGGCGACTTCTTCTACTTCATCGACGGCGACAGCAGCCTGACCATCGGCTGAGCCCGGAACGGGGACGGCGGCTGGCGCTGAGCGGGACGGCGGCCGGGCTGCCTCCCCCGGCTCTGGACGGGACGGCGGCTCGATCGTCGGGTGACGGCTACGCGGCGTCGGCGATGAGGGCGGCGATCGTCTGCGCGGTGCCGAAGTCGGCGGCCAGCCGGTTCTTGGTCACCGCGAACGCCACCCCGGTGGCGGTGTCGGCGCCGGCGTAGCTGCCGCCGCTGCCCGCCCAGCCGAACACCGTCGGGGTGTCGTCCGGATCCGTGCCCAGACGGCCGACGGCGTAGCCGTTCGACAGCACCGCCCGGTTGCCGAACACCCGGTCCACGCCGTCCACGACCGGCGCGGTCACCTCGCGGAGCCGGTCGGGCGAGATCAGCCGTACCCCGTCCACCGGGCCGAGGAGCGCCGCGTACATGCGGGCCGCGGCGCGGGCGGTGAGCTGCCCACCCGCGGGGATCGCCGCCGACAGCACATCGGCGCGGTTGCCGAAGGCCGCCGTCGGCCGCACGCCCCGCGGCGCGACCGCGAGGGCCGGGGAGCCCTCGGGCGCCTCGGCGAAGCCGGGCACGTCCTCCAGCCGCGCGAGCCGGCCCAGCTCGGCCTCCGGCACCCCGAGGAACAGCTCGCCCGCCACCCCCAGCGGGGCGGCGACCTCCTCCCTGAGCACCTGGGAGACCGGTGTGCCGGTGACCCGGCGGACGATCTCGCCGACGATGTGGCCGAAGGTGTAGGAGTGGTAGCCGGTCGCCGTGCCCGGCTCCCACCACGGCCGGGCGGCGGCGATCAGCGCGCACGTCTTCTCCCAGTCGCACAGGTCCTCCGGGGTGAGGTCCGCCGGCAGCCCCGGCACGCCCGTCGAGTGCGTGAGCGCGTCCCGTACCGTGGCCGTGTCCTTGCCGTGCGCCCCGAACTCCGGCCAGATCCGCGCGATCGGCGTGTCGTAGCCGAGGGCGCCGCGCTCGGCGAGCACGTGTACGACCGTCGCCGTCAGCCCCTTGCCCGCCGAGAAGGCGTGGAACGGGGTGCCCGGGGTGACCGGCCGGTCGGTGGCGGGGTCGGCGAGCCCCGCCACGACGTCGGCGACCAGCTCACCGTGCCGGTAGACGGCGATCTGCAGGCCCCGCTCTGCCCCGGAACGCACCAGTTCGTCGGCCACGTCCTGGAGCCGCCCCTGCAAGCCGTTCACCATGGTCCCTCCTCAGCTGTCGCGTCCCTTGAGTAGACCGCCGCGGCGGACGGGAGTCATCGCCTCTCCCGAGGTTGTTGTCACCGGCTTGTAAGAACTCGCGGGGGAGATCGCTCTACGCTCGGCGGTATGACAGGTATGAGGTCGATGCGAGCGGCTGCCGTGCTGGTGGCGGGGGTCTTATTGGTCGCCGCGTGCGGTGGCGCGGGACAGGGCGTCGCCGGGGAGGCCACCTCCGGGCAGGAGGGAGCCTCCGGCGCGGCCTCACCACCCGCCTCATCCCCACCCGCCTCCTCCCCACCCGCCTCCGCATCGGCGTCGCCGTCATCGGGGACGGCGAGCGCGGCCGCCGTGGTGCCCGCCGCGCTGAAGTTCTCCGCGAAGACGCTGGACGGCCAGGGGTTCGAGGGGGCGAGCCTGGCGGGTCGGCCGGTGGTCTTCTGGTTCTGGGCGCCCTGGTGCCCGAAGTGCCGCTCGGAGGCGCCCGCGGTGAAGGCCGCCGCCGCCCGATACGGTGAGGTGGCGTTCGTCGGCGTGGCGGGGCTGGACACCGAGCCGGCGATGAAGGAGTTCGTCCAGACCACCGGGACCGGCGGCGGCGGCATCGTGCACCTGTCCGACGCCAAGGGCGCGGTGTGGACGAAGCTGGGCGTCAGCGCACAGTCCACGTTCGTGTTCATGAAGCCGGACGGCTCCACGCGGAAGGCCACGGGTCCGCTCGATCAGGCCAAGCTGGACGAGCACCTCCGCGCGCTCCTCGGCCGATAGCGCAGCCGTGTTCGCCTCCGAGCTGCCGCTCGCCCTCGCGCTCACCGCCGGCACCGTGGCCGCCTTCAACCCGTGCGGCTTCGCCATGCTGCCGGCCTACCTCACCCTCCTCATCAACGACACCGGCGGCACCCGCCCGGTGATCCGGGCGCTGGTCCTGTCCGGGGCGATGACCGCCGGATTCGTCACCGTCTTCGGGCTGTTCGGGGTGGTGGTCACCGCGCTGGCCGTCTCGGTGGGGGCCTACCTGCCGTGGGCGACCCTGGTCATCGGGGTGCTGCTGGTCGGGCTCGGCGTCTGGCTGCTGTCCGGGCGCGAGTTGCTGCTCCGCGTACCGGGGCTGGCCACCGGCCGGCCCACCGCCGCGCCGCTCTCCCTGTACGGCTACGGGCTGTCGTACGCGCTGGCCTCCCTGTCCTGCACGGTCGGGCCGTTCCTCGCGGTCACCTCGGCCTCCCTGTCCGGTGGCGGGGTGCTCGGCGGCGCGGCCGCCTTCGCCGCGTACGCGCTCGGCATGGGCCTGGTCGTCGCCGCGCTCTCCCTGGCGGTGGCGCTCGCCCGCGCCGCCGCGGTGGCCAGGCTGCGGCGGCTCCTCCCGTACGTCTCCCGGGTCGGCGGCGCCCTGCTCGTGCTCGCCGGCCTGTACGTGGCCTACTACGGGTGGTACGAGCTGCGCGTCTTCTCGGGCGGCACCACGGACGACCCCGTCGTGGGTGCGGTGACGGTGGCCCAGACCGCCGTCGTCGGCTGGCTGTCGGGGCTCGGCGCGGGCTGGCTCGTGGCCGTCGCCGCCCTGCTGACCCTCGCCGCGCTCACCCTGCACCGAGCCCGCCGCCGCAACCGCACACCCGGGTGAGCCCCCCACCCCGCGCCCTGGCTCCATGGGCCCGGCCGCGAGCCCGGTGGGTTCAGCGGCCGGTCTGGGCGTGTCGGGTGCGGGCGGTGATCAGGAAGGCGAGCTCGGTCCACGGGCCTCTGGGCGAGTCCGCGTACGCTTCTCGGCCGAGTGGCAGCGCCCGTGGCGGAACGGGACGCTGCCCGCCGCGCGCCCGGACAGGGCCGCCGAACGCCTGGCCCGCCTCGGCGTGCCGATCCTGCTGCTGCACGGCCGGCAGGACATGACGTTCCCGGCGTCGCTGGCCGAGGAGGCCGCCGAGCTGATCCCCTCGGCCCGGGCCGAGGTTCTCGACGAGGCGGGGCACATGGCGCACGTCGACCAGCCCGTTCGCTGGCTGGAGGCCGTGTCCGGGTTCCTGGACCGAGGAACGGCGCGGTACTTCCGCAAGAGGGGCGGAAGAGGGCAAGCTCCAAGATAGGCGCCCGGATCCCCGCACCCTTGGAGGAACAGCGAGCATGACGAACGCACTGCCGGTCACCCTGGACGACGTTCACGACGCCGCCGCGCGGCTCAAGGGCGTCGCCCACCGTACGCCCGTCCTGCGCTCCCGCACCCTGGACGCCCTCGTGGGCGCCGAGGTCTTCCTCAAGTGCGAGAACTTCCAGCGCATCGGGGCGTTCAAGTTCCGCGGCGCCTACAACGCCGTCTCCCGGCTCTCGGCGGAGCAGCTGGGCAGGGGCATCGCGGCGTACTCGTCCGGCAACCACGCCCAGGCGGTCGCGCTGGCCGCGCGCGAGCTGGGCAGCACCGCGGTGATCGTCATGCCCGAGGACGCCCCGCGCTCCAAGCGGGAGGCCACCGCCGGCTACGGCGCGGAGGTCGTCACGTACGACCGCTACACCGGCGACCGGGTGGCCATCGGCGAGGCGCTGGCGGCCGAGCGCGGCCTGACGCTCATCCCCCCGTACGAGCACCCGCACGTCATCGCCGGCCAGGGCACCGCCGCGCTGGAGCTCATCGAGGAGGTCGGCGACCTGGACGCGGTGCTCGTGCCCATCGGCGGCGGCGGGCTCATCGCGGGCAGCGCCACCGCGGCCAAGGGGACGCTGCCCGGGATCCGGGTGATCGGGGTGGAGCCGGAGGCGGGCGACGACACCAAGCGGTCGCTGAGCGCGGGGGAGCGGGTGTCCATCCCCATCCCGCGGACGATCGCCGACGGCCAGGCGGCCGAGATCCCCGGCGAGCTGACGTTCTCCATCAACAGGCACCTGGTCGACGACGTCGCCCTGGTGAGTGACGACGACATCCGGGCGGCGATGCGGCTGGCCTTCGAACGCATGAAGGTCGTCATGGAGCCCAGCGGTGCGACTCCGCTGGCCGCGCTGCTGGCCGGGCGGGTGGAGGACGTGCCGCGGCGGATCGGGCTGATCGTCTCCGGCGGCAACGTCGACGCGCGGCGCTTCGCCGAGCTGTGCGCGACCGACTGACCCCGTCGCGTCGGGCGCGTGGTGGGCGAGGGCTACTGTCGGGTGGCGGCCGTCCAGGCGGCGATCTGGGCACGGGAGTTGACGCCGAGCTTGTTCATGATCGCGCGTACGTGGCTGTCCACCGTGTGCTCCGAGATGAACAGCCGGGCCCCGATCTGCTTGTTGCTGAGCCCCTCCGCGACCAGCCGGGCGACCTCCGCCTCCCGCCGGCCGAGCGGCGCCGGGCCCGTTTCCGCGGATTCGGCGGCGGCGGCCGGGTCGGGCTCGCCGAGCGCCAGAGCGATCGCGGCGTCCCGGCTCAGGCGCCGCCCGGCCGCGAACTGGTCCTCGAACCCGGCCGCCCCCAGCGCCGCCCTGGCCGTCTCCTCGGCCCGGGCCAGCAGCGGCGCGAGGTACGGCAGGACACCGGCCCCGGCCCCCGCGCGTACGGTCTCCGCCGCCCCCAGCAGCCGCGCGGCCGGCTGTGCCCGCCCCGAGCCCGCGGCGTGGCAGCCCAGGGCGTCGAGCAGGACGTACTGCCCCACCCGGTCGTCGATCCGGTACGCGATCCGCAACGCCTCGGTCAGCAGCGGCTCGGCCTCGTCGAGCGCTCCGGCGATCAGCCTGGCCGAGCCCAGGTTCAGCAGCATCATGTCGAGGCTGTAGAGGTCGCCGCTCTCCCGGCCGAGGCGCACGCCCTCCGACGCCGCCGCGACGACCGCGTCGAGATCGCCCTGGAAGAGGCCGTTGAGCGCGCGTGACTGCAGGTACATGAGGCGGGCCTGGTCGTCGTCGATCCCCTCGGTGACGGCCCTGGCCTCCTCGCCCAGGCGCGCGGCCGACGGATGATCCCCCGCCATGCTCGCCGCCATCGACGCCAGGGACAGCGACTGCGACAGGACGGCCGGCAGCCCCGCCTCCCTGGCGATGGTGACCGCCTCCGCCAGCGCCGGCCCCGCGCCGGCCGGGTCGGACTGCAGCACCGCCAGGAAACCCCGCATGAACAGCGCGTACGCCCGCCCCTCGGGACCGCTGTCCCCGCACGCGAGCAGCTCGCCGAGCCACCGGACGCCCTCGTTGAGCGCGCGCGTGATCCAGTAGTAGCCGACGGTGTACGCCAGGGCCGTCCCGCGTGACGCGTCCCGCCGGGTCACGCATCCCCGCAGGACCGCCCGGACGTTGTCGATCTCCAGGTCCATCCAGTCGAGCCACTCGGCCAGCCGCTGCCGGACCCGCGGCCCGGACCCCAGGCAGCGGGCGAGGTAGTAGCCGGTGAACCGGCGGTCGAGGGCCTCCTCCTCGCCCGCCTCCCGGAGCTTGAGCGCGGCGTACTCGCGCATCGTCTCGTGCAGCCGGTAGCAGGCCAGGCCGCCGGCGTCCTCCTTCAGCACCAGGGACCTGTCGACGAGCGAGGCCACCAGGTCCAGCGTGCGGCCCGCCGGGGCGTCCCCGTACGCGCAGACCGCTTCGACGTCCTCCAGCGTGAACCTGCCCGCGAACGCGCACAGCCGCCGCAGCAGCGCCTGCTCGTCCGCCGCCAGCAGGTCGTGGCTCCAGTCGACGGTGGTACGCAGCGTCTGGTGGCGCGGGAGCGCGGCCCGGCCGCCCCCGGTGAGCAGCCCGAACCGGTCGGACAGGCGGTCGAGGATCTGCTCGGCGGTGAGCACCCGCGTCCTGACGGCCGCCAGCTCGATCGCCAGCGGCAGGCCGTCGAGGCGGCGGCACAGGTCGGCCACGGCCGCCTGGTTCGCCGCCGTCAGCTCGAACGTGCCCGACCCGGCGGCGGCCCGCTCCGTGAACAGCCTGACCGCCTCGTTCTGCCGCAGCTTCGCGAGGGGCACGCGGGCGTGCGGCGCGGGCAGGTCGAGCGGCGGCACGGGCACGACGTGCTCGCCGGGCGCCGACAGGGGCTCCCGGCTGGTGGCGATCACGCGCACGCCGGGGGCCGCCCGCATGAGGTCCGCGACGAGCGGCGCGGTGACCGCGAGCAGGTGCTCGCAGTTGTCGACGACCAGCAGCGCCCTCTTGTCCCGCAGGTACGACCGCAGCCGCGCGGCCGGTTCGGTGGCCGCCTGGTCACGCAGGTCCAGGGCCGCCATGACCGCGTCGGCGACCAGCGTGGGATCGCGTACCTCGGCCAGCTCGACCAGCCACGCGCCGTCCGGGAACCCGCGCCCGAGATCGCCGGCCAGCCGCAGCGCGAGGCGCGTCTTGCCGACCCCGCCCGGGCCGACGAGGCTGACCAGCCGGGCCTCGGTCAGCTTCCTCCTGACGGCCGCGAGCTCGCGGCGGCGGCCGACGAAGCTGGTCGCCTCAGCCGGCAGGTTGCCCGGGCGGCGCGGGGGTCTGGCCATGGTGGCTCGGACACTACTACCGCCAATCACGAATTCACGTGATTTCGCCGCCCGGGGGCGCGGCCGCAGTCTGGGGGCAGTGCTCGGCGAATTCGAGGGGGCGCCATGAAGGCAATCCGCTACCACGCTTACGGGCCGCCGGACGTCCTCCGGCTCGAGGACGTGGACATGCCCGCCGTCGGGGACGACGACGTGCTGATCCGCGTACGGGCGGCCTCGGTCAACCCGCTCGACTGGCACATCATGCGCGGGAAGCCCTATATCACCCGCCTGCAGAACGGCCTGACCCGGCCCAGGTCCGGCGCCCTGGGCGGCGACCTGGCGGGCAGCGTCGAGGCGGTGGGCCGGAACGTCACCAGGTTCCGTCCCGGGGACGAGGTGTACGGCGGCTGCGGGTTGTATCTCGTGCCGGGCACGACGGGCTTCGCCGAGTACGCCTGCCTGCGCCAGGACGCCATGGTGCACAGGATGCCGGCCGGCCTGACGTTCGAGCAGGCGGCGGCCATGCCGGTGGCGGGGGTCTGCTCGGTGCAGGCGGTGCGCGACAAGGCCGGGGTGCGGGCGGGCCACCGGGTCCTGGTCAACGGGGCGGCGGGCGGGCTGGGGACGTTCTCGGTGCAGGTCGCCAAGGCGCTGGGCGCGGAGGTGACCGGGGTGTGCAGCACGCGGAACGTGGAGCTGGTCCGCTCG
The DNA here is from genome assembly GCF_052246675.1 of Nonomuraea sp. KM90. NCBI lineage: Bacteria > Bacillati > Actinomycetota > Actinomycetes > Streptosporangiales > Streptosporangiaceae > Nonomuraea > Nonomuraea sp. KM90. The sequence goes on along the minus strand of NZ_JBQQCB010000051.1, from coordinate 60,417 downwards.
ATCGGGGCCGACCACGTCATCGACTACACCAAGGAGGACTACACCCGTACCGGGAGGCGGTACGACGTGGTGCTCGACATGGTGGCGAACCGCCGGTTCACCGCGAACCGGCGCGTTCTCACCCGCAGGGGCGTGTTCGTGGAGTGCGCGCCGTCCAAGGGGGAGTGGCTGGGGGCACCGCTCGGGCTGCTCCGGCTCTTCCTGCTGGCCCGGGTCGTGCCGCAGCAAATGGGGTTCCTCCTGTGCCGCAACAGCCAGGAGGACCTCGCCGTGCTGAACGGGCTCGTCGAGACGGGGAAGCTCATGCCGGTCATCGACCGGACGTACTCGCTGGACGAGACCGCGGAAGCCGTCCGCTATCTCGAACGGGGCCATGCGAGGGGCAAGGTCGTGGTCACCGTTTGAGCAGGTTGCGGTGGTAGGTCTGTTGGTTATGGGACAAAGGACGTTTTATCCGCCGATTGAGCCGTACGAGACCGGGCTGCTGGAGGTCGGCGACGGGAACGAGCTCTACTGGGAGATCTGCGGCAACCCGGACGGCAAACCCGCGGTCTTCCTGCACGGCGGGCCGGGCGGCGGGGTCCTGCCGGACCAGCGCAGGTTCTTCGACCCGGAGGCGTACCGGATCGTGCTCTTCGACCAGCGCAACTGCGGCCGCAGCCGGCCGCACGCCGGTGACCCCGGGGTGTCGCTGGCGGCCAACACGACCGCGCACCTGGTCGCGGACATCGAGCTGCTCAGGGAGCGGCTCGGGGTCGGACGGTGGCTGGTGTTCGGCGGGTCGTGGGGCAGCACGCTGGCCCTGGCGTACGCGCGGCGGCATCCGCGGCGGGTGAGCGAGCTCGTGCTGCGCGGCGTCTACCTGGCCAGGGCCGCCGACGAGCCGTGGGCGTTCACCCCCACGGGAGCGGCGCGGCTGTTCCCGGCGGAGTGGGCGGCCTTCCGCGACTTCGTGCCCGCCGAGGAGCGCGACGACCTCCTGCGGGCCTACCACCGCAGGCTGTTCGACCCGGACCCGGCGGTGCACGTCCCGGCGGCGCGGGCGTGGGCCGCCTGGGAGCTGTTGGCCAACTCGCTGCTGCCCGTCCCGCCGCCGCCGCTGGACGATCGGGACCTGGTGGCGTTCGCGCGGATCGAGGCGCACTACTTCGGCCAGGGCTGCTTCCTGGAGGACGGCGAGCTGCTCGACGTCGATCCGATCAGGCACCTCCCGTGCATGATCGTCAACGGGCGCTATGACATGAAGACGCCGCCGGAGGCCGCCTGGGACCTGCACCTGGCCTGGCCGGAGGCCGAGTTCCAGATCGTGGAGGACGCCGGGCACGCGGGCGCCGAGCCCGGCACGCTGCACCGGCTCATCGAGGCCACCGACCGCTTCCGGGACTGAGCGCCCTGGAGCGCGGCGAACACCACGGTGGCCGGCCGTTCCGGGTCCGCGCCGGGACGAGCCGGGAGCGGCAGGCCCGCATGCTCCGGCGGCGGCTTCGTCACCGGAGCGGGGATCGTGGTGGACGGCGGCGTGGTCGCGGCCCTGCTCGCATGAGCGGGGTCAGTTCCAGTGGTCGCGTTCCGGCAGGCGCAGCCAGGTGTCGGGCGGGCCGGTGATCGCGCGGGCCTCGGTCAGCCGCAGGCCCGCGTAGGCGCAGGCGTAGGCCACCGCGTTGTACTTGTAGAGGTAGGAGAGCAGGACCTCCTGGGCGCCGTCGTCCTCCCAGGGGGCGCCGCCCGGATGCAGGTCCCAGCCGACGATCTCGCCGTCGCGGACGATGCTGCCCTGGTTGCCGCTCTTGGGGTTGGCGTACATGCCGTAGCAGACGGTGCCCGCGGACAGGTGCCTGGTCGCGCCGGGAGCCTGCGGAACGTACCCCCAGGGCTGCGTGACGACGCAGCCGCCGGGCACGTCGGTGACGCCGACGAAGCGCAGGCTCTCGTCGTCGAAGGGGTCGATCCGGTCGAGGAACTCCTCGGGATCGACGTCCTCGACCGTCGCCTCCAGGCGCCGGGTCGCCTCTGCCGCGCTGATCCCGGCCACGCAGGCCAGCCCCACGCCGTCGTAGTAGTGAGAGCCCAGCGCCGCCGTGAGCCGCTTCGCCTCCGCCACCGCGGCGGCCTCGCCCTCCGTCAGCCCGTCCGTCCCGGCGGGGAGCTCGAACAGGCCGGGCTCCGGTCCGGCCAGGCTGAGGCGCCCGGGCGACCAGCCGCTCATCATCGGCCGCCACGGGTCGGCCCCGGCGGCCACCAGGGCGCGGGCGTGGTCGTGGTTGCCCTCGTACACGGCGACCCAGAGCGCGGTACGGCCCTCCTCCTCGGCGTCGACGTCCGCCACCCGACCGGCCAGCTCCGCGACCTCCTCGGCCGAGCCCTCCTCCGCTGCCGTGTGCAACGCCAGCACCTCGTCGTCCTCCATACCGGTGACTCCCCTCAAAGACGGCCTTCACAAAGACGGCACGAACGACACATCATGCACCGGCACGGTGGCGTACGTGAAGATCACGGGATCCGGTCGCCGCTGGTTCCCGCAGAATCAGCCGTCGGTCGCTGAGGGGTACGTGTTCGTCGATCCGGTGCCGCCCCCGAGGGAGGAGCCGGAGCGGTACCGCGTCACCGTCGTGCTGCGGTGCACGGACAGGCGGTCAGGAGGTCGGCGTAGGGGTGACGGTCATTGTCGGGGCGGCGGACGGTGTCGGGGTGCCGGTCGGCGGCCGGCCGGGCCGGTGGTCGTGGTGCCGGTGGTCGCCCTTGCCGTCCCGGCCCCACCCCTTGCGCATGGTGGCGTCGCGGATCGAGACGGCGGTGGCCGTGCCGCCCTCCACCTTCGCCATGACCATGACCTTCTGCCCGGCCTTCACCGCGTCGATGCCCTCGCCGCCGCGGTTGATCCGGGTGTCGCCGGTGACCGCGTACTCCTTGGTGTAGCCGTCCTCGCTCCTGACCGTGATCGAGTCCTGGTCCACCGCCGTGACGTCGCCGTACTGGGTGGCGACCGTCACGTACCTGCCCTCGACGTCGGGTACGACGAACTCGCCGTGCAGGGCACGGCCCATCCGGTGACCGCCCCAGCCCCGTCCGGGCGGCGTCGTGCTGGACGGGCTCGCCGACGGTGTGGTGGTGTCGCCGGCCGTGGGCGTCGGGGCCGGCGTGGGTGAGAACACCGAGGCGGCGGCGACGCCGGCGCCCGTGACCGCGACGAGCGCGGCGGTGGCGACGAGCAGCAGGGAACGTGGGAAGCGGCGCCTGGGCGGCTCGTTCGACAGTGTTTCCTCGGTGCTGAATCCGTCCGGCCCAGGGGTCATCTCTGTTCCTCCCGATAGCTGCGCTATGGGAGAACAGTGCACCGAACCGCCTAAAACCTCCGTAAATCGCCCCGCCCAGGCCGGCGCGGCTCAGCCGGTCAGCTCGCCGATGAGCTTCTCGACGCGGGTGCGGATCTGGTCGCGGATCGCGCGGACGGCCTCGATGCCCTGGCCGGCCGGGTCGTCGAGCGTCCAGTCCTCGTAGCGCTTGCCGGGGAAGATCGGGCAGGCGTCGCCGCAGCCCATGGTGACGACCACGTCGGAGGCTTCGACGGCGTCGACGGTGAGGATCTTGGGTTGTGCGGTGGCGATGTCGATGCCGCTCTCGCGCATGGCCTCGACAGCGACCGGGTTGACCTGGTCGGCGGGCGCGGAGCCGGCCGAGCGGACCTCGACGCGGTCGCCGGCCAGGTGGGTGAGCCATCCGGCGGCCATCTGGGAGCGGCCTGCGTTGTGCACGCAGACGAACAGCACGCTGGGCTTGTCAGGCACGTACGGACTCCTTGGGCTGCTTGGTGAACAGGCGGCGGCCGGCCAGGCTGACGTAGACCAGGGCGACCAGGACGGGGACCTCGATGAGCGGGCCGACCACGCCGGCCAGGGCCTGGCCGGAGGTGACGCCGAAGACGCCGACGGCCACGGCGATGGCCAGCTCGAAGTTGTTGCCGGCGGCGGTGAAGGCCAGGGTGGTGGTGCGCTCGTAGGACAGGCCGATCGCGCGGCCGGCCAGGAACGAGCCGCCCCACATGACGAGGAAGTAGGCCAGCAGGGGCAGCGCGATGCGGGCCACGTCCAGGGGGCGCTCGCTGATGGTCTGGCCCTGCAGGGCGAACAGGATGACGATGGTGAACAGCAGCCCGTACAGGGCCAGCGGGCCGATCCTGGGCAGGAGGCGCTCCTCGTACCAGGTGCGGCCCTTGGCGCGTTCGCCCCAGGTGCGCGACAGGTAGCCGGCCAGCAGCGGGATGCCGAGGAAGATGAGCACGTACTGGGCGATGTCCCACATCGACACGTCCAGCGCGGCCTCGGGCAGGCCGAGCCAGCCGGGCAGCACCTGGAGGTAGAACCAGCCGAGCGCGCCGAACGCGACGACCTGGAAGATCGAGTTGATCGCGACCAGCACGGCGGCCGATTCGCGGTCGCCGCAGGCCAGGTCGTTCCAGATGAGCACCATGGCGATGCACCGGGCCAGGCCGACGATGATCAGGCCGGTGCGGTATTCGGGCAGGTCGGGTAGGAAGGTCCAGGCCAGCGCGAACATCAGCGCCGGGCCGGCGATCCAGTTCAGCAGCAGCGAGGAGATCAGCATGCGGCGGTCGCCGGTGACGGTGTCGAGCCGGTCGTAGCGGACCTTGGCCAGCACCGGGTACATCATCAGCAGCAGCCCGAGCGCGATCGGCAGCGAGATCTCGCCGATCTTCACCGCCTCCAGTGCCGTGTCCAGGCCCGGGACGAACCGGCCGAGCAGCAGTCCGGCGGCCATGGCCGCGCCGATCCACACCGGCAGGAACCGGTCGAGGACCGACAGCCGGCCCACCACGGCCGCGGAGATCCCGGGCGCCTGAGCGGTATCCGATGACATGTCAGACCGTGGCGGGGATGTTGAGCAGGGCCGACAGCTGGGTCATTCTCTCCGGCACCAGGCGGTAGTAGACCCACGAGCCGCGCCGCTCGTGGGTGAGCAGCCCGACGTCCCTGAGCACCTTGAGGTGGTGGCTGATCGTCGGCTGGGTCAGGTCGAAGGCGTCGCTGATGTCGCACACGCACACCTCGCCGCCGACGTGGCTGGCCACGATCGACAGGATGCGCAGCCGTACCGGATCGCCCAGAGCCTTGAAGGCGCGGGCGAGTTCGACGGCCTTGCCGGTGTCCAGTTGCTCGCGCACCAGCGGCGGGCTGCACTCCAGGATGCGCAGCGGCTCCACGTGACCCCCTGATATAGACGGTTGTCGAAGTCACGTCCATATTGACACACATCAATGAGTGCACGCCAATCGGCCCTCACCGGGATGAGAGCGCCGGCCGATCCTGCGGCTGGAGTCGGGCCGTCGCACGGGCTACTCGTCCGGCCCGCGCGGCGATCATCCGTCCCGGTTCGTGCCGCTCCCCGGAAGCCGGTCGTACGGCACCGCATGGCTCGTGCGGCCGTGGACGCCCGTGGTGGCGGTCGCGGTGAACAGGGAGTTGAGCAGCGCCTCCTCGACGGAGTCCATGACCGCCGTGAAGACGGGGTTCAGCAGGTCGTCGGGCAGGGTGGGGAGCCGGGGTGGCGCCGTGGTGAAGGCGATCGCGTAGTCGCCGCTGCCATGGGAGTACGACGCCCCCACCCGCCCCATCGCGAAGATCGCCCGGCGGGCGAGCCGCCCGAGCTGACGCGCGTCGAGCGGCGCGTCGGTGGCCACGACGATCATGCAGGAGTTGCCCGGCGGCTCCTCACGGACGGATCCGGGCACGAGCTCCTCCACCGGCATCGGGACACCCTGGACGGTCAGCACCCCGCCGAAGTTCGCCTGCACGAGCGCCCCGACCGTCACCGGAGCGCCGTCCACCACCTGCCGGCGGGAGGAGGTGCCGATGCCGGCCTTGTAGCCCAGGGCCGTCGTGCCGGTGCCCGCCCCCACGCATCCCTCCGCGGGCAGCCCGCCGGACGCCCCTTCCAGCGCGTCGAGCACGTGCCGTTCGGTGATCGGGCGGCGCCGGATGTCGGACAGGAAGCCGTCGTTCGTCTCTCCCACGACGGGGTTGACCGAGAGGCTGTCCGGATGGCGCTCCAACAGGTAGGTGACCAGCGCGTCCGCCGCCCGGAACGCCGACAGCGTGGCCGTCAGGACGATCGGTGACTCCAGGACGCCGAGCTCGTCGATCTGGGTCGAGCCGACGAGCTTGCCGTACCCGTTGCCCGTGTGCACGGCCGCCGGCAGCCCCCGCAGCGCGGTGGCCAGCTGCCGGGGAACGATGGCGGTGACCCCGGTGTGCAGGTCGGCGCCGTCGTCGAGGGTGGTGTGGCCCACCAGCACCCCCTCGACGTCGGTGATCGCGTTCAGCGGCCCGGTCGGCAGCGTGCCGACGACCACGCCCAGCGAGCGGGCCCGGACGCGCGGGCTCGGGTGGGTGCTCATCGCGTCCATACGCCGGCCGGGTGCTCGTCCGGCCGCAGCCACAGGTGCGGCTGGTGATCGTCGCCGTCGCCCTGCCAGGGGAAGGTGTTGTCCGGGGAGGGCCAGACGACCTGGAGGAACGGGAAGGGCGGCCGCCGGTAGAAGCCGATCGCCGTGCCGAAGAAGGTGTGATACCAGCGATGGTCGACCGCCTTGATCGCGACGGGGCGCTGGTCGATGATGTCCTGCCATTCCTGACCGGCCTTCAGCGCCTCACCGGCGATCACCTTGTCGCCCAGGGAGTTGAGGCAGGTCTGCATGTCGTGGATGTCCAGCCCGAACATGGCCAACTCGGGCGAGCGGTGGTGGTGCCACAACCCGATCGTGACGGCCCAGCCCGGCCCGTGCTCGTTACGGGGAATCATCGTGACCTGCCAGCCGTGCTCCTGCACCTTCCCGATCGTCAGCCGGGTGCGACGATCGAGCTCATCGGGCGGGTTGCAGAGGACGCAGTGGCATGCGGTCAGATCGACAGGCATGAGCGTGAGCGTACGGGATCTTCCGCCAGGGTCGCGCGGCACCTGTCCTGGCCGGTCAGTGCCAGTAGTCGCGTTCCGGGAGCCGCAGGTGCGTGTCCGGTTCGGCGATCGAGTGGGCGTCGGCCGGGCGCAGGCCGGCGCCGGCGAAGCAGTAGGCCTCCGCGTAGCCGTTGTACAGGTATTTGAGCAGGATCTCCGCGGCCGGATCGGCGCCGGAGACGTCGCCGCCGCCCGGGTGCGTGTCCCAGTCCGCGATCTCGCCGTCGCGGTAGACCCGGCCCTGGTTGCCGCTCTTGGGGTTGGCGTACATGCCGTAGGCGATCGTGCCCACGGACAACAGTTGCATGACGACGGGAGTGGCGGCCATGTATCCCATCCGCTGGCTGACGACGCAGCCGCCGGGCACGTCGGTGAAGCCGACGATCTGCATGGCCTCGTCGCCGAAGGGGTCGTCCATGATCTCTTCCAGCTCCTCTTCGTCGGCGGGTTCGGCGGCCAGGCGCCGTGCCGCCTCGGCGGCGCTGATGCCGCGTACGCACGTGAGGCTGAAACCGTCGTCCTCGATGTCGCCCAGCACGCCGGTCAGCCGGTCGGCCTCCTCGACGGCGGCCGTCTCGGCCTCGGTCAGGCCGGCGTGACCCGGAGGAAAGGGGAAGAACTGGCCGGGCGTGGGCCCCGCCAGGCTGAGCCGGCCCGGCGACCAGCCGTCCATCATGGGCCGCCACGGGTCGGCTCCGGCCGCGACCAGGGCACGGGCGTTGTCGGGCCGGTTGTTGAAGACCGCTTCCCACAGGGCGGTGCGGCCCTCGCACTCCGCGTCGACGTCATCGACCCGGCCCGCCAGCTCGGCGACCACCTCCGGCGAACCGCGCTCCGCCGCGGCGTGCAGCGGCCGCTCGAAGGCGTACGCGCCGGCATTCGGATCGGCGCCGGCGTCGAGCCTGGCACGGACAAGGGAGAGGTCCTCCCACGCATGCCATCCGAAATCGGACCATTCGGTGGGTGCGTTGGCGGTCATGACGGCTCCTTCAGGATCACGCGGGGGATGCGGGCGAGGCCATCATGGCGGAGGCCAACGACAATTCCGGTGGGCCGGGCCCGTCGCGCTCCTGCCGGCCGGCCTCTCACCGCCTTTCCAGGAAAGTCCGCGCCCGTGAACTATTACACGCACTACCATGAGGACGGCCGCAGGAGTGGTCTTGGCCCAGGCCCGGGAACCGCGCGTGCTGAATGCAGGACAGGTAATGGCTCAAGGACGCGTTGAATGCTGAATCTGCCCGTGGAGAATCAGTGGGACCTGGTCGTCAAGCATCGGATCCACAATGAATTCCACGGCCTGTGGATCGAGGGCGACGATCGGGAAGAGCTGTCCCGGCTGCTCCGGGTGGATCCGGACTGGCGCCTGGAGTGCGACCTCGAAACGGCTACGGACATGTTTCCCGGCGCGCCGGAGAAGACGGTGTGGATGGGCCCGCATGCGCCTGGTTGGACGCAGGTTCTCGCCTTCGGCCTGCTCCCGTACCATCTCGGTGTCATCAATCTGGGCCGGCGACGCGTCTTCCAGATCTATTGCCACGGAGAACTGGACAGGCTCGATCCGTTGTACCTCTACTACGACGGCGAACAACTGGGCCACGTCACTCCGCCGCACGACGAAGGCGGTTACCTGGAATTCCCGGAATATCGGCCGTTCGTGAACGGCCTCGCGCTCGGTACGGACGGAGATCTCGAACGCGACGCGCACCGGCTGTTGTGCATGGTGGGCCGAATCACCGGACGTTTCCTCGACCGGGAATGGTTCGCCGCGACTCGGACCCTTTATCGAATTCCCGACGGGATCTGGGAGGAAGCCTGGTGACCGGCCGGGCTCGTACGTCTCAGGCGTAGAGCGCGGCGATCTCGGCGAGCAGCCGGTCGCGGGCCACGCCGGCGGGGGCGACGCCGGTGAGTACGTAGGCGGCCAGCCCTTCGGCCAGGGCCACGAGGGCCAGGGCGGTGCCTGAGGCGTCCACGTCGGCGCGGACGCGGCCGGCCTGCTGGTCCCTGCGGAGGAGGTCGGCCATCTGGCGGTGGAAACCAGCGTACAGGATGCGCAGTCTGGCGGCGATGGTCTCCTCGGCGAAGCCGAGGGCGTGGAACGACTGGCGCACCCGCATGTGGGCTTCGGTGGTGGCGTCGTACGGGATGAGCTCGGTGAGCACGGTGGTGAGCACCAGGCGCGGGTCGGCCACGTCGAGGTCGGAGCCGACCTGCTGCCTGACGCGGATGGCGGACAGCTCGTTGCCGCGCTCGAAGGCGGCCTCGATGAGCTGCCGCTTGGCCGGGAAGTAGTGCTGCACGCGGCCGGGCGAGATGCCCGCCCGGGCGGCCACCGTGGTCAGGGACACGGCGCCCAGGCCGCGTTCGGCCACGACGGCGAGCACGGCGTCGGCGACCTCGTTGCGCCGCTCCGCATGGTGCGCCCCGGGCCCGCGGGTGCGTCTCCCCGTCACTTCTCCCCCTTCTCGATGTGCTCGCACCGAATTGCCGCCCAGTGTAGCGACGTCGACGCCGGCCCCTCGGGCCGCCGCCGCGGCACGAGCGGGTCACCGCGAGCGGCGGATCGCTGTGGCGGCGCATCCGACGCCGCCACAGACGATCGCCGCTGTCACCACGATCGCCGCACTCCACCCGCTCGTCTCGACCACTCCCGCGTACAGCGGCGGCCCGAGCAGCGTGCCCAGGCTGCCCGCCTGCGTCACCGCCCCGACCCACCACGCGGGACGACCGCCCGCCACCGCGAACATCGCCGACACGGCCAGGCCGTTGAGCCCCAGCACCACCGCCGCGCACGACACCACCACCGTCACCGGCATGCCGAGGAAGACCCCGGCGGTCAGGGGAGCCATGAGCAGTGCTGCGGCGACCAGCCGCCCGGGCCGTACTCCCGCCCGCAGCGACGCGCCCACCACCAGGCTGCCGGCCGCGCTGGACGCCGACACCAGGCCTGTCAGCAGGCTCACGTGCGGACCGGCCAGGCCCGCCTCCTCCGTCAGGTACGCGGGCAGGACGGTCACCAGGCTGACACCCACCAGGGCGATCATCGCGAACCCGGCCGCCAGGGCGGCCACCGCCCACCCCGCACCACCCGGCCCGGCGGGTCGGTCGCCGCCTTGCCCGTGCCGACGGGGGCGGACGTCGGAAGGCATCGTGGCGGCCCACCCGGCGACCACCAATGTGAGCCCGCCCACGACGATCACCTCGGCGCGCCAGCCGGCCGTCCCCACGAGCGCCGCCACCGTACTGGCCAGCGTCAGCCCGGCCGGAACGCACAATCCCCACAACGCCAGAGCGGCCTGCCGCGCCCCGCCTTCCAGCAGCCGGGTCAGCAGTCCCGGCCCCGCGACCACCACCACGGCGTACCCGACGGCCTGGACCACCCGCAACGCGAACAGCCCGGCCGGGTCCACCGCGAACACCGTCCCCAGCCCCGCCGCTCCCAGCACCACCAGGGCGGCGGCGAACAGCCCGCGTAACCGGCGGCGAGCCATCCAGATCCCCAGCGGCAGGCAGGTGAGCCCGGCCACGAGCGTGATGGCCGACGACAGCCAGCCCACGGAGCCGAGCGACAGGGAGAACTCCGCGCTCACCGAAGCGAGGAACGGGATGAACTCCCCCAAGGCCGCACTGGCCGCAACACCCGCCGCCAGCACGGTGACGGCGACACGAGAGCTCATCCGGGCACGCACCTCCCACAGAACGGGGAGACGCGACCGGAGAACCGGCCCGACCCTCAAGCCCCTGGCGGGCGACGTCTCAACGAGGACCTTGCGCCGCGATCCTACGCCCCGGACTCCCGGCTCACCAGCGATCTACCGCGGCCGCGCCTGCCGGACCTCCAACACCACCGCCGACCGGGTTTCACAGGTAGCGCAGCCAGAGGTAGGGGACGCACAGGGTGATCGTGACCAGGGTGACGATGAGGCCGTAGCGGGTGAACTGCCAGAAGCTGATGGGGGTGCCGTTGCGGGCGGCGATGCCGAGGATGACGACGTTGGCGGCGGCGCCGACGGCGGTGGCGTTGCCGCCGAGGTCGGCGCCGAAGGCGAGGGCCCACCAGAGCACTTGGGCCTGCTCGTTGCCGCCGTTGGCCTGGACGAGGTCGGCGACGATGGGGCTCATGGTGGCGACGTAGGGGATGTTGTCGACGATGGCTGACAGTCCGCCGGAGGCCCACAGGAGCAGCATGGTGGTGAGGCCGAGTTGTCCTTGGGTGGCTGCGGCCGCCGCCTGGGAGATGGCTGGGATGACGCCGGTTTCGACGAGGGCTCCGACCATGACGAACAGGCCGGCGAAGAAGACGAGGGTGGGCCATTCGACTTCGCGGATGGCTTGTTCGGTGGTGACGCGGGTGGCGGCCACGAGCACGCCTGCACCCAGCACGGCGACCACCGACGGTTCGTAGTGCAGCACCGGGTGCAGCACGAACGCGGCCATGACCACGGCGAGCACGGCCAGGGACTGCCACAGCAGGCGGCGGTCGGCGATGGCCTCCCGCTCGTTGAGTGCCATGACTTCGGCGGCTCGTTCGGGATCGTAGGTGAAGGATTTGCGGAACAGCAGTCGGCACAGCCCGACGTAGACGATCATCAGGATGATGATCATGGGTGCCATGTGGATGAGGAAGTCGTTGAAGCTGAGTCCGGCTCGGCTGGCGATGATGATGTTGGGTGGGTCGCCGACCAGGGTGGAGGCGCCGCCGATGTTGGAGGCCATGGCTTCGGCGATGAGGAAGGGGGCGGCGGGTAGGGCGAGTCGTTCGCAGACCAGGAAGGTGACGGGGGCGATGAGCAGGACGGTGGTGACGTTGTCGAGCAGGGCGGAGGCGAGGGCGGTGATGACGACGAGGAGGACCATGAGCCGGTAGGGGCGTCCTCTGGCACGTTTGGCGGCCCAGATGGCGAGGTATTCGAAGACGCCGGTCTGCTTGAGCACGCCGACGATGATCATCATGCCGAGGAGCAGGAAGATGACGTTCCAGTCGATGCCGGTTTCCTTGGAGAAGAACGCGGCTTCGGCGTTGGTGGCGTGGATGAGCAGCATGATCCCGGCTCCGCCGAGCGCCGCCGCGACGCGGTGCACCTTCTCGCTGGCGATCAGCGTGTAGGCGCACAGGAAGACGGCCACCGACAGCCACGCGGTCACCGTCACGTGGCCACCACCGGTGCGTCGGCGACGTCGCGTGCACGCATGGAAGCACCTCACCCGGGATCGGCAACAAGACCGCCGACCAGACTTCCCGGCACACCTGTCGCCAACGTATCAACAGTCGTCAAAGTCCCGGTCCCCGCACTGGGCGTCCGGGATTACATTGTGTGACAATTCCGGTTTGCAGGGTAACGGCCAAGTGTGGTGGCCCGGCCTCTCCGCCGACGTGGCGCAGGCGGTGGCCATGGTGCGCCAGGGCCGCTCCCTCGCGGTGGACGAGGCCGTACGGCTGAAGGTGGTGGACGCCGGCGCGCCGTCGCTGGAGGCGGCGCTGCGGGTGGCCGACGGGCGGCGGGTCCTCGTGGCGGGGGAGCGGACGGTCACCGTGCGCACCGCGGATGCCCGCGTGGACCGTGCGGAGCTGAGCTTCTTCGAGCAGGTACGGCAGGCCCTGGCCAACCCGAACCTCGCCTACCTCCTGCTCACCGTGGGCATCCTGGGCCTGCTGTACGAGCTGGCCGCCCCGGGCGTCGGGCTGGCCGGCGGGATCGGCGTGCTCCTGCTCGGGGTGGCGCTGGTGCTCGCCGGGCGCGTCGCCCTGCGCTCGCGCCGCGGCAGGGCCGTCTCCGGTACGGACGCGTACCGGAACAGGATCGTCACCGTGCACAAGAGCGAGGACGGCCGGGAGCAGGCGTTCATGGACGGCACCTGGTGGTCGGTACGCAGCACCGGCCCGCCCCCGCACCACGGTGACCAGGTGCGCGTCGTGAACCTGGAGGCAGCGCCATGATCACCGCTGTACGGGGGTTATGCGGCGCCCGATGGGACGGCGGAGCCGGGGTCGGTCCCGGCGAAGGCCAGGCCGATGACGAAACCCGCGACCTCCTCCAGCTGGCGGGCCCGATCCAGGGACCCCAGCACGGCCGGGACGGCGCCGACATCGCGTACCAGGTCGCCGACGACGCGCAACGCGCCCGGATCGTCGCCGCACATCGTCACCGTGACGGGCGGTTCGCCATCGGTACGCAACCTGGTCCACTGCCCGGAGGGGAACAGGTGGAAGGCCTTGACGACGTGCGCGCCCGGAGCCAGCCGGGCGATCCGCTGGGCCATCGCCTCGCCGGGCTCGGTGAGCAGCACGCCCCGGCCGTGCTCGACGGCGTTCGTCGGGTCGATCAACGCGGTCCCCGCCAGGGTGCCCTCGGCCGCGCCCGCGCTCCGCAGCACGTCCTCGGCCCCCTGCCAGGCCACCGCGAGCAGCACGGCGTCCCGGCCGGCGACCGCCTCGCGCGGCGTGACCGCGTACGCCCGGCCGCCCAGCCGCTCGGCCAGCTCCCGCGCCCTGGCGGGGGACCGCCCGGCGACGGCCACCTCGTGCCCGGCACGCGCCCAGCCCTCGCCCAGCGCCCCCGCCAGCACCCCCGTGCCCAGAATCCCGATACGCATCCGCGTCCCCTCTCACTACCGGTGATCGTCTGCTGGCTACGGTAGAAAAGGCGTTACCCACCAATCGGTACGTATCGGACAGGCGATGATGGCCGCGAGGGGAGTGATCGGGACATGGATCGCGACGAGTTCGTGGCCGACTGCCGCATACGCGCGGCCACCGACCTGTTCGCCCACACCTGGGACCCGGTCGTCCTGGCCGCCCTCGCCACCGGCCCGCGCCGGCGACGCGAACTGCGCACCGCGATCGGCGGGATCAGCGACAAGGTGCTCACGCAGGCGCTGCACCGCCTGCTCGCCAGCGGCCTGATCGGCCGCCACGCCCACGCCGAGGCCCCGCCGCGGGTCGAGTACGCCCTGACCGGCCTGGGACAGAGCCTGGTCGACGGACCGCTGAAGGCGCTCGGCCACTGGGCCGGCGAGTACGGCGACGAGCTCCTCGCCGCCCAGGAGAGGGCTGCGCGAAACGTCGCCGACGCGGGCCTCTGACCCGACGCGGCGCGCTGGCCAGCGGGCCGCTGCCCGTCATCGCCACCTCGCTCCCCGGACGGAACCCCGGTCAGGAAGGAGCGTCATTAGCGCCGCACTCGGCTCCGGCGTCATGGGCGGGCCCATGTGCCCGGCCACGACACCGATGCGGATCGACGGCCTCGGCGGCTCGGGCAACTGCGGCAACCTCACCTCCGCCGGCCGGCCGTGCGCTCCGTCGGCGCGATCCGGACCGCCCGGCGCCTGATGGCGGGCGTCATGCATCCGGCGGACGACCGCCGCCGATCAGCCGAGGGCCGCCAGCGCTCCCCGATGGAACACCAGCGGCCCCACGTCCTCGCGGGCCTCCAGCGACGACACCCGGCCGATGACCGCGTGGTGGTCGCCCACCCGGTACGTGCTGTCCAGCTCGCACTCCAGCCAGGCCAGCACGCCGTCCAGCACGGGGGAGCCGAGCGGGCCCGGCGACCAGGTCAGGCCGGCGAACCGGTCGGCCCGCGAGCCGGCGAAGGCCGCCCCCAGGTCGCCCTGGTGGGCGGCCAGCACGTTCACGCAGAAGCGTCCGGTGGCGTGGATCAGCGGCCAGGTCGCGGAGGCGCACCCGGCGAAGAAGGAGACCAGGGGCGGCTCCAGCGACGCCGAGGCGAACGAGCCGACCGTCATCCCGACCGGACGGCCCGTGTCCGTTACGGAGGTGACGACGGCGACGCTGGTCGGCACGTGGCGGAGCGCGCGGCGCAACAGCGCGGGGTCGATGCTCATACGCCTCACGATGCGTCCGCCCCGGGGCGCCCGGCTTGGCCGCCCAGCACCAAAATCATCGACGACCTTGGCCGCGCGGGTCAGTCGGGCGTGTGGACGTACATCGCCTCCAGCGGTGCCGATCGCCGCCGCGGGGAGCGGCGCGGCGGCAGCCAGTGGGCGATCTCCAGCGCGAGCTGCACCTCAAGCCGGTCCTCCGCCACCGGATGCCCGAGCAGTTCCTCGGCCCGCTTCACCCGGTACGTCACGGTGTTGCGGGCGACGTGCAGGTCCGTGGCCGCCGCCTGCAGGCTGCGCCCGGCCGCCAGGTACGCGCGCAAGGTCTGGCGCAGCTCCGCGACCCGCTCGTCGTCGGCCGCCAGCGGCCCCAGCGTCTCGCGTACGAACCAGGTCGCCTGCTCGGGGTCGGCCGTGCACAACGCCACCACCCGCACGTCGGCGTAGTCGCACCAGACGGCCCCGCGCGATATCCCGATGCTCTCGGCCGCCCTGGCACCCAGGTGGCTGCGCCGGAACCCCTCGATCCCCGCCGCCGGCGGGCCGGCCGCCACCCGCACTCCCGGGGGCACCGCCACCTTCGGCGGCCCCCCGGCCCGCGCCTCCGCGAGGGGGCCGCCGACCCACAACCACAACGACGACTCCGACGCCGGCACGGCCAGCGAGCCCGAGGTCCCGGCTAGCTCGGCGGCGAGGCGCTGCAACACCTGCGGCGCCGTGCGGGCGTCGGCCGCCGACAGGATGAGCGCCGTGTGCGGCGAGCGCACGTCGTAGCCCAGCACCCGGCTCGCCGCCTCCGCCTCGACCGGCCGGCCCGCGAGGAGGTCCTCCACCACCCGCCTGCGCTGCGCCGCGGTGCTGCCCACCCAGCGGTCCCGCTCGGCGATGTACTCCTCGGCCAGCGTGCTGGCGTGCACGTCGGCGTACCCGAACAGCAGCTCGCTCACCCGGCGCACCTCGTCGGGATCGTCCCCGATCACCTCCATCAGCGCCCGGTGCAGGGCGGCGTGACCGAGCCGGATGCCGCGCAGCACCCGATCCAGCGGGATCGCCCTGCGGGCGAACTCCCTGCCGCCCTCCAGCGCCTCCTTCGGCACCACGGCCGAGGCCACCGGGATGCCGTGCCGGAACCCCGCAAGCGCCGCCAGCACCGACGACTCGACCGAGCGCCGCAGCGTGTCGAATGGGGCCGGACCGCCCCCGTGCTCGGGCACCTGCCGGATGATCTCCTCGGTCATGCCCGGCGCCAGCTGCGCGGCCCAGGCCACGGGGCCGGGCCCGAGCGCCTCGGTGGCCGCCGCGATCGTCACCGCCGAACAGCCCGGCCGCGGCGGCTCGCCGTCGGGGCACAGCCGTACCAGCCATTCATCGCTCATGAGCCGATCCCACCCGTCCTGAAGGAAAGATGCACAGTGCCCCAGCACAAGCCGGAAGACCAGTTTTGGCCCCACGACGCAAGCCCGCCACCGTTGCGCCGTCGTGAAATCTAGGCCATGACGCGACCCTGGGACTTCCCCCTCCAGTACGACCCCACCATGGACGGCGAGCTCGTGACCCGGGCCAGGCAACTGCGCCCGCTGCTCGCCGAGAACGCGGCACGGACCGAGACCGACCGCCGCCTGCCGGACGACAGCCTCGCCGCGCTCACCGAGGCCGGCCTGCTCAAGCTCACCGTGCCCAAGCGGTACGGGGGGCACGAGGCCGGCTTCACCACGTTCCTGGGCGTCACCGCCGAGCTCGCCCGCGCCTGCGGCTCCACCTCCTGGGTCGTCACCCTGCTCAACGTCTGCAACTGGGCCGCGGCGACCTACCCCGACCAGGCCAGGGACGAGGTGTTCGGCGCCGGGCCCGACGCCAGGACCTGCGGCGTCGTCGCCCCGACCGGGATCGCCCGGCCGGTCGAGGGCGGGTACACGGTCACCGGCTCATGGGGCTTCGCCTCCGGCTGCCTGCATGCCGGGTGGGCGCTCATGGGCGTCGCGGTCACCGACGACGCCGGGCGGACCGTCGATCACGGCAGCGTGCTCATGCCCATGGCCGAGCTCGACATCAAGGACACCTGGCACGTGGCCGGGATGCGCGGCACCGGCAGCAACACGGTGATCGCGACGGACGTGTTCGTGCCCGCGCACCGCTATCAGCGCATCGCGCTCGGGCCGCAGGCGGCCGATCCGCACCCCGGCGAGCCCCTCTACCGCTCGGCCACCGTACCCGTCCTCGCCCTGGTGCTGGCCGGGCCGCAGCTCGGACTGGCCAGGGCGGCGCTCGACCACACCCTGGAGAGCGTCGGCAAGCGCGGCATCTCCTACACCTTCTACGAGAGCTCCTCCCAGGCGCCCTCGGTCCAGTTCGCCGTGGCCGAGGCCGCGCAGCTCATCGACACCACCGCCCTGCACGTGTTCCGCGCCGCCCGCGACATCGACACGGCCGCCGCCGACGGCCGGTCACTGGACCTCACGGAGCGGATGCGGGTCCGCATGGACACCGGTTACGCCGTGAGCTGCGCCCGGCGGGCGATCGACCTGCTCATCGACGTCAACGGCGCCTCCAGCTTCGCCGAGAAGAACCCGCTGCAGCGGATCTGGCGCGACGCCAACACGGCGGGACGACACGCCGTGGCCAGCCCGGAGATCAGCAGGGAGGCCTACGGCCGGGCCCTGCTCGGCGTCGACCAGATGACTCCCATGATTTGACCATCGAGGCCCGGGCAGGTGCGGGGCATGGACGGACAGGACGCAGAATCCCCGGACCTGCCGGTCGCGGTGGGCCGGGTCCATGGGGAGAGCGATACGGTGGCCGAGCGTGCCGGGGTGGAGATCAGGGAAACAGACCGCCCGATCCCGGCGGAGCCGATCGAGCCGCCGCCCGATCCGGAGCAGAAGGTCGAGGAGGAGCGGCGCGAAGCAGCCGAGGACACCGACGGAAGGGAAGCCGGCCCCGACACCGAACCCACCGACTGAGCGGCACCAGGCAAAGGGGAACACGTAAGGGGGAGCACGCACCCCTTTCCACTCTCAACCTATAGCGCACCGGGGGGCTTGCGGCAAGACCCCGGTCATGCCGCAGAATCGTCGGCCGAGGCCAGAACCTGCGGAAATGGGGGACGCAGCAGTGCGTGTGCCGATGTCGACGCATGGGTCGCGCGGGGACGTCCCTGTCAACCGCGCAGGTTCGTCACACCGGTCCGGTCACCTTGCCGCGCGTGAGGTGACCAGCGACCACAGATCAGGAGCTGACGACGTGAACCCGCTGACCACCAGCGCGTTTGACCTTCCCGACAACCTTTCGGCCAAGGCCGACCCGAAGCTGGTCGCCGGTGACGAGAAGCACTTCGCGGCCATCGCGGAGAGCCTCGAACAGTCGATCGCCGAGCTGTCCGACCGCCTCGACGCCGCGCGCAAGGCGCCCGGCGGCCTGGGCCGGCAGGCCCTGGACCGGGACCTGGAGATCCACCGGCTGACCGCTCGGCTGCGCGCGCTGCGTCGCTTCGGCCTGGACCTGTGCCTCGGACACATGGTGGGCGCGGACGACCCCGAGCCCGTGTACATCGGCCGGCTCGGCCTCACCGACAGGTCCGGTCGCCGGCTGCTGCTGGACTGGCGGTCCCCGGCGGCCGAGCCGTTCTTCGGAGCCACCCACGCCAACCCGATGGGCCTGGCGAGCCGCCGCCGGTACCGCTGGACCCGCGGCCGGATCAGCGACTACTGGGACGAGGTGTTCACCTCGGACGGGTTCGACGGGCACGCCGCGCTCGACGACCAGTCCGCCTTCATCGCCAGCCTGGGCGGCAACCGGTCGGGCCGGATGCGCGACGTGCTCGGCACCATCCAGGCCGACCAGGACGCCATCATCCGCGCGGGCTCCCGTGGCGCTCTCGTCGTCGACGGCGGCCCGGGTACGGGCAAGACCGTCGTCGCCCTGCACCGCTCCGCGTACCTCCTCTACTCCGATCCCCGCCTCGGTCACCGCCGGGGCGGGGTGCTGTTCGTCGGCCCGCACCAGCCCTACCTGGCCTACGTCTCCGACGTGCTGCCCAGCCTCGGGGAGGAGGGCGTGCAGACCTGCACCCTGCGGGACCTCGTCACCGAGGGGGCCGCGGCGGCGATCGAGACCGATCCGGACGTGGCCCGCCTGAAGGCGTCCGCGCACATGGTGAAGGCGATCGAGCCGGCCGTCAGGTTCTACGAGAACCTGCCCGCCAAGGGGATGACGGTGACGACCCACTGGTCCGACATCTGGCTGGGCCCCGAGGACTGGGCCGAGGCGTTCGAGGCGGCGGAGCCCGGCACCCCGCACAACGAGGCGCGCGACCAGATCTGGGAGGGGCTGCTCACGATCCTGGCGGACAAGCACGACGAGGACGTCTCGCCCGCCCTGCTCCGCAAGTCGCTGCTGCGGAACCGGGAACTCCTCACGGCCTTCAACCGCGCGTGGCCGCTGATCGAAGCGGCCGACCTCGTCGGGGACCTGTGGTCGGTGCCCGCCTACCTGCGGATGTGCGCTCCCTGGCTCAGCCCCGACGAAGTCCGGCGGCTGCAGCGAGAGAACGCCCAGGCCTGGACGGTGTCCGACCTGCCGCTCCTGGACGCGGCCCGGCAGCGGCTCGGCGACCCGGAGGCGGCACGGCGCAAGCGCCGGCATGACGCGTCCGTCGCCGCCGAACGCGAGCGCGTGGCGCAGGTCGTCGACAACCTGCTGGCGGCCGACGACGACGGCGAGGGGGTGGTGACGATGCTCCACGGACAGGACATCAGGGACGCCCTGGTCGACGAGTCCGCGCTGCCCGCCGCCGACCCGGACCGGCTCGCCGGGCCGTTCGCGCACATCGTCGTGGACGAGGCGCAGGAACTGACCGACGCGGAGTGGCAGATGCTGCTGCTCCGCTGCCCGTCCAGGAGCTTCACCATCGTGGGGGACCGGGCCCAGGCCAGGCACGGGTTCACGGAGTCGTGGCGGGAACGGCTCGAGCGCGTCGGGCTCGACCGGATCAACCTGGCGTCCCTGAGCATCAACTACCGGACGCCGGAGGAGGTCATGGCGGAGGCCGAGCCGGTCATCCGGGCCGTGCTCCCGGACGCCAACGTGCCGGCCTCCATCCGCCGCAGCGACGTGCCCGTCGTACACGGAGCCGCTTCGGACCTGGGCTCGATCCTCGACAAGTGGCTCGCCGCGAACGCCGAGGGGATCGCCTGCGTCATCGGGGATCCCACGTTCAGGGGGACGTCCCGGGTCCGGTCGCTGACGCCGGAGCTGTCGAAGGGGCTCGAGTTCGACCTGGTCGTGCTCGTCGACCCGGCGGAGTTCGGCGAGGGCATCGAAGGAGCGGTCGACCGCTATGTCGCGATGACCCGGGCGACCCAGCGACTCGTCATCCTCACGAGCTCCTGACGACGGCCGCGCCTGACCGGATGATCGCCACGTGGGGGACGGGGCCTGCGGAATTACAGTACCGCGTATGAAAATGCACACCGATCAGCTGACAGTGCCTCCTGAGACCGTGCGCGCGCTGGTGGACGAGCAGTTTCCCGAGTGGCGAAGCCTGCCCGTCCGGAGCATCGTCTCGGAGGGGACGGTCAACGCCATCTTCCGCATCGGTGAGGAGGTCGCCGCTCGGTTCCCGCTCCTGGGAGGGGACGTCGAGTCGACGCGGCGCCAGCTGGTGGCCGAGGCGGAGGCGGCGCGTGAGCTGGTGGATCGTACGCGGTTCCGTACGCCCGAGCCGGTCGCGTTCGGTGAACCAGGGGCGGGCTACCCGCTTCCGTGGTCGGTGCAGACGTGGTTGCCCGGCGTCGTGGCCACGGACGAGGACCCCGGCGAATCGGTCGCGTTCGCGCGCGACCTGGCCGACCTCATCACGGACCTGCGCGCCATCGACACGCGTGGCCGCACGTTCGGCGGCACCGGGCGAGGCGGTGACCTGCGGGCCCATGACGGATGGATGGAAACCTGCTTCGAGCGCAGCGAGGGGCTGCTGGACGTGCCCCGGCTCCGCCGGATGTGGGCGACCATGCGCGACCTGCCGCGCGCGGCGGCCGGAGACGTGATGACCCATGGTGATCTCATCCCCGGCAACGTGCTCGTGTCCGCCGGCCGGCTGGCCGGGGTTCTCGACGTCGGCGGGTTCGGGCCGGCCGATCCCGCTCTTGACCTCGTGAGCGCGTGGCATCTGCTCGAAGCGGAGCCCCGGCAGGTGCTCCGCGAGGTCCTGGGGAGCGACGACCTGGAATGGGAGCGTGGCAGGGCGTGGGCTTTCGCGCAGTCGATGGGTCTGGTCTGGTATTACGTCGAAAGCAATCCGGTGATGAGCCGGCTGGGGGAACGTACCCTGGAACGCCTCCTGGCGGACGAATCGCGCTCGTGATCGATTCAGGGCCGATGGTCGATTCCGTGTGCGGTCCGGGCTCAAGGGGCCGATGGCCGGCCGGCGGAAGCCGTCCGGTGCTGCCGTTCCGCCGGTGGCGGCGTGCCGGTCGCGGGGACGGGGAGCATCACCTCCACGGTGGTGCCCGCTCCGGGCTCGCCGTTGACGAGGCAGATCCCGCCCAGCTCCGCGGTGCGCTCGCGCATGGAGGTCAGGCCCACGCCCGGGCGGCGCTCCGGCGGCAGACCCACGCCGTCGTCGGCGATCAGCAGGCGCAGCGCCCCGGGCT
Organism: Nonomuraea sp. KM90; assembly: GCF_052246675.1. Taxonomy (NCBI): domain Bacteria; kingdom Bacillati; phylum Actinomycetota; class Actinomycetes; order Streptosporangiales; family Streptosporangiaceae; genus Nonomuraea; species Nonomuraea sp. KM90. The sequence continues at coordinate 38,956 of NZ_JBQQCB010000051.1, read as the reverse complement.
CGCGGCGTAGCTCGACCCGGACGCGAGTGGCGCGCGCGTGCCGCCGGACGTTGGTCAGCGCCTCCTGCGCGATCCGGTACACGGCCACTTCGACGGCGGCGGGCAGGTCGGCCAGGTCGCCCTCGACCCGCACCTCCGTGGCGGTGCCTTCGGGCCCGGCCAGCTCCTCCAAGGCGGTGGCCAGGCCCAGGTCGTCCAAGGCGGGCGGGCGCAGGCCGTACACGAGCTGCCGGATGTCGCCCGTGACCGCGTCCATGCCGGAACGCAGCTCGTTCAGCAGCTCGTCGGCCGCCTCCGGGGAGGTCTTCAGGCTGAGCCGGGCCATGTTGACGGTCATGGCCATGCTGCTGAGCGTCTGGCCCAGGCCGTCGTGCAGGTCGCGGCGCAGCCGCCGCCGTTCCTCCTCCCGGGCGGTCAGGATGCGCTCGCGGGAGCGCTGCAGGTCGGCCGCCATCCGCAGGGCGTGTGCCACGTCGGCCGCGTACGGGACCAGCGTGGCCAGCACCCGCTCGTCGTGTGCGGCGGGGAAGCGGCGCGGGGCGGGCGGGCCGACCAGCAGCCGCCCCACCAGCTCGCCGTGCCAGACCAGCGGCACCTCGCGCGGGGAGTTACCGACCTGCCCGCTGACCGTGTTCGCCACGCTGCCCTGGTGTCCCGGCTCCCCGCCGGTCACCTCCACCGCGACCCCCTGCACCGCCAGGCCCTCGCGCAGCACGCCGATCACCGACGCCAGCGCCTGCGCCGGATCCCCCCGGCGCACCTCCTGGACCAGCCGCTCGGCGAGCACGCGCGGGTCGCCGACCGGGCCGTAGAGCAGGTGGTCCATGGCACGCTGCAACATCCGGCGCAACGGCTGGAAGAACGCGCCCGTGAACAGGGCGGCGGCGAGCCCGGCGACCTGGTCGTACCCGGACACCAGCAGGCTCGACAGCGTGGCCACGCCGAAGTAGATCCCGCCGACCACGGTCAGCAGCCCCGCGGCGACGAAGGTCCGGCTGATGATGGTGTCGATGCCGTACAGCCGGTAACGCATCACCGAGAACACCATCGCGACGGGGATGAGCATCGCCCAGACGACCGACAGCCAGTACAGCTCCGGCACGGCGATGCCCACGAGCATGAACACGATGTACCCGGCGAACGCCAGCAGCGGCCAGCCGATCTGCCGCCTGCCCACCGGGTCCGCCCGGCGGAGGCGCAGCAGCAGGGACAGCGCCGCCAGCGGCAGCGTCACCAGGACCGCCGTCCAGGTCAGCACCCCTATGGTCGAGTAGTACGGCGCCAGGGCGGCGATCTGCAGCGGGTTGTGGATGACGGCGGGCAACAGGTAGCCCTCGAGCGGCGGATCCGGCCGTACGAACTGGCGCGCGCTCTCGGCCCCGATGGACACCACACCCAGCAGCACCACCGCCCGCCAGCGCTTCGAGGGCAACCTGCCGTCGGGGGAGTAGAGCGGCAGCAGCATCTCCAGCAGGAGCGCGGACACCGCCCAGCCGATCTGCGCCGGGAACCTCAGGTACCCGGCGAGCTCAAGATCCCCGCGTGCCGCGGACGCCAGCATCGTCGTCGTGCAGACGTCGTAGACGGCACCGCCGAGCCCGCCCGCGATCATCATCCACGCCAGCTTGAGCCGCGGCCGATGCGCGATGAGGAACGCCCCGACCGCGGGAAAGGTCACCCCCGCCGCCGTCAGCGGCGTGATCGTCCCGGGCAGCCGCCACTCCTCCGGAAGCCCCGCGAAGATCAGCCTGGCCGCGATCACGAGCACCGGAGACACCACGGCCAGGACGACGGCGACCGTCCGGGCTGCCCACGCCATCCCGCCCCCGCTTTCCGGCTCCCGTTCCCGCCTGACCCTAGCGTGCCCGCGGAACGGTACAAAGGCCGCGATTTGCCCGCCATTGTAAGCGGGCCGTTACCACCGGGGGCCCTGAGCGCCGGGGACGCCCAGAGCCCCGTCCTGCCGACGTCTTGATTGTCGGAAGCCTCGTGTTTCCGCTGGTCGACTTCGGATGGCCGGCCTGGGGTGGATCGCGCTGGGCTTCTCCGGGGCTGACGTGCGGCACGTGGACCCGGCCGTGCTCCCGGAGTTACGCGCCGTCGGCCGGGTCGTCGGCGAAGCCGCCGACACCGCTCACGAGTGGCAGCGGCAGCCGCCCGAGACCTGGCTGCGATCGTCCAGATGGCCGCACGCCTTCGTGGCGGTGGAGCGGCTCAAGGACATGAGCCACTTGAGCGGCGAGCTGCGGCGGGCGGTCGCGGCCACCGGGCTGCCCATGGACGAGATGGTGTACATGACCGTCCACGAGTAGGACCACGCATGCACATGCCGGGCCTGCCTGGCCGCTCATGGTGAGCGCGCGGGCGTACGGTCGAGAACGCCGGCAGGCTCACGCGGGATCCTGATCGAGAGGCGGTCACGCCGTCGCTTCGAGGGCGTAGTCCCAGAGGCGGTCGGCGGCGGCGGGGTCGACCGACCAGGCGGCGACGCCGGTGGTCGCGTCCGGGCCGCCCGGCACCACCTCGGCCTCCTGGTTGTCGTTCGAGAAGTACCGGCCGGTGACGCCGTCCAGCAGCGGGGACGCGGCGAGCAGCACCGAGGTGGACGCGCCCTGCTCCGGGGACTTGAAGAAGTCGGGGGTCAGCAGGTTGCCCTCGTCGTCCATCGCGCCCATCGCCCGCATCGTCGCTTCGTCGACGTGCCGCTGCAGGTTGGTGTGGATGTAGCCGGGTTCGAGCGCGTTCGCGGTGATGCCGTCGGCGGCCCAGCGCCGTGCCGCGCCCACCGCGAGCAGCACGTCGGCCGTCTTCGACTGCCCGTACGCGGCCCACGGCTCGTACGGGCGCCGCTCGAAGTGCGGGTCGTCGAAGTCGAACGGCTCGCGCAGCTGAATGCCCGAGCTCACCACGACCACCCGCGCGCCGCCGGCCTGCCGGAGGTTGTCGTGCAGTCCGGTGATCAGCGCGAAATGCCCGAGGAAGTTCGTCGCCAGCTGCAACTCCCAGCCGTTGGCGGCGACCTGGCGGGTGGGCAGCGCCATGATCCCCGCGTTGGCCACGATCGCGTGCACCGGCCCGGTCCAGCCGGCCGCGAACGCGCGTACCGAGCCGAGGTCGCTCAGGTCCAGGGCCTGCTGCCCGGGGCCGGGGTTGCGGGTGGCGACGGTGACCTCGGCCCCGGCATCCCGCAGCGCCCGCGTGGTCTCCAGGCCGATCCCGGAGGCGCCGCCGGTGACGATGATCCGCCGTCCGGTGAGGTCGAGGCCGGTGAGGATCTCGGCGGCCGTGGTCTTGGCGTTGAACGGGGTGCTGATACGTGTCATGACCTCAACCGTAAGAACTCCGGGTTGGACGCGGAATGCTTGCCGATCCACGATGGTTGCGTGATCGTCCAGCGCTGGAACGGCCGGCGTCTCCAGTCCTGGCGCCTCACGCCCGCAGGGTGCCCCACCGTGATCGGCCTGCCTACGCGCCGCCGCCGGCCCGGTACAGGACGGGATTGAGCGGGGCGTCCGGAACGGCCCCCACCTCGGCACCGCTCAGCCACGCGCGGAGGTCGTTCGCCTGGTGGTCGTTGACCGGTCGGGCGACGGTGATGTCGGCGTCCATGTAGATCACGGTCATGACCCTGCGCGGGATGCTCGACCGGTTCGGCGGGGCGTGGTGGAACGTCCATCCGAGGTGGTAGCTCACCTCGCCGAGCTGATAGGGCGTCCCGACGTGCGGGAAGTCCCGCTCGGCGAGCGCCTGCCGGAGCGCGCGCTCGGACTCCTCGCTGATGGGCAGGTCACGGCCGTACTCGAAGCGATGGCTGCCGGCCGCGAAGGACAGCGGGCCCATCTCGGCCGGTGTCTCCTGCAGGGGGATCCAGACCGTCACCGTGCGGTCGCCGGACAGGGGCCAGTAGTACTGGTCGGCGTGCCAGGGGGTGATCCCGCCGCCCGGCTCCTTGTACAGGGCCTGGTCGTGGTAGAGCCGGACGCCTTCGACCCCGAGGAGTTCGGCCGCGATGCGGGCCAGGCGCGGTGAGAAGACGAACTCGCGGACCGGGTCGCTGTGCCGCCACAGGTTGGTGACCTGGAGGAACGCCTTGCCGTAGGTGTCGCGCTCCTCCAGGGGCAGGTGCTGGGTGTTGAGCTCGATGACCTTGGAGGTGATCTCGGGTTCGTACGCCGCGATCGTCTTGGCGTCCAGCACGCCGGGCAGCTTCACGAAGCCGTCTTCGTCGAAGCGCCGCACCGCGGCGGCGTCGAGGTCGTACGGGAGCTCGAGATCATGAGGGCGGATCGTCATGTGATCAGCTTGTCCGCGCACACGCCATTCGACCACCCCGCCGATGGCCATTCTTGACTCATCGGCGGCAGGCGCTTCCCCCGCGGTCCTCCGTCACGAGCACGGCCCGCGAACCGGGACGGGCGGTCGGTCTGTTACGAGGGCACCCTGACGCTGTGGCGGGAGCCCACCGAGACCGTGCTGCCAGGGCTCACCACCAGCCCGCTGCCGTCACACCGGAGGCCGGTGTGAACGGTGACGTACACGTTGGTGTCGTTGGTGACCTGTGAGAACCCGACGCCGCTGCTGAGGCAGCCGGCCTTCGGGTCGACGATCACCGTGGTGTGCCCCGAGCCGCGCAGGATGAGCTGTCCGGTCGCGGCGCCGGCCGGTGCGGTCGCGACGGCCAGCGCTGAAGCAGCCGTCGCCGCCGCGATGACACAGCGGGTGATGACGCGCATGATTGACTCCTTTGCTGATGATGGGGTTGATCCGTGCCGCCGGTGGCCGGCGAGGGGCCGAGGACTACGAACCTGCCCTCGTGCACGTCCCCAGGTTCTCCCGGTATCCGGTGCACGCCTTGAAAAGACCGCTGGAGCTGTTGAAGGTGCTGGTGTTGTACCACTGGGCCAGCACACCGGTATGGGTGGCGTTCCTGGTGCGCAGGATCGCGCCGCTGCCGCTGCGAAGAGTGACCTTGGTGCCTTCGTTCAGCAGAGCTTGGGCGTGATAGCCGCGTGCGGTTCCCCCTGTCCCGTTGCAGTACCACACCCGGACGGTGTCCTTGTTGGCGCTTGCCACCTTCCGGCAAGGTGCGGCTGAGGCACCGGACTGAGTGGTGGCGGCCTGGGCCGGTGTCGTACCGAGCAGCGCCACGGCCAGGGTGCCGGCCGCCAGGGCACTGATCCCGACGATCTTCACGGCTGCCTTCATGGATCCCTCTCCCCGTTCGGGTGACCTTCGCTCAGGCACTGTCGCATGTCACGGCTTCAATACGGCTTCAACCACGCGACCACCCCTGAACGTGTCCGCAGCCGGAGACGGTCCGAGGTCAGTCGAAGCGCACCGACGCCGTACATTCCGGCGATGTGCCGGGCGAGCTCCTCGTCTCCGCCATCACCGTGCCGTTGACTGTGATCCGGCAGGTGACGTTCCGTGGTCGTAGCTCACGGTTCGACCGCCTTGAGCGTTTGGGACTGCTGATCGAGACGTTGTTGTTCGTGCAGGTCGAGCAGGAAAAGGCCCAGCGCGATGGGCAGCGCCGCCAGTCCGGCCATCCAGCCGCCGACCGCGAACATCTTGCCGCCGAGGCCCTTGGCGGCCACGGTCACGACACCAAGGGTGGCGCCGACCAGGCCGACCAGGCCCAAGATCAGGGACAGGTTGCCGACAGCCGGCGCATCGGGAGGCGATCAGCGGGCCGCGTGACCTGGGCGGCCATGAGATCGGTCGGCATGTCGGTCAGTGGGAAGGCCCGGCTGCTTGACGGGTGGGGGTGCATGGACGGGCTCAGACATGCAGGGTGGGCCGGTAGATGAGCTCTTGGGTGCGGCCGTCGAGCGTCTGGCACTCGATCAGCTCGAGGTCGAAGTCGGCCCCACCCTGGAAGATCGGGTCCAGTCCGGTCTGACCGGTGATCACCGGGAAGAGCGTCACCTGGACGCGGTCGACCAGGCCGGCGGCCATCAGCGCCCGGTTCAGCGACAGGCTGCCGTGCGAGCGCAACGGCACCTTGGACTCCTCCTTGAGCCGGGCGACGATGTCGACGGCGTCGCCGCTCACGACGGTCGCGTCCGGCCAGTCAAGGGGTTCTTTCAGCGTGCTCGACACCACCGTCGCCGGCAGGTCCCTCATCCGGGTGACCCATGGGTCGCGCATCTCGGACTCCTCGGTGCTCGAGGCCAGCATCTGCGCGTGCGCCCGATACGTGTTGGCCCCGAAGATCATTCGCTGCTCCTGGTCGTACAGGGAGAGGCGGCGTTCGAGCAGCTCGGGGCCTTGCTTGCCCCAGTAGCCGGTCCAGTCGCCGCCGGCGGCGCCGAAGCCGTCGAGGCTGGTGAAGACGTCGAAGGTGTAGGTGGCGGTCATGATGTCCTCCTCGAGTTGTACGGGTGTGTCGATACAGACCGGGAATCGCGGCGAAACCCATCGCCGTCGGACGGTGCCCGGACGCGGATTGACCACGGCCAGGACGGTCGCGAAGGTGGGCGTGGTCAGCGATACGGCGGCGAGAAAAAGGTCACCGCTCGGATCGTCGATCCCATGGCGAGAAAGTATGGCCGCATCGGCGGGCCGCACTCCAGGGCAGCAGCCGGACTATTGCCGGACAAACAGCACGGCCCCGCAGCCCGTACTCCCGCCGAGATTCTCGGCGGCGCCGGCCGACCTCCAGAGTCCGCTGAATGTCCGGTCGCTGACCTCGTCAGGCGCGCTTCCGTGGATGAGGATCGGTAACCGGCAGCCGGTGGACCGACAGCTTGGAGGCGCACATGAAGCACGCCATGACAGGTGAGATGTGGCTGCAGCACACCCATCTCGACAAGCTGTACGGCTACCTGCCCGGAATGGCCGAAGCGCTGCCGTTGATCTTCGGGATGAGCCGCGTGGAGTACCGCGACATCATCGCCCGGTACGACGCCCGCGCGCGCGAGGCAGCGAAAGGCATGCTCGCCGACGAGGCGTTCGCCGCCCGGGTGGGCGCTCTCCCCGTGCAGCCCGGGCAGACGATCCTCGCCATAGGCGACAGCATCACCGACGACCTGCAGTCCTGGGCCGAGATCCTGCGCCATCTGCTCGATCCGCGTGGGGTGCGGGTGGTCAACGGCGGCTTGTCGGCGCACACCACCGCCATGGTGCTGCGGCGCTGGCCGGCGACGCTGGCCGCGGCCCGCCCGGACTGGGTGATCTGTGGCCTCGGCGGCAACGACGTCACCCGCGTCGGCCCGGACGCGGCCAAGCCGCAGGTCAGCCTGCACGAGAGCGTGGCCAACCTGCGCGAGTTGCGCCGGATCGGCGGCGCTGTCGCGAGATGGGTGTGGATGACGCCGGTGCCGGTGATCGAGGAGCGGGTCACCGCGTCGCCCACCTTCGGCTTCAGCCAGGCCACGTGGCGGAACGCGGACATCGTCGCGCTGGCCGGGGAGGTCAAGGGTTTCGCCGATCCCGTCGTGGACCTCACCGCCGCCTTCGGCGTTCCCGCCCGGCCGGACCTGCAGGGAGCCGACGGTGTGCATCCCTCCCTCGAAGGACAGATGGCGATCACCCGGTCGTTCGTGGAGCGGTTGACGTAGCAGCGGCTTCGTTCCTGTAGAGGAGTTGTGCGGTGAACTACCCCAGACAGGGCGCGGCGGACAGCCGCGTGCCGGCCACCGGAGAGGCGCACACCGCCGGCCGCGCGAGCTGGTGGCGCTTCGCCTGGCACTTCCTGGAGATGGTCGTGGCGATGCTGGCCGGGATGCTGGTCCTGGGGGCGGCGCTGAACGCGGTCCTCGGCGCCGCCGGGTGGGGCTATTCCCACGCCGACCAGCCGATGATCGGCTCACTGGAGATGGTGCTCACCATGTCGCTGGGCATGGCCGCGTGGATGCGCTACCGCCGGCACGGCTGGGCGAGCACCCTGGAGATGGTGGCGGCCATGTTCGCCCCGCTCGTGGTGCTGGTGCCGCTGCTGTGGGCGGGGGCGGTCTCCGGTGGGACGACGATGACCCTGCTGCACGTGCTGATGCTGCCGGCCATGCTGATCGTCATGCTCCGCCGCCGCGAGGAGTACAGCAGGGCGCACGGCCCGGTCCGGCCGGCCGCGCGGGTGATCGGCCGCGGCCTGGCCGTGCTGCTCGCCTTGCTGCTCGTCCCCGGTGCCGTGTACACCGCGGGTTCGGCGGCGTACGCGCGAAGCCAGTACGGCCGGCCCGGGGTCACCACGGCCACCGCCACGCCTGCGGTGCACGATCCGGGCAAGCCCACTGCCGTGGTCGTCGTCGGCAACAGCGGCGCCAACATCGCCGACGCGCTCGTCTCGTACGAGGTCCTGGCCGTCACGGGAGCGTTCAACGTCTACACCGTCGCGCCGGAACGCCGCCCGCTGCCCCTGCTCGGCGGGCTGGATCTGGTGCCGGACCTCAGCTTCGCGCAGCTGGGGCAGCGGCTGAGCGGTTCGGCCCCGGACGTGACCGTCGTGCCCGCCATGCCGGACTCCGACGTGTCCGACCGCGCCAGGGTGACCTCATGGATCAAGGACACCGCGAGCGACGGGCTGCTGCTGAGCGTGTGCGCCGGCGCGCAGCTGGTGGCGGAGACCGGGCTGCTCGACGGGCGCGACGTGACCTCGCACTGGTACCGGCTCGCCGAGTTCGAACATGACCATCCCGGCGTGAACTGGCGGCGCGGGATCCGCTACATCGACGGCGGCGACGTGATCAGCACCGGCGGGTTGCTGTCGGCGGTCGACGGGACGCTGCGCGTGGTCGAGCGGCTCGTCGGCACCGACTCCGCCCGGGCCGCCGCCCAGGCCGTCGGCTGGCGGTACTACACGCCCGGGAGGGCCGCGGCGCTCCCCCAGTCGGAGCTGACTTTCAGCGACGCCGTTCTCCACCTGCTCAACGTGGGCTTCCGCTGGGACGCCCCGACCGTCGGAGTGGTGCTCACCGACGGCGTCGGCGAGCTCGAACTGGCCGCCGCGTTCGATCCGTACGCCGAGCACTCCATGGCCGCCCGGACCGTCGCGGTCACCCCCGACGGCTCCGCCGTCCGCTCCCGCCACGGGCTGACGTTCGTCCCGCGCGGCACCCTGGCGAACGCCGCGGACCGCTTCGACCGGCTGCTGGTGCCCGGCGCCGCCGCGAGCCCCCACCCTGCCGTCGACGCCGCCCGCCGGGCCGGCGTGCCGGTGGAGTACCTCCGATCACAGCCGGGCTTCGCCTTCGACGCCGGGCTGCGGGAGGTGGCCCACGCCATGGACGTCCCGACGGCGCAGTGGGCCGCCAAGGTCCTGGAGTACCCGGCCGGCGGGCTCGGGCTGTCCGGTCCCGGGTGGCCGTGGACGCTGGTCCTGCGCCCGCTCTTCCTGGGCCTGGCGGGACTGGCCGCCGCCCTGGGCGCCGCCTGGCTGATCCGGCGGGCCCGTACCCGCCGGCCGGTGGATGCCCGCAGCCAGGAGTGAACCCCCAGGACGTCCGACCAGCCACCGAGATCCGCCACGGCCGGCCGCTGAGCTGCGCTTGGAGACGGCTCCAAGTTGTTCACAAGCGCTGATCGCAAGACACCTTCCCGGTGTGTCGTGTCTTTCGCACGGGGGTCCAGTACGCAGACACGATGTTCACCTCGCGACAGGCGGAAAGGCTGCGTAAGGAGGTGGCTGACCCGTCCCTGGGAGACTGGAAAGAACGCCTTACCCCGACTGCGGGAGGTGGCGTTCGTCGGTGGGGTAGTCGGCCGAGCGGCTCACGTCGGCCCACTTCTCGGTTTCCGCGGCGCGGAGCTCGGCGGCCTTCTGGGCGGAGGCGACGGCGTCGCTGCCGAGGAGGAGCCGCCGGGGTGGGTCGGCGTCGCGGACGACGTCGATGATGATCCGGGCGGCGCGGGCCGGGTCGCCGGGCTGGGTGCCGTCGGTGTCGCGCCGGTAGCGGTGGATGGCGCCCACGGTCTGCTCGTAGTCGGGCCCGACGGGGTGGATCTCCATGGAGGAGCCCTGCCAGTCGGTACGGAACGCGCCCGGCTCGACGATGATGACCTTGACGCCGAAGGGTGCGACTTCGTTGGCGAGGACTTCGGAGAAGCCTTCGACGGCGAACTTCGCGGTCTGGTAGGCGCCCATTCCGGGGGTGCCGCCGACGCGTCCTCCGATGGAGGAGAACTGTACGAACACTCCTGATCGCTGGGTGCGCAGGACGGGCAGCGCGGCCCGGGTGACGTTCACGACGCCGAACAGGTTGGTCTCGATCTGGGCGCGGAAGTCGTCCTCGGCCATCTCCTCGATCGGCGCGCTGTTGCCGTAGCCGGCGTTGTTGACGACCACGTCGAGGCTGCCGAAGGTGTCGGTGGCCTCCTTGACCGCCCGGGAGGCCGCGGCGGCGTCGGTGACGTCGAGCGCGACCGCGCGTACCCGGTCGCCGTGCCGGGCCACCAGGTCGTCGAGCTGCTTGGGGCTGCGTGCGGTGGCGATGGCCTGGTCGCCCGCTTCGAGAACGGCTTCGGCGAGGCGACGTCCGAGGCCGCGCGATGCTCCGGTGATGAGCCAGGTCTTGGCCATGGGTGTTTCCTTCGTGGTCGATCTTCTCGCTAACTGTCTCATCAATGTAGCACTTAAATGGTCAATCTTCGTTGTGGAGTGACACAAATCTCTTCATGTGCTACAGAGACCCCTGCTGGTCCCGGTACGTCTCCAGCAGCCGCAGCCACACCTCGCTGATGGTCGGGAAGGGCGGCACGGCGTGCCAGAGGCGTTCGACGGGGATCTCGCCGATGATCGCCACGGTGGCGGAGTGGAGGAGCTCGGCGACGCCCGGCCCGGCGAAGGTGGCGCCGACGACGGTGCGGCGGTCGGGGTCGATGAGGGCGCGGGCCCTGCCGCGGTAGTCCGGGCTGTGCTGGATGGCGCCGGCGACGTGTCCGAGGTCGTGGTCGACGACGTGGACGCGGCGGCCGGTGCGCCGGGCTTCGATGGTGGTGAGGCCGACACCGGCGATCTCGGGGTCGGTGAAGACGACCTGGGGCACGGCCGCGAGGTCCGCGGTGCTCGCGTGGGGGCTCCAGCGTCCGGTGTCGAGCGGGGTTCCGAGGGCGCGGGCGGCGATGACGGCGCCGGCGATGCGGGCCTGGTACTTGCCCTGGTGGGTGAGCAGGGCCCGCCGGTTGACGTCACCCGCGGCATAGAGCCAGTCGCCGGGGACGGCGGTGACGGTGAGGGTGTCGTCGGTGGCGAGCCAGTCCCCGGGGGTCAGGCCGACGGTCTCGAGGCCGATGTCGCCGGTGCGGGGCGCGCGGCCGGTGGCGAAGAGGATCTCGTCCGCGGTGAGCCGGTCGCCGTCGGAGAGGGTGCTGCGGACCTCGCCGCCCGTACGGTCAGCGGTGCGTACGGTCACGCCGAACCGCAGGTCGGTGCCCGCTTCGCGGAGGCGGTCGGCGACGAGCTCGCCGACGAAGGGCTCCATCTGCGGCAGCAGCCGGGTGCCGCGGGCGAGGAGGGTGACCTCGGTGCCGAGGGCCTGCCAGGCCGTGGCCATCTCGGTGGCCACGACGCCCGCGCCGACGATGACGAGTCGTCCGGGCGGCCGCGCGGCGCTGGTGGCCTCGCGGCTGGTCCAGGGGCGCAGGTCGGCGAGCCCGGTCAGGTCGGGGAGGGCGGCGCCGCTGCCGGTGCACACGGCCACGGCATGCCTGGCCCGCAGGTGGACGGTGCCGCCGTCGGGGGTGGTCACGGCCACGCGCCGTGGCCCGTCGAGGCGGCCGTGGCCGCGTTGGAGGTCGATGCCGGCCGTCCTGAGCCATTCGACCTGGCCGTCGTCGTTCCAGTGGGCGGCCATGCGGTCGCGATGCGCCAGCACGGCGGCGGCGTCCAGCGGTCCGGCGGCGGCCGGGTCCAGGCCCGGCACCCGGCCGGCGTCGGCCCGCAGGAGTGCGGGCCGCAGCAGGGCCTTGCTCGGCTCGCACGCCCAGTAGGAGCACTCGCCGCCGACGAGTTCGTTCTCCACGATGACGGTGCTCAGGCCGGTGGCGGTGGTCCGGTCGGCGACGTTCTCGCCGACCGGACCGGCCCCGATCACGACCACGTCATAGGTACGGGTGTCTTCGGTGGTCACTGGTCCTCCATGGTGTGGCCGTGTCTCGGGGATGCCGCCGGTCAGCGGCCGGGCAGCCGTTCGGTGATCTCCTGCAGGAACCAGCGGTTGCCGTCGGGGTCGGCGAACGAGGCGAAGGAGCCGTAGCTGGCCCGCTGCGGGTGCAGGCCCATGACGCGGCCGGTCTCGCCGGCCTGGTGGAAGGCGCCGGTGGCGTCGTGGAACGGGCCGGTGACGTCGACGCCGCGGCCGGCCAGTTCCTTCTGGGCCTGCTCGATGTCGGACACGATCAGGTGCAGTCCCTGGACCGTGCCGGGTTCGGCGTCGGTGAGGCCGTCGCCGAAGATGATCGAGCAGGCCGAGCCTGGGGGAGTGACCTGGATGATCCGGTAACCGTCGTTGATGGGGAAGTCCGCGTCGAGGCGGAAGCCCAGCTGCCGGGTGTAGAAGTCCCTGGCGCGGTCGGTGTCGGATACGGGCAGGACGACGACTTCGAGCTTCATGTCCATGGTCGTGATCTTCCTTTCGGGTCGTGGGGCTATCGGGTGGCGCGTGCGGCCTTCTCGATGACGCCGGCCACGGTCTTGGGCCGGGAGACGGCGACGGAGTGGGAGGCGCGGACCTCGACGGAGTGCGCGTGGGCGCGCTTGGCCATGTAGCGCTGGACCGCGGCGGGGATGTTGAGGTCCTGGGTCGTGATGACGGCCCAGGTGGGCTTGTCCTTCCAGGCGGCGGCCTCGGTCTTCTCCTCCAGGGCGGACTGGGCGATGGGCCGCTGGGTGGCGGCCATGAGGGCCGCGGCGCCGGCCGGTACGTCGGCGGCGAACTGGTGGCGGAACTTGCCGGGCTTGATGTACAGGTCGGTTCCGGCGGTGCCGTCCGGGAGGGTGAAGGGGGTCGGGTCGAGGGCGGCGGGGAGGGTGGAGCCGGGGTACTTGTTCGTCAGCTCCAGGGCGGTCTCGCCGGGGGCGGGCAGGAAGGCGGCGACGTACACGAGGGCCTTGACCTGGGGGTCGTTCGCGCCGGCCACGCTGATGACCGAGCCGCCGTAGGAGTGCCCGACGAGGATCTTCGGCCCGGCGACGTGGTCGAGGACGCTGCGGAGCGCGGCCGCGTCGTTGGCCGGCCCGCGCAGCGGGTTGGCCGCGGCGACGACGGGATAGCCGTCCGCGCGCAGCTCCTCGATCACCGCGTTCCAGCTGGAGGCGTCGGCGAAGGCGCCGTGCTCCAGCACGATGGTCGGCTTGGCCGGCTTGTCCGCCGCGAGGGCGGGCGTGGCGGCGGTGGCGAGGAGACCGATGGCGACCGTCGACAGGACGCCCGACATGAGCCCCCGGCTGCGTACACCCTTGCTGCTGACCACGAAATTCCCCTTTCACAAGGCTTCTGACGAAGGTGGTGAATCTGGCGTCACCACTGTCGTCCGGGGAGGATCGCGGCCACATCGGTCACTTGACGGTCAGTCACGAGGGGTCGGCCGGACCGTCGTTCGGCGGCACCGCCCGGCCGTGGGCCGCGAGCCGCGCGCATGTCCCCGCGTACGGCCGACTGACCGCGCCGCGGCGTGCGTGACGTGCGGCCGGAGCGCCTCGCCGATGCTGACCGTCAACTGACTGATGTGCCGGGTGCCGGCCGCGAACGAGAGTGAGACGCACCCCAACAGCTGACGACCCAGTGCTTCAGCGAGAGGAAACCTCATGAAACGCCTTTTGATCATTCTCGCGGCCGGCCTGCCGCTGGCGGCGGCGACAGCCCTGCCCACCAGCGCCGCCGCCGCGGCCGTCGCCGCCCCCTTCACCTGCTCGTCCATCTCCGTGAACGCCCCGGCGGGCACCACGGTGGAATCCGTGACGGCGCAGCGCCGGGAGGCGGGCACCGTGACCGTCCCGCCGGTGACGCCGCTGCCCGGTGCCGAGATCCCCGGTGTGCCGGCCCGCTGCGAGGTCACGGTCACGCTCACCCACCCGGGTGTCGGCGACCACGCCAAGGTGCGGGTCTGGCTGCCCGAGACGGGCTGGACCGGCCGCTTCCAGGCGCTCGGCGGCAGCGCCTTCGCCGCCGGCGACTACGGCGCGGGCCTGGCCGGCGCGGTCAAGACCGGCTACGCCGCCGCGACCACCGACGCCGGCGTCAGCACCTACCTGGACACCACCTGGGCCCTGAACAGCGCGGGCGAGGTCGATACGGCGCTGCTGAAGAACTTCGCCGACCGCTCGCAGCACGAGATGACGGTCGTCGCCAAGCAGGTCGTCGCCAAGGTGTACGGCAAGCCCGCCTCCTACTCGTACTGGAACGGCTGCTCGACCGGCGGCCGCCAGGGCTACATGGAGGCCCAGCGCCACCCCGGCGACTACGACGGCATCCTGGCCACCGCTCCGGCGATCAACTGGGACGAGTTCGAGGTCGCGACCGTGTGGCCGCAGGTGGTGATGAACGAGGAGGACACGTTCCCCTCCCCCTGCGAGTTCAACCTGTTCAACCAGGCCGCCGTCAAGGCGTGCGACCCGCTCGACGGCGCCCGTGACGGGCTCATCGGCGACCCCGCCGGGTGCGACTTCGACCCGCGCCGGCTCATCGGCAAGACGGTCGAGTGCGAGGGCGAGCAGGAGACCATCACCGCGGCCGACGCGGCCGTCGTACGCAAGATCTGGGACGGCCCCCGCACGCCGTCCGGCAGGAAGCTGTGGGCCGGCGTCCCGATCGGGGCCGGCTTCGACCTCGCCGGCACCAAGCTCGGCACGGACGGCACCCGCGTGGGCGCGCCGTTCCCGGTCCCGGCCGCCTGGGTCGCGACGTGGCTGAAGCGGCAGCCCACCTACGACCTCTCGACGATCACCTACGCCGAGTTCGCCAGGCTGTTCGAGCAGTCCCAGGCCGAGTACGACACGATCATCGGCACCGACGACCCCGACCTGTCGGCGTTCCGGAAGTCCGGCGGCAAGCTGCTCACCTGGCACGGCCAGGCCGACCAGCTGATTCCCGCCCAGGGCACCGTGGACTACCGCCGGCGGGTGGAGCGGGCCATGGGCGGCGGGAGCCGGGTCGACGACTTCTACCGGCTGTTCCTGGCGCCGGGCGTCGCCCACTGCGCCGGCGACACGAGCACCGGCCCCAAGCCCACCGACGCCCTCGGCGCCCTGACGGCCTGGGTCGAGCAGGGCAAGGCCCCGCGGACGCTGAGCGCCGCCATCACGGACTCCTCCGGCGAGACGGTGACGCGCGAGCTGTGCCTGTACCCGTCCGTCTCCCGCTACAGCGGCCACGGCGACCCGGCCGACGCCGCCGGCTACTACTGCGCCCCGGTCCGGCACTGACCACCATCCGCTCGTCGAAAGGCCACCCGTCATGACCACGAAGGCTCCGTCATCCCTGCTGAGGCTGTACCTGGGCCGTGGAGTCCTGGCCGTGGCGTGGGCCGCGGCGTTCGCCTCAGCGCACGACCCCATTGACGCCCTCGCGATCACCTTGCTGGTCGTCTATCCGCTGATCGACGCGGTGTCGTCGCTGATCGAGCTGCGCGCGGCCCCGGACGGATCGGCGGATCGCCTGACGCTGTTCAACGGGCTGCTCAGCGCGTTGGCCGCCGTCGGCGTCGGCCTCGCGGGAGCGGGCGGGGTGCCGGCGGTGCTGCACGTGTTCGGTGCCTGGGCCGTCGTCTCCGGCGCGGCGCAGGTGCTGGTCGGGCTGCGGCGGCGCGGGCCCGAGCTGGGCCCTCAGTGGCCGATGCTGATCGCGGGCGGTCTGTCGTTCCTCGTGGGCATCTTCTACAACATCCAGGCCCTCGGGGACACCGCCTCGCTCGATGTGCTGTCGGTCTACGCCACCGGCGGCGGCGTGTTCTTCATCATCCAGGCCGGGCTGCTGGCCTGGCGTGCCCGCCGGCCCCGGGCGCGGACCGTCTGACGGTGATCGGCCGCCGACACACCGACAGCCTGCCGGATCTCATCCGGCAGGCTGTCTCGGTGTTCGAGGGTGGTCGTCGCGGTCGTCAGAGGTGGTCCACGTCGACGACGGCCTGGGCGAAGGCGGTGGGCGCTTCCTGCGGCAGGTTGTGGCCGATGCCCGCCAGGGTGCGGTGATCGTAGGGGCCGGTGAACATGGAGCGGTACGACGAGCCGTCGCCCGGCGGCGCCGTGAAGGGGTCGCGCTCGGCGTCCAGGGTGATGGTCGGCACCTTGATGACCGGCCGGGCGGCGAGCCGCTTCTCCAGACCGTCGTAACGGCGCTCCCCGTCGGCCAGGCTCAGCCGCCACCGGTAGTTGTGGATCACGATGGCGGCGTAGTCGGGGTTGTCGAAGGCCGCGGCCGTTCGGTCGAAGGTGGCGTCGTCGAAGTCCCACGTCGGGGAGACGGTGTCCCAGACGAGCCGGGCCAGGTCGTGCCGCTTGTCCCTGTCCTGCATGGCCTTCCGGCCCCGCTCGGTGGCGAAGTAGTACTGGTACCACCAGGCGTACTCGGCCTTCGGCGGCAGCGGTTCGAGGTTGGCCTCGAGGTTGGTGATGAGGTAGCCGCTCACCGACACCAGGGCCTTGCACCGCTGCGGCCACAGGGCCGCGATGATGTCGGCGGTCCTCGACCCCCAGTCGAAGCCGGCGAGAACGGCCTTGTCGATCTTGAGGGCGTCCATCAGGGCGACGATGTCGAGCGCGATCGCCGACTGCTGGGCGTTGCGGAACGTCTTCGAGGACAGGAACCGCGTCGTGCCATGGCCGCGCAGGTAGGGCACGATCACCCGGTAGCCCTGCGCCGCCAGCAGCGGAGCGACGTCGACGAAGCTGTGGATGTCGTAGGGCCAGCCGTGCAGGCAGATGACGACGGGCCCGCGGGCCGGGCCCGCCTCGGCGTAACCGATGTCCAGCAGCCCGGCCTTGACCTGCTTCAGCGGAGCGAAGGACGTGTGCGCGCCGGGCGTGGCCGCCGGCGACGTCGGGGTCGCTCCGCGCGTGGTGGCGGAGGCGGCCGGGAAGGCCTGCAGACCCGCCAGCGAGGCGACGGTCGCGCCGGTGGCCAGACCGACGGCCTTGCCGAAGGTGCGCCTGTTGATCATGAGGAGTCCTCCGTGTCATGTCACAAGAAATGCAGCATTTATTACTGTTTCTGGCAGTGGAATCCGACACATCAGTCAGATGACGGTGAGACACGGCGGACGGCGGCCGTGCCGGTCGCGCGTAACCCTCTCCCGGAGCACGGCGTCCCGGCAGACCGCGCCGGACCAGCGACGCGAGGCGCACAGGAACATTCAGTCATTCGACTGTTCCTGCCCGGGCACATGTGGACAATCCTTGATCGGACCTGGTCCTGAGCCTTCCGGAGGATCCGTGAATCCCACTCCCGTCGTCTTCATCCATGGCGCGTGGCTCCACGCGTCGTCGTGGGATTCGTGGAACGAGCGCTTCGCCAGTTTCGGGTTCGCCGCCTGCGCGCCGGGCTGGCCGGGGGAGCCCGCCACGGTGGGCGAGGCCCGCCGGCACCCCGAGGCGCTCCACGAGCTGGGGCTCGACGCGCTCACGGAGCACTACGCGCGCATCGTCCGTTCCTTCGACACCCCGCCGGTGATCGTCGGCCACTCGGTGGGCGGGCTCATCGCGCAGCACCTCCTCGGCACGAACGCCGGCCGTGCCGCGGTCGCCATCGCCCCCGCCCCGGTCGATCACGCGACCGGCCTGGCGCCCGGGGAGCCGTGGCCGGTGTCGATGGACGCCGGGGGGTTCCGGCGGTTGTTCGCCAACGCGGTCACCGAGCAGGAGTCCGCCGAGCTGTTCGAGCGCCACGTCGTCCCCGGGTCACGCCGGCTGCTGGCCGAGCTGGGACACGGCGGCGCCGTACGGCACCCGCGGGCGGTCGTGGACCACGGCAACACCGGCCGCGGCCCGCTGCTGCTGATCTCGGGGCAGGAGGACCGGCTGGTGCCCGACCACGTCACCCGGGCCGTGTACAAGTTGTACGGCGACTCGACGGCCACCAGCGGCTTCAAGCAGTTCCCCGACCGGGCACATTCGCTGGTCGTCGACAGCGGCTGGCGGGCGGTCGCCGACTACGTGCTCGTCTGGCTCGCCGAGCGAGGGGTGCGCGCCGACCCGGCAACGTGGTGAGGGGTCAGATGTCGCCGTCGCCGGCTTTGCCCAGAGCGTCGCGCAGCGCGGCGCGCGAGGTGATGCCCAGTTTCGGGAAGACGCGGTAGAGGTGGGAGCTGACGGTGCGCGGTGACAGGTGCATGCGTTCGCCGATCTCCTTGTTCGTCAGCCCGCTCGCGGCCAGCTCCGCGATGCGGCGTTCCTGCCAGGTCAGCGCGGTCAGGTACGACAGCGAGGCGCGGGCCGGCGCCCCTGAGGCGCGCAGCTCGGCCTGGGCGCGTTCGGCCCAGCCCGTCGCTCCGAGCCGCTCGAAGGACTCGGCGGCGCGAACCAGGACGGGCCGTGCGGCCTTGGGCCCCTGGGTGTGCCGGAGCCGGACGCCGTGGGCCAGGCGGATGCGCGCCAGCTCGAACGGGAAGCCCGCCGCGGCCGGGTGGGCCTCGGCGCGGGCGTACATGTCCTCGGCCTCCTTCTCGTCGGCGGCCGTCATCGCCAGGGCGCCGTACGTGATGAGGGCCAGCCGGGGGGAGACGGCGGGCAGGCCGGCGTCGAGGGCGGCCCGGGCGTGCCGGCGGGCCTGCTCCAGGCGCCCGGTGTGCACGGCGGCCTCGACCAGGTCGAGCAGCGTGCGTGCGGCCTGGTGGGCGTAGCGTTCGAACGATCCGGGCGGCGTGATGCCGATGGCGTACAGGTAGGCGGCTTCGTGGTCGCCCTCGCTCAGGGCCGCCTCCGTGCCGATGGCGTCGGCGATCTGGGTCAGGAAGCCCACGCCGCGCGGGCGGGCCCAGGCGTCCAGGACGGCCTGCGCCTCCCGGGCCCGATCGACCTGCCCGCGCAGGGCGGCCAGGAGCCCCAGGTAGGCGCGGGTGTGGTGGGCGAACAGCGTGTTCCCGTGGGACGTGGTCAGCTCCAGCGCGCGTTGGCCCGTACGTTCGGCGTCGTCCCACTCGCCGGCGGCCAGCTGGTCGAGCATGATCAGGTGCAGCATGGTCATGCCGGTGGCCACCGCGCCGGTCTCCACCTCACGGTCGACGGCCCGCTGCAGGTAGGGGCGGTACTGGCCCAGCGTGTCGACGTGGTAGGCGGCGACGGCCAGGCGCGAGACGTCCCACGGCCCCAGCTCCGAGACACCGGCGAAGGCGCGCTCGACCCGCTCGTGCACGCCCGCGCCGTGCCGGACGACGTCGCTCCACGCGTCGCGGTAGATCGCCGAGCGGGTGTCGATCCGGTCCCCGAGAGAGTCCATGAGCTGCTCGGTGCGGCCCCACAGCGCGGCGTCGCCGGCGTACTGGCTGATGGCCAGCAGCACGTTCACCAGCCGGGTGAGTGCTTCGGCGGGCTCGTGCGCGCTGTCCTTCCGCAGGCTCTCGATCGCCGCCGCGACGTGGCGATGCGCGGAGCGTACGTCGCCGTCTTCGTACAGGGCCACGTAGGCGGAGGTGACGACCGTGGCGGGGGACTCGCTCGCGCCCGGCGGCAGGTCGGAGCGGAGGAGTTGCTGCACCTGGTCCAGGAGCGCGGCATGCCCGGCGATGAAGGCGGCGTCGCCGAGCCGCCTGGAGCGGTCGGCGGGGGTCTCGCTCAGCTCCGCCGCGCGGATCAGCCAGGCCACGGCGGCGACCGCGCCGCCGCGCCGGGTCGCCGAGTCGGCCGCGGCTTCCAGCGCGGCCGCCACCTCCTCGTCGGGATCCACGATCGAGGCGGCCAGGTGGCGGGCGCGCCGCTCGACGTCGTGGCGGTGCACCCCCGCGAGCTCGGCGTGTGCCGCGCGCCGCTGGTTGGGGGTCGCCAGCCGCACGACGGTGGTGCGGATCAGCGGGTGCCGGAAGACGAGGTCGCCGGTGGCGGGGTCGGAGTCGAGCAGGCCCGCGGCGACCGCCTCGTCGGCCCCGCGCATGCGGTAGCGGGCGCCGGGGGCGTGGTTGCCGCCCGGCCCCGCCCCGACGCCGTCGAGAGCGCCGCGCAGCAGCTCCGCGCGTACGGGACCGGGCAGGCGTTCGATGCGGATGCCGTAGACGTGCTGCAGCCGGCGCGACAGCGGGATGTTGCCGAATCCGAGGAGCTCCTCGGCCGTGCGTCCGGTGTGTCCGCCGTTCACGTAGGCGGGCAGCTCCAGCAGCGCCAGGGGGTTGCCCATGGCGTGCTCCATGACGATGCGCCGGGTCTGCGGGTCGAGCTGCGGGTGGCGCAGGTCCAGCAGCTGCCCGGCGGCCCTGTCCGGCAGGGCGGCCACGGGGAGCTCGGGAAGCGCGGCCGTGTCGAACCGCGAGCCCAGGTCGGACCGTACGGCGATGAGCATCTTCACGGAGCTGCCGGTGAGCCGGCGCCCCACGAACCCGCACACCTCGGCGCTGGAGGCGTCCATCCACTGACCGTCGTCGAGCACCAGCAGGAGCGGCCGCTCCGACGCCGCCAGGGACAGCAGGTCGAGGACCACGATGCCGAGGGACATGACCGACGGCGCCTTGCCCTCGCGCAGCCCGAAGACGACGTCGAGGACGGCACGGTGGCCCTCGTCGAGCTCGGCCGAGCGGGGCAGCAGCGAGTACAGCAGCTGGTGCAGGCCGGCGAAGGGCAGCTCCGCCTCCGCCTCGACGCCGGCGGCGCGGATCACCCGGTGGTTCTCCGAGGCGGCGAGGCCGGCCACGTGGTCGAGCAGGGCGCTCTTGCCGACCCCGGTCTCGCCTCTGAGGATGAGGGCCTGCCCCCCGGTGGCCGCCATGAACGCCGACAGTTCCCCTTGGACGTCATCCCGGCCCACCATCGTCGAGACGAGCGACTCCACGCTTCCCTCACTCCTTCGGGTAGGGCCGATCAGGCCAGAGTCCTTGGCCACGAAGCGCTGACCTAATAAGTGCCTCATAAGAGTAGCGCTTGGAAGTATAACTTTCCCATTAATGTGACACTAAGTTGCTTCATATGCTACGGGACGGAGTATCTTGACCAGGTGAGAGCAGACGCGACGCGCAACCTGGAACGCGTCCTGAGCACGGGCGCCCGCATGCTCGCCGACGACCCCTCAGCGACCATCGCCGCCATCGCCGCCGCGGCGGGAGTGGACCGCCGCACGGTCTACCGCCGCTTCGCCTCCCGCGAAGACCTCATGGCCGCCGTCTACGGGGCCCGCTACGACGCGGTCGAGGAGGCCATCGAGGCCGCCAGGCTGCGCGAGGCCCCCGTCGCGGTCGCGCTGCATCGCTACGTCGAAGGCATCATCGCCGTCAACCGCAAGTGGCCCGTGGAGACGAGCCGGATGCTCCGCGACGTGACGATCCAGGAGCGCCGCCGCCGGCTGATCGACGAGGTCGACGCCTTCCTGCGGCGCGCGACCGACGAGGGTCTGCTGCGCTCCGGCCTGCCGCCCGGCTGGGTGGCCACCGTCCTGCCGCCGCTGCTGGAACGCGCCGCCGAGGACCTGTCCGAGCTGAGCGCCGCGCAGGCCGCCGACGTCGTGGTCGACACGCTGCTGCGCGGCGTCGGCACCCCGCAGGCGCGCTGACCCCGTCACCCGGCCGTGGCTGCCACGAAGGCCGTCACGGCGCGCGCGAAGGCCTCCGGCTCCTCGACGTGACCGAGATGGCCGCTGTGCTCCAGCAGGACCAGCCCGGCGCGGGGGATCCCGGCGGCCAGCTCCCCGGCCCGGCGCGGACCGCAGATGACGGAGGACAGTGGCGCGAACGCCTCCATGTTGCGCGCCGACTCGGCGAAATGCTCGGGGCCGGTCACCGGGGCGCTTTGGTAGCGCTGGGCGACGCGCCCGACGTTGACGGTGTGCGTGGCCGGCGACAGCGGGGTCGTGGCGGCGGTGTTCATGTGCCCTTCTTTTGCGTCCGGCGGTTCGCGAGATTTCGGGTGACTCGACACGGCGTACGACCTTAGGCGCCGCCTGCATGCGGGACGTTGACGACGCGTATACCCCGGAACGTCCGAGCAGGTAGCAGTGGTCGAGAGGCATGAGGGTGTCACTCCGTTCGCGGGCGGCTCTCGTCAGCTTCCGCATCCGAAAATGGACCGTCAAGTCCAAAAGAGCTCATCCGTCACTGCTTTGACCGGTGACGGATATGCTGAGATTATCATCACCAGTCAGACAGGTGACGCATTCCCCGGCGAAAGGAGGATCCGGTGCTCGTATCGAATCTCATGAGGGTGTTGGCGGTGGCCGTGCTCGTGGTGGCCGTCGCCCTCGCCTGCTTCGCCCAGGTGGTCTGAGCGCGAACAAGCCGGACGGCGGGCGCGGCGGCAGGTCGCGTCCGCCGCGCGGTCGGGCCGGAAAGGGTCACGCCAGCAGGTCCGCCAGCCGGTCGATCTGCTCGATGTCGTCGGACCAGCAGCTGAGCATCACCTCGTGCGCTCCGAGGTCCCGATGGGCGGCGACGGCTTCCCGGATCCCCGCGGCGGTCGTCGCCATCGCCTGCACGGACTGCGCGGCGAGCTCCGGTGCGAACCCGTAATAGCGCAGCAGCGCCGCCCGTGCCTCCGCCACGGTGGGCTCCGGCCCCAGCGCGACGTTGACCTGGGCGACGAGCAGCGGTTCGCCCGGCCGGCCCGCGTCCTTCCACTGCCGTCTGACGAGCTCGAACAACGCCCCCGCGTACCCCGGTGGAGCCGGGCATACGTAGCCGGTGCCCCACCGGGCGATCCGGGCCAGCGCCGGCCGCGCGAAGCCGCCGAAGAGCAGCTCGGGACCTCCCGCCCGCACCGGGGCCGGACCGACCGGCCCGAGACCCGGGGCGACCGGTTCGCTGGCCCAGACCCGGCGCATGGTCGCCAGCTGCTCGTCCATCCGCCGCCCGCGAGAGGCGTGATCGGCGCCCACGGCCTGGAAGTCGTCCTCCCGCGCGCCGACCCCGAGACCCAGGGCGAACCGGCCACCGGACAACCTGTCGAGCGTCGCGCTCTGCTTGGCCAGCAGCACCGGGTCGCGCAGCGGTGCGAGCACCACTTCCGACTGCACCCGGATCCGCTCCGTCACTGCCGCCATGGCGGCCAGCATGACCATGGTCTCGGGGTTGTCGTACACGATCCGGTCCGGCACGCCGATCCTGGCGTACGGACCGGCGTCCGCCCGCCGCGCCCACGCGACCAGCGCGGCGGGATCGACGAAGGGCACGGCGAGTCCGAGTGTCATGTGCGCTCAGCCTTCCGTGGCGCCGGACAGGACGGCGAGGGCGGCGTGCGCCTGCTCGCGCAGCACGGGCACGAACCGCTGCGCGGGCTCCGGCAGGCCGGACAGGACGAACGCGACCTCCTCCGGCGTGCCGACCTGGTCGAGGAATCCCACGATCAGATGCCCCGCCACGGTCGGCGAGGTGGCGACGACTTCCCGGGAGAACGCGGTCCACTCCTCCGGCGAGAGGTGCTCGCGCAGCGCCGGGAACAGGATCGGCTCTTCATGCTCCAGATGCCGGTGCACCAGGGCCCGGACCGCTTCGGCGGCCCGCCGCAACCCCGGGCGGTCACCGTCCCGGTGGCTCGGCGCGGCCTCGAGGGCGTCGAGTGCGGCGTCGAGCTCGTCGTGCTCCTCGCTCAGGACGGCCAGTTGCGCCGCCGCCTCCGGCGCCACCGCCGCGATCATCGGCCACAGCTGGTGGTCCTCGGTCTCGTGATGGTGGCGCAGGTTCTGGACGAGGAACTCGCGCAGCTCGGCCAGGGCCGCGAGGGGGACGGAGGGCCGGAGGGCGGCCTCGGCCAGCAACGTCGTGGCGCGCCGGTGGAATGCGTGAATGAGGCGGGTCTCGGTGACGGCCCCGGCCTCAGCGTTGGTCGACATGCCGGGGAGCGTAGAAGCAGCGGGAGGAGGTTCCGTTGACGAACGGTTGGCGCCCGAGACGGGCGTCCATCTCGTACGTATACGTCCGCTTGTCCCGGCGTCGGGCGTCCGGGCCCCCCCGGCGAAGCGTCGTATCCGGGCACTTTCGGTAGGGTCGCGGCAGGACTCGCGCGCGGCTGGGGGGAGAGACAGCCGACGATTCCGAGGGTAGGAGTGCCGCATCATGCCACTTTTCGGACGGGGAGCCGAGCTGAAGGCCCTGGCCGAGCTCGTCGACGCCCCCGGGGGCGCCGGCGGCGTTCTCCTTCGGGGGGAGGCCGGCATCGGGAAGTCCGCGCTCGTGGCGGCGGCGGTCGCCGCGGCGTCGGCCGCGGGCCTGCGCGTGCTGACGACGACCGGCGTGGAGGCCGAGCGGGATCTCGCGTACGCCGGGTTGCACCAACTGCTGTACCCGGTCCAGGCAGGCGTGGACGCGCTGCCGGCCCCGCAGCGTGACGCCCTGCGCGGCGCGCTGGGCCTCGCCGAGGCGGCCGAGCCCAGCGCCCACCTTGTCGGCCTGGCCACGCTGACCCTGCTGGCCGAGGCGGCCGCCGCCCGGCCGCTGCTGGTCGTCGCCGAGGACGTGCACTGGCTCGATCCCGCCAGCGCCGACGTCCTCGCCTTCGTGGCGCGCCGGATCGAGTCCGAGCCCATCGTCATGATCGCGACACTCCGGGACGGCGAGCGCTCGCACCTGCAGGACGCCGGGCTGGCCCCGATGCCCGTTGCCCGGCTCTCCGACGAGGTCGCCGCCGAGCTCCTCGACTCGATCGCCCCCGGCCTCACCCCGGCGGTACGGGCGCGGCTGCTGGCGGAGGCCGCGGGCAACCCGCTGGCGCTGACCGAGCTGCCGGCGGCCCTGGAACACCACGGCGGCCCGGACCCACTGATGTCTCTGAGCGATGACCGGGGCGGGCTGGGCCCGGTGCTGCCCCTGAGCGAGCGTCTCGAGCGCGCGTTCACCGCCCGGGTGGCCGCCCTGCCGGCTCCGGCCCGCACCGCCCTCCTGGCCGCGGCGCTCAACCAGAGCGATTCGGTCGCCGAGACGCTCGCGGCCACGGGCCTGATCCTGGGGTCGGCTGCCGAGCCGGAGATCCTCGCACCGGCCGCCGAGGTCCGGCTGATCGACCTCGCCATCGGCACGGTGACGTTCCGCCACCCCCTGATGCGGTCGGCCATCGCGGCGGCCTCGACGCTCGCCGAACGCCGGCAGGCCCACCTGGCGCTGGCCGAGACGCTGCACGAACAGCCGGACCGGCGGGCCTGGCACCGGGCCGCCGCGACGGCCGGAGCCGACGAGGGCGTGGCGGCCGAGCTGGACCGCGCGGCCGACCGGGCCCGGCACCGGGGCGGGGTCGCCGCCGCCATCGCGGCACTGGAGCAGGCGGCCCGGCTGAGTGAGGGGCAGGACCGGAAGGCGCTCAGGTTGCTGAGAGCGGCCGAGCTCGCGGTCGAGTCCGGCAGCCGCGCCACGGCCGAGCGTCTGGTGCGCGACGCACAAGCCCTCGAACTCTCCCCGCGCCGGCGCGCCACCGCCGCCTGGCTGCTCAGCGGCTTCGAGGACGGGGTGCGCGAGGACGTCTCCCGCGTGTCAGAGCTGGCCGAGCTGGCCGGGTCGGTGGCCGCCGACGGCGAGGTGGAGCCGGCTGCGCGGATCCTGTGGGGGGCGGCCATGCGCTGCTTCTGGTCCGAACCGGGTCCGGCCGCGCGCCGCTCGTTGCTGGAGGTGGCCGACCGGCTGCCCGTCCCCGCCGACGACCCGCGCATGGTCGCGGTCGCCGCGTACGTCGCGCCGTTCGAGCGGGGCGGCAGCACGCTCGACCAGCTGCGCAAACTGGCCGGCACGGCCGGTGCCGTCCCCGAGATCGATCGTTACCTGGGCAGCGCGGCCCTGCAGGTCGGGGCGTTCGACCTGGCTGCCCGCTTCTCCGCGGCGGCCGCGCCCGGCCTGCGTGCTCAGGGCCGGCTCGGGCTGCTTCCCCGGGCGCTGGCCGTCCAGGCGTGGAGCCGGGCCCGGCTCGGTGACCTGGCCACGGCCGTACCGATCGCGGCGGAGGCCGCCAAGCTCGCCCAGGAAACCGGGCAGCCGTTCATGTACGGCCTGGCCACGGCCGTCCAGGCCGAGATCGCCGCGCTGAGGGGCGACCACGGGCGGGCCAGAGCGCTCGCCGACGAGGCCGAACGGGTCGCACTCCCGGCCGGCGCCCGGCCCGTCCTGGCCACCGTCCAGCTCACGCGCGGGCTCGTGGCCCTGAGCGAGGCGCGCTTCGACGACGCGTTCGCCGCGTTGAGCAGGATTCTCGATCCCGCGGACCCCGCCTACCAGCTGGCCCTGCGCGCGTACTGCCTCGCGGAGCTCACCGAGGCCGCCGTACGTGCCGGGCGTACCGACGACATGCGCGACATCCTGCGCGGCCTGGAGCCGCTGGCCGCATCGACGCCGTCACCGGCGCTGCACATCGGGCTGCGCTACGCGCGCGCCGTGCTGGCCCCGAGCGAGGAGGCGGAGAAGCTGTTCACGGCCGCGCTGCGGGCCGACCTGACCGGGTGGCCCGCCGAACGCGGACGCCTCCATCTGGCGTTCGGCGAATGGTTGCGGCGGCAGCGCCGGGCCGCTGAATCCCGGTCGCACCTGCGTACGGCCAGGGAGACGTTCGACGCGCTCGGCATGGCCGCGTGGGGCGAGCGCGCACGAGGGGAGCTGCGCAGCGCGGGGGAGTCGAGCCCGAACCGGGACCCGGACGCGCGGGAGAAGCTCACCCCGCACGAGCTGAACATCGCGCAGCTGGCCGCCGAGGGGCTGACGAACCGGGAGATCGGGCAACGGCTGTACCTTTCTCACCGCACTGTCGGCACCCACCTGCACCGGATCTTCCCCAAGCTGGGGGTGAGCTCCCGGGCCGATCTCGCGCGCATGCTCAGGACCCTCGAGGAAAGGCATGCCTCCCGATAAGGGCCCGATCCTGCTCACGGCGGCCCATCAGCGGCTCAGACGAGCGAGGCGTCGGCCGCCGTCCTGATCCGGGCGTACATCCTGCGCAGGCCAGGGCCGGGCTGCAGGCCCAGATTGTCGTCCAGCAACCGGGCGATCCGGTGATAGGCCGACAGAGCTTCCCCCCGGCGGCCGTCGCGGTGGAGGGCCCACATCAGCAACTCCCACAACCGCTCGCGATAGGGCTCCGCCGCCGTCGCAGGCATCAGGTCGGCGATCGCCTCGCCACAGTCGCCCCGCGCGATGTCGAGTGCCCAGCGCTCCTCCATGGCCGACGCGCGCAGCTGCTCCAGCCAGGCGCGGCGGCCCTCGAAGAAGGATCCGCCCAGCCCCTCGAACGCCGGCCCGCGCCACAGCGCCAGCGCGCCGCGCAGCAGCCGGGCGGCCTCCGCGACCTCCCCCCGCGCACGGGCCTCCCGCGCGGCGGCGGTGGCCTGCCGGAACACCGCCACGTCGACCGCGCCGGGGTCCACGACCAGCTGGTAGCCGCCGCCCGCCGACCTGATCTCCGCCTCGGTGCCCGCTCCGGCGGCACCGCCGGCGGTCAGCATCCGGCGCAGCCTGGAGACGTAGGTGCGGGTGCTCACGACGGCGCTGCGCGGCGCCTGGTCGCCCCACAACGCGCTCACGA
Source organism: Nonomuraea sp. KM90 (assembly GCF_052246675.1). NCBI lineage: Bacteria > Bacillati > Actinomycetota > Actinomycetes > Streptosporangiales > Streptosporangiaceae > Nonomuraea > Nonomuraea sp. KM90. The sequence goes on along the minus strand of NZ_JBQQCB010000051.1, from coordinate 11,403 downwards.
TCTCGTCGAGCATGACCTGACGCCCCTCGCTCAGGAGCAGCAGGGCCAGCACTCCCCGCTGTTGCGGAGAGCCGGCCTCCAGGTCCTCCCCTCCGCTCCGGACCCTGATCGGACCCAACAACCCGAAGCTCACCCCGGCCATCGAGAACCCCCACCCTCTCGCCCAGCGCGCGACCGTCACCGATGCCCCCCGGCATCTCTGACCGAGCCTACTGACGCCGCGTCGGGACTGTTGACGCGCTGTCCGGCTGAGCGATGGCGTACACGCACAGCGTCACATGACGCTCGCGAAGGCGATCCGGGTGAACCTACCTTCTGGGTACCGCGGCCCGTACGACGGGCCGGCCGCCGTGCACTCCCGTAAGGAAAGCGCCCCGATCGTGATTGGACAGCCGAACGTCGTCTCGGCTCCCTGCAGGTTCACCGTTCTCGGACCGCCCGGTCTGTGCTGCGGTGATACGCGACTGGATCTCGGCCCACCGCAGCAACAGGCCGTCCTGATGGCGCTCCTGGCCAACAGCGGCAGCTTCGTACGGATCGGTGAGCTGGTCGACGGCCTGTGGGGCGAGCGGGCACCGGCCACCGGCGAAGCCGTCATCCGGACCTACATCTCCCGTATCCGGCGGCTGCTGTCCGAGCACGGACTGGGCACGGCGATCAGCTCCCAGCCCGGGGGCTACATGCTGGACCCGTCGCTGTTCGCGCTGGACGCCACCGAGTTCGCCGACCTGCTGGAGATCGCCCGGCAGGAGCGCGCGAGCGGGCAGGTCCCGGCGGCCGCGGACCGTCTGGGGCGGGCGCTCGGCCTGTGGACGGGCACGGCACTGGCCGGGGTCCCGGGCGAGGCCGCCGCACGTGAGCGGTTCCGGCTGGAGCGGCTGAAGCTGACCGCCACCCAGGAGTTGCTGCAGCTCCGCCTGGAGCTGGGGGAGCACACCGAGGTGGTGGCCGAGGTCCCGCTCCTCATCGAGCAGAACCGGCTCGAAGAGCCGTTGTACGAGATCTATCTCCTCGCCCTGTACCGCAGCGGCAGGCGGGCGGAGGCGCTGGAGATCTACCGGACGGTCTACGACCTGCTGGGCAGGGAACTGGGCTTCGGCCCGGGACCGCGGCTCCGGGCCCTGCACGACAGGATCCTCCGGGCCGACGCGGACCACGACGACGAATTCGCCCCCGCCGCCTGGGCCGAGCGGCCCCCCGCCCGCTCCCCGCAGGAGCCCGCCGTGCCGGTGGGCCGGCCGGCCGATCCGCGGTTCGTCGGCAGGGACACCGAACGCGCCGCCTTCCAGGACCTGCTGAACAACGGCCGTGGCGGACGTCCGGGTCTGCTCTTCGTCCGCGGACCCGCCGGCATCGGCAAGTCGGCGCTGCTGCGCGAGCTCGCCGACGACGCGGCCGCCGCGGGCCGGCAGGTATGGCACCTCCACGGCTCGGCGCCCGCGGAGGCGCGCGACCGCCTCCGGCGATTCGCGGAGGAGCCCTCCGGCGGCTCCGGCCCGGTGCTCCTCATCGACTCCTTCGAGGAGCTGGCGGACCTCGAACCGTGGCTGCGCGACGAGTACCTCCGCGAGCTGCCCGGCGACACGATCACCGTGGTGGCGGGCCGGACCGGGCCGAGCGCCGCCTGGCTCGCCGATCCGGCCTGGTCCGGGACGATCGTGCTTCGGCACCTCGAAGCCCTCACCGTCCAGGAGTCCACCGCGCTGCTCGAAGCCCGCGGCGTCGACCCCGGCCTCCGGCAGTCCATCGTGGACTTCGCCGCGGGCAACCCCTTCGCGCTGTCGCTCGCCGCGGAGGTCGGCAGGAGCATGTCGGCCACGGGACAGCCGTCGCGCCGTGACGCCGTACGGTATGTGGTCGACAGCGTGCTGGCGCGCCTGGCCGGTAGCGCGCCGACGGAGGCGCACCGATCGGCGCTGTACGTGTGCGCGCTCGCCCGCCACACCACCGAGGACCTCCTCAGCGCTGTGGTGCCGGGCGGCCGGGCGGCGGAACTGTTCGACTGGCTCCGGGCGCAACCCTACGTCGAGCCCGCCACTCACGGCCTCGACGTCAACGGTGTGCTGCGCGAAGCCCTCGACCATCACCTGCGGTGGCGGGATCCCGTCGGCTACGAGCGGATGCACCGGCGGATCCGCCATTATGTCATGGGCGAGCTCCTGCGCGACGCCCGCGACCCGCACGCGTGCGTGGCGGTCATGCGGACCATCGCCCATCTGCGCCGGCGCGGCGGGGTCGTGTGCCGGCACGTCTCGACGGTGGGCGAGGAGGAGGTGCGGGCGTCCGGGGTGACCCCGGCCGACCACGACGAACTCGTCACCCTGGCGCGCGAGAGCCACGGCGAGTTCACGGCCGCGTCCGTCCGGTTCTGGCTGGGCCGTCAGCCGGGGGCGTTCTCCCTGCTCCGGTGCCGCGGGAGCAACCGCCTGCGCGCCTTCATGAGCCGCCTGACCCTGCGGACACCGGAGCAGGAAGAGCTGGCGGCCGACCCCGTCGTGGGGGAGATCTGGCACGACGTGGGCCGGCGCATGGCCGTGCCGCCCGGGGCGCACGTCGCGATCACGCGGCACCTGATCCACCCGGGCTTCGACGGCAAGCCGTCCCCCGTCACGGACGTGCTCCAGGCGTGGATGATGCGCGGCTGGCTGCACGAACCGGGGTTGGCGGCCTCGTACCTGGTCACGGCGAACGGACAGGTGTGGCGGCCGTTGCTGGACTACCTGGGTCACTACGAGCTGGAGCGCGTGCGCGCGGACGATCCGTACGCGATCTTCGGCCACGACTGGCTGTCCGACCCTCCAGAGCAATGGCGAGACCACCAGATAGAGGAGGAACTGTGGACGGAACGTCACCTGAACCTGTTCGTTCGCCAGGACGTGGCCGGCGGGGACGATCGGCGGAGGCGATGACGCCCGGCGTCTCCCCGCCCGCCACCGAGGCGGGCGCGGCCGAACCGGCGGAGAGCGGCCCGCCGATCGCGCGCCGGGTGATGCTCTCGATGCTCGGCGCGGGTGCGGCCGCCATCGCCGGCGCGCCCTTCCTGCAGCGCGGCTGGGAAGGATTCCTCGGGGCCGCCTCCCAGAACGACCCCACCGGGCTCACCGGGCTGCTGCCCAACCCGGGCGGCTTCCGCTACTACAGCGTGGCGGCCTCGGTGCCCCGGAAGACCGCGGCCGACTACCGGCTGGAGATCGGCGGCCTCGTCGACCGTCCTGGGACGTACACGCTGGACGAGCTGCGCGCGCTGCCCCGGACGCGGGTCGTCGGCGAGGCGCGGTGCACCGACGGCTGGCGGGTGCCGGACGTCCCCTTCGCGGGGGTGCTGCTCTCGCACCTTCTCGACCTGGCGGGAGTGCGCCCCGACGGCAAGGCGGTCCGCTTCACCTGCTTCGACGGCGTCTACAGCGAGAGCCTCACGATCGAGCAGGCCCGCCGCTCGGACGTGCTGGTGGCGCTGGACATGCTGGACAAGCCGCTCACCCACGCCCACGGCGGCCCCGTACGGCTCTACGTCGCGCCGATGTACTTCTACAAGTCCGCCAAATGGCTCTCCGGCATCACCGTCACCGACAAGGTCATCCCCGGTTACTGGGAGGAGTACGGCTATGACGTCGACGGCTGGCTCGACCAGGCGGCCTGAGCGCCTGCTGCCGCGCTTCGACCGCGTCCAGCGCCTGGTCCACCGGGTCACCGCCGGGCTCATGCTGGTGTGCGTGGCGGCGGCGGCCTGCCTGTACTTCACGCCGCTGGCCCAGCTGGTCGGCCGCCGCCACCTGGTGGTCGTCGTCCACGAGTGGTCCGGGCTCCTGCTGCCCGTGCCGTTCCTCCTCGGCCTCGTCTCGCGGGCCTTCCGCGCCGACCTGCGCAGGCTCAACCGGCTGGCGCCGTACGACCGGCAGTGGCTGCGCGCGGTGCGCGGGAACACGCCGGGGCCACGCCCGGCCGGCAAGTTCAACGCCGGGCAGAAGATCTACGCCGGCTGGATCGCCGGCGCCGTGCCGATCATGACGTTCACCGGCCTGCTGATGTGGTTCACCGGGGCCCTGCCGGCCATCTCCCGCACGAGCGCGATCTTCGTGCACGACGTGACGGCGCTGGCGATCGCCGTCGTCGTGTTCGGGCACATCCGGCTGGCCTACCGGGATCCGCTCGCGCGGCGCGGGATGCGTACGGGATCGGTGCCGCCGGAGTGGGCCAGGAAGAACCATCCCCAATGGGTGGAGGAGCTGGACCGGCGATGAGCGCGGGGCGGGCCGGCCGGAGCTGTTCCCGGCGGCTGCTATGGTGAAAGACGCTTGAGACCAGAAGCTAGGAGACCAGACGTGGCAGGTGACGACGACATCTCCGGGTGATACCGGAGGTTGACCGGCCCCGGCAGGCGCACTTGACCGCCGCCGACGTGGCCCCGGTCGTCGTTCCCCGAATCCCTGGCCCTTTCACCGGGCGGCTTCGGCGCGCCCGTGTTCTCCTACGAGGTCTTCCAGCATGTCCGACGCGTTCATCGTCTGTTCCCACCTGTCCTTTTCCTGGCCCGACGACACCCCCGTCTTCCACGACCTGTCCTTCAGCGTGGGCGGCGGCCGTACCGGGCTCGTCGCCCCGAACGGGGCCGGCAAGAGCACCCTGCTCAAGCTGATCGCCGGCGAGCACCGCCCCGCCGGCGGGAGCGTCACCGTGCAGGGGGTGCTCGGCTACCTGCCGCAGAGCCTGCCCCTCACCGGCGACCTGACCGTGGCCGAGGTCCTCGGCATCGCCTCCGTGATCGCCGCGCTGGACGCCATCGAGTCCGGCGACGCGAGCGAGGAGCACTTCACCACCATCGGCAACGACTGGGACGTCGAGGAGCGCACCCGTGCCCAGCTCGACCGGCTCGGGCTCGGCGACCTCGCGTTCGGCCGCACGCTGGGCACGCTGAGCGGCGGCCAGGTCGTCTCGCTCGGCCTCGCCGCGCAGCTCCTCAAGCGGCCCGACGTGCTGCTGCTCGACGAGCCGACGAACAACCTCGACCTCGGCGCCCGCCGCCGGCTCTACGACGTGCTCGGCGACTGGAACGGCTGCCTGCTCCTGGTCAGCCACGACCGGGCCCTGCTCGACCGCATGGACCGCATCGCCGAGCTCGACCGCGGCGACCTCCGCTTCTACGGCGGCGGCTTCACCGTGTACGAGGAAGCCGTGCGCGCCGAGCAGGAGGCCGCCGAACGCGACGTGCGCAGCGCCGAACAGGAGCTCAAGCGCGAGAAGCGGGAGATGCAGCAGGCCCGCGAGCGCGCCGAGCGCCGGGCCGGCAACGCCGCCCGCAATCTCAAGAACGCCGGCCTGCCGCGGATCTTCGCCGGGAACATGAAGCGCGGCGCGCAGGAGTCGGCCGGGCGGGCGGGTCAGGTGCACGCCGCCCGCGTCAGCGACGCCAAGGCCAAGCTCGACGAGGCCGGGCGGGCACTGCGCGACGACCAGAGGATCGCGCTGGAACTGCCGGGGACCAACGTGCCCGCCGGCCGTACGGTCTTCCACGGCGAACGCCTGCAGGCCCGCGGCCTGTTCGCCGCGCCGGGCATCGACCTGACCGTCCGCGGGCCCGAGCGCATCGCGCTGACCGGCCCCAACGGCGCGGGCAAGTCCACCTTGCTCCGCCTGATCAGCGGCGACCTGGAGCCCGACGGCGGCACGACCAGGCGGGCCGACGGCCGGGTCGCCTACCTCTCGCAGCGGCTCGACCTGCTCGACGTCGAGCGCACCGTGGCCGAGAACCTGGCCGCGTTCGCCCCCGGCAGGCCGCCCGCGGACCGGATGAACCTGCTGGCCCGGTTCCTGTTCCGCGGCGCCCGTGCCCACCTGCCGGTGGGCGTGCTGTCCGGCGGCGAACGGCTGCGCGCCACCCTGGCCTGCGTGCTGTGCGCCGAGCCGGCGCCCCAGCTCCTGCTGCTCGACGAGCCCACCAACAACCTCGACCTGGTCAGCGTGGGCCAGCTGGAGAGCGCGCTCGGAGCGTACGAGGGGGCGTTCGTGGTGGTCAGCCACGACGAGCGGTTCCTCGCGGAGATCAAGGTGGAGCGCTGGCTGGAGCTGTCCGAAGGGCGGCTGCTGGAGACCGGGGGGCCCGCCGGTGAGTGACGTGCTGCTCGCCCGCGACCTCGTACGGACGCTGGGCGCGCGGCGCGTGCTCGACGGCGTCTCGCTCACCGCCGCACCAGGCCACCGGATCGGGCTGATCGGCGAGAACGGTGCCGGCAAGTCCACCCTGCTGCGGCTGCTGGCCGGAGCGGACGAGCCGGACTCCGGCACCGTCGTCCGGCCCGCCGACCTGGGCTTCCTGCACCAGGAGGTGCCGTACGCCGGCGACAGCACCGTCGCCGGCGTGCTCGACGACGCCCTGCGGGAGGCCCGTACGGACCTGGCCGAGCTCGACCGGCTCACCCGGGCGCTCACCGAGGCCCCGGACGACGCCGCTCTGCTCGAAGCGTACGGGGCCCGGCTCGACCGGGCGCAACAGCGCGAGTCCTGGGACGCCGACCGGCGCGCGGAGATCATCCTTGACCGGCTCGGCCTGGGCGGCGTGCCGCACGGGCGCGTGCTCGCGTCGTTGTCGGGCGGGCAGCGCGGGCGGCTCGCCCTGGCGGCGCTCCTGATCAGACAGCCCGCCGCGCTGCTGCTGGACGAGCCCACCAATCACCTGGACGATGCCGCCGCAGCCTTCGTGGAGGAGCGGCTCCGCGGCATGACGGGGGTGGTGGTCGTGGCCAGCCACGACCGGGCGTTCCTGGACGCGGTCTGCACGGACCTGGTCGATCTCGACCCGGCGGTGGGCGGGCCCGTCCGGTACGGAGGCGGATACGGCGCGTACCTGGCCGGGAAGCGCGCCGAGCGCGAGCGCTGGGAGCGTCGCCACGCGGAAGAGCAGGAGGAGCTCGGCGAGCTGCGCCGCGCCGTCGCGGTGACGGCGCGGCGGGTGGCGCCGGACGGGTTGCGACGCGACAACGAGAAGATGGGGTACGGGCACCGCGCGGGACGCGTGCAGCACCAGATCGCGCGGCGGGTGCGCAATGCCGCCCGCCGGCTCGCCGAGCTGGAACGCGAGCAGATCCCCGCCCCACCACCCCCGCTCCGCTTCCATCCCCGCACCCTGGCCACCGCCACCGCCACTGCCTTTACCTCCACCGCCGGCCTCCGCGATCCCCACGACGAGACCTTGCTGTCACTACGGGAGGTGCGGGTTCCGGGACGGCTCTCCATCGACCGGCTAGACGTGGCGCCAGGGGAGCGGCTGCTGGTCACCGGGCCGAACGGCGCGGGCAAGTCCACGCTCCTGGCGGTGCTGGCCGGACGGCTGGACGCGGAGGGAGAGGTGCGGCGACGGCACGGGCTGACCGTCGGGCTGCTGGCCCAGGACACCGTGTTCGAGCGGCCGGACCGCACGGTGCGGGAGACGTACGAGCGGGCGCTCGGTCCGGAGCGCGCCGAGTCCGTACCGCTGCTCTCGCTCGGCCTGATCGGCCCGCGTGACGTGGACATGCGAGTGGGAGAGCTGTCGGTCGGCCAGCGCCGCCGGCTGGCTCTGGCGCTGCTGGTGGCTGACCCACCCGAGGTGCTCCTGCTCGACGAACCCACCAACCACCTCTCACCTGGCCTCTCCGACGAGCTGGAAGAGGCCCTGGGCACCGATGGGCCCGGCGGGATCGTGGTCGCCAGCCACGACCGGTGGCTGCGCTCCCGCTGGCAGGGCCGCCACATCAGCCTGCCGTGACCCTTCGCGCGTCACCGTCGTGGACGGCCGGGTCGACTTGCCCCCGGAGCCGTCAGCGGGGCGCGGAGGAGAGGCTCCCGCTCGGTTGCCCGGGCGCCCACGAGGTGAGGATGCGCAGCGCGTCGTGCGACGGGGAACCGGGCTCGGCGGTGAGGACCATGAGGCGCTGCCCCGAGCCGTCGGGGCTGCTCCACGTGTCGCATTCGAGGGTGAGGTCGCCGACCAGCCGGTGCCGGTAGCGCTTGGTGCCGTAGGCGGCGTTGTTGACGCGGTGCTCCGCCCACCAGGTACGGAAGTCGGCGTCCCGCACCGACAGCTCGCCGACGAGCAGGGCGAGCTGGGGGTCGTCGGGATTGGCCGCGGACTCCATGCGCAGGGCGGCGACGGCGTCGCGGGCGTCGTGCTCCCACTCCAGGTGCATGCTCCGGATGATCGGGTCGGTGAACAACAGGTACAGGTAGTTGCGCCGATCCGCGGGGAGCTGCGAGAAGTCGGTGTACAGGGCGGCGGCGCCGGCGTTCCACTCCAGGATGTCCAGCCGTTTGCCCAGGACGATGGCGGGGGTTGCGGTGAGCTGGTCGAGCAGGCGACGCATGGCGGGGCGTACGCGCTGCGCGGGCCGGCGCCTGCGGGGCCGCGCGTCGGTCCTGCCGGCCAGCTGGTACAGGTACCGCTGCTGGTCGTCGTCGAGACGCAGTGCCCGGGCCAGCGTGGCGAGCACCGAGGCGGACGCGCGTACGCGGCCCTGCTCCAGCCGCGTGTAGTAGTCGACGCTGATCGCGGCGACCTGGGCGACCTCCTCACGGCGGAGCCCCGCGACCTTGCGGCGAGAGTCCTGCTCGGGCAGGCCGAGGTCCTGCGGAGCCAGTTGTGCCCGGCGAGCCTTGAGGAAGGCGCCGAGCTCGCCGGGACGGGATGTGCTGGTCATGTCCCCATTGTCGGTCCTGGAGCGGTGGGAGTGAGGGGGCAGGTCTTTTCCCAGGCAAGAACTCGCCGCTTTTGCCCGCTTGGAACTGCGACGACTGTGGACACGTGCCCGGCGCCGTGCCGGGCCGGCTGACCACTGGACGGAGAGTCCCATGACGAAGATCGACGTCACCTTCCACAGCGCCGGCATCCCGCTCGCCGGCCATCTCCACCTGCCCGACACCCCGGCCGAGGGGCCGCGTCCGGCGATCGTCGTCGGACACCCCGGCACCGGCGTGAAGGAGCAGGCCGCCGGCCTCTACGCGGGCCACCTGGCCGAAAGGGGGTTCGTCGCGCTCGCCTACGACGCGGCCTACCAGGGCGAGAGCGGCGGCGAACCGCGCGGCCTGGAGGACCCCGCGCAGCGCGTCGAGGATCTCAAGGCCGCCGTCTCCTTCCTCACCAGCCGGGACGACGTCGATCCCGACCGCATCGGCGTGCTCGGCATCTGCGCCTCCGGCGGCTACGCCCTCGCCGCCACCGCGGGCGACCGCCGCGTCAAGGCCGTCGCCACCGTCAGCGCCGTCGACGTCGCCCGCCAGTTCCGCCTGGGGGCCGACGGTGCCCAGGACCCGGCCGTGTTCCTCGGCATGCTGGACGCCGCGGCCCACGCCCGTACCGTCGCGGCCCGGGGCGGGGAGCCGCCGGTGCTGACCCTCTTCCCCGACACCGTCGAGCAGGCCCATGCGCTCGGCGGCGAGCACGGTGCCGAGGGCTTCGAGTACTACCGCACCGAACGTGGCCGGCACCCCCGCTCGGCGGGCGCCCTCACCTGGGACAGCATCGACAGGATGGCGGCCTTCGACGCCTTCGCGCCGATCCCGCTGATCGGGCACCGGCCGCTGCTCATGATCGTCGGCACCCGCGCCGTCACCTCGTGGATGAGCATCGAAGCCTTCCAGCGCGCCACCGGCCCCAAGGAGATCCACTGGATCGACGGCGCCAGCCACGTTGACCTCTATGACAGGAAGCAGCACGTGGATCTCGCCGTCGAGAGGATCGCCGGGTTCTTCGGCGAGAACCTGAGCCGGGCGGCCTAGCCGGCCCGCTTCCCCCTGGGCGGTCGGGGGCGTTACCAGGGGACGCGGCCGTTCTCGTCGAAGAAGCCGCCCGTCTCGCCGTCGTCGCCGACCATGGCCCAGTGCACCACGGCGCGGGCGCCCTGGTCGGGGCTGCGCACGCCCTGGAAGCCGTTCAGATCGGTCGCGACGTACCCGGGCGTCACGGCGTTGATCTTCACGTGGGCCAGCTCGGGGTCGTCGAGGAAGGCGTTGGCGTACTTGACCGTCAGCATGTTGACCGCGGTCTTCGTCGCCGAGTACGCGAAGGAGTCGTGCGAGCGGGCGAACATGGAGCCCTGCTCGGTGGCGTTGGCGAAGGTGGCGGAGTCGCTGGAGACGTTGACGATGCGCGGCGACCGGGAGCGGCGTAGCAGCGGCAGCATCTCGTGCACGACCCGCACCATGCCGAAGACGTTGGTCTCGAACTCCGGGCGCAGGTCGTCGGCCGACACCTCGGCCGGGGGCCTGCGTACGAGCACGCCGGCGTTGTTCACCAGCACGTCGAGGCGGCCGTACTCGCGGTCGACGAACGCGGCGGCCTCGGCCACGGAGGCGTCGTCCGTGATGTCGATGCGCACGGGGCGCACCGCGAGCCCGGCCTCGGCGAGCTCTCCGGCCGCCTTGGCGCCGCGCTCGGCGTCGCGGCTGCCGAGCAGCACGGTGCAGCCGCGTTCGGCGAGCTGCCGGGCCGTGGCCAGGCCCAGTCCCTTGTTGGCGCCCGTGACCAGGGCGATGATCGGGGTGGACGGCACCATCTTTCACTCCTCGGATAAACTGAAAGTACCCCTACACTTTAACCGTAGGGGTCCTACGGTTGTCAAAACGAGAAGGTGGACGGTGGCATGGAGCCTGAGCTGGTCTCGCGGCGGCCGAAGCGCGCGGACGCGCGCCGCAACTTCGACGCCCTGATCGCGGCGGCCCGCGACACGTTCGCCGAGAAAGGCACGCAGACCTCCCTCGAGGACGTCGCACGCCGCGCCGGGGTGAGCATCGCCACGCTGTACCGCAACTTCCCCACCCGGGAGGATCTGGTCGAGGAGGTCCACCGGGAGGAGGTCGAGGCGCTGTGCCGGGCGGCCGGCGACGTCGTCGAGCTGGAGCCGTGGGAGGCGCTGGTCGCGTGGCTGCACCGGTTCGTCGAGTACATCGGCACCAAGCAGGCCTTCGCCGACGCGCTCAACCGCAGCACCGACGGCTTCCAGACTCGACGCAGGGCGATGCACGCGGCCGGCGGGCCCCTGCTGGAACGAGCGCAGCGGGCCGGTGTCGCCCGCCAGGAGATCTCGATCGACGACGTCCTGCGGATGATCTCGGGCATCAGCACGGTCGAGTACGTCGACGAGGAGCAGCGGGAGCGGGTTCTCGAGGTGGCCCTGGCGGGGTTGCGCGCCATGCCCGGCTGAGAGCCCCGAGCCCGCGGCGGTGCGGCCGTCTTGCCACAAACGTCAGGAACTCGGTTTCCGGTGCTTCGTCGTCGAGGTACCGCCGCCGGATGCCGGCTCGGACGGCTAGTACTCCAGTGACACTTCGCGATCATGGTTCGGATCTGCGCTGGTAGTGGCAGTGCCGGGCGGTGGCCTGGTGGCGTCGGCGCCAGTCTGACCAGCGCAGAAGATCCGCGACGGAGCGGTGCCG
>NZ_JBQQCB010000050.1:0-70171 GCF_052246675.1 Nonomuraea sp. KM90 | reverse complement strand
GGGCGACTTCGAGGAGGGTGCGCAGGCCGGCGAGAGGGGTGCGCAGCTCGTGGGAGGCGTTGGCGACGAAGTGGCGTTGGGCGTCGAAGGCGGCTTGCAGGCGGGCGAACAGGTCGTCGAGGGTGTGGCCGAGCTCGGTCAGCTCGTCCGTGGGCTCGCCGAGAGCGAGTCGCCGGTGGAGGTCGCCGGCGGAGATGATTCTGGCGGTGGCGGTGATGGCGCGCAGCGGGCGCAGGAACCGGCCGGCGACGAACCAGCCCAGAGCCAGGGCTACGGGAATCAGACCGACCAGGGCGACGGCGGATCCGGTGAGGAGTTGGGGCAGGCTGATCCCGGGCCCGGATTCGGTGATCGCGCTCGATGAGGGGTGATCCTTGGGGGAGGCCGCGTCGATGCGGGCGAGCGGGACGGCGACGAAGACGAGCACCAGGACCCCGGCGGCGTAGATGCCCGCCGCGTAGGCGAGCGCGAGCCGCGTCTGCAAGGACCTTCTGGCGAGCTTCTGGGCGGTCATGACGGTCCTATGCGGTAGCCGCCTTCGCGGATGGTCTCGATCACGGGCGGGTCGCCGAGCTTGGCCCGCAACCGGTGCACGGTGTGCTTGACGGCGCTGCTGAAGGGGTCGGCGGCCTCGTCCCAGACGCGTTCGAGCAGCTCCTCGGCGGAGATGACCAGGCCGGGTACGGCGAGCAGGCATTCGAGCAGGGCGAACTCCCTGGGGCTCAGCTCGAGGCGCCGGCCGGCCCGGAACGCGGTGCGGCGGGCCGGGTCGAGGGTGATGTCCCCGCATGCCAGGGTGGGCGGTAGCGGCGGGGTGGCGCGGCGGGCCAGGGCGCGGACGCGGGCGACCAGTTCGGCGAACGCGAACGGCTTGGGCAGGTAGTCGTCGGCGCCGAGGCCGAGCCCGTCGACGCGGTCCTCGATCGTGCCGGAGGCGGTGAGCATCAGTACGCGGGTCTCGCAGCGGCCGCGGGCCAGTCGCCGGCAGATCTCGTCCCCGTGGACGCCGGGCAGGTCGCGGTCGAGGATCACCACGTCGTAGCGGGTGGCGGCCAGGCGGTCGAGGGCGGCGGTTCCGTCCAGGACGACGTCGACGGCCATGCCCTCGCGGCGCAGCCCGGTTCCGATGGAGCGGGCGAGGACCTCGAAGTCCTCGACGACGAGGACCCTCACCGCCGCTCACCGAGGTTCGTCGTGCGGTCGGGGCGGCCGAACCGGCCGCAGGGTCGGGCTGACATGGCTCAACGATGCCAGAACCCCGGTCGCAGCCGGGTCGCGGCGGTTGCGACCCGGCCGGAACCGGGTGCCACGTACAACCGTCGGCATGAGTTCATTCACGCCTCCCCGACCGAGCCGACAGGCCGGGCCGGACCGTTTCCCCCGGTTGCTGCGCGCGGAGTGGGCCGAGTTCCGCTCCGTGCGGGGCTGGGTGCTCCTGATGGCGGCCTCCGTGCTGGTCACCGTGTCGCTCGGACTGCTGGTCGCCGGGGGTGTCCGCAGCGCCTGCGTGACGTGGAAGGGCGAGGGCCCCTGCCCCGCGCCTTTGGTGGGTCCGGATGGCACGGCGGTGAGGGACAAGTACTACTTCGTGCACCAGCCGCTCAAGGGGGACGGCAGCATCACCGCCCGGGTGTCGGACATGACCGGGCAGATGCGGCAGCCGGACGCCGTACCCGGGGTGCGCAACGTCAAGGAGGGGGTGGTGCCGTGGGCGAAGGCCGGGCTCCTCGTCAGGCCGAGCCTCGCGCAGGGCACGCCGTACGCCGCCGTCATGATCACTGGCAGCCACGGCGTACGGATGCAGCACAACTACGTCCACGACGTGGCCGGCGGTCCGGTGCGGGGGCCACGGTGGCTGCGGCTGACCAGGTCGGGTGGCACCATCACCGGCTACGAGTCGGGCGACGGCAAGGTGTGGACCGAGGTCGGCACGGTCAGGCTGACCGGACTGCCGGAGACGGTCGAGATCGGGCTGTTCGCCACCTCGCCGGGCACGTTGTGGGAGACGGCGAAAGCCTTCGCCCAGGCCACCGCCACCTTCGACCAGGTCACGCTGCGGGGCGCGAACGGTTCGTGGCGGCGTGACGACGTCGGTGTCTCCTTGGGGCCCGACGGCAAGACCCCGCACCACCCGGGCGGGGTCGTCGAGTCCGGCGACAAGCTGCTGGTGACCGGTGTCGGAGACATCGGGCCCGCCACGGTGGAGGGCGGTCTGCGCGCCGACCTCATGCTGATCGGCGGGGCCGTGGGGCTGAGCCTGGTGCTCGTGGCGGCGGTCCTGTCCTTCACGGCGGAACGCCGGCGGGGGTTGATCGGGACCGGTCTGCCGGGCGCGCCGCATCCGGCGCGGCTGCTGGCGGCCAAGGCCGTGGTGGTCGGCGCGGTCGCGTTCGTGGCGGGGCTGGTGACCTCGGGGGTCGTGGTCCCTGCCGGGTTGGCGATGTCGCGTGCCAATCAGAACCCGATCCAGCCGATCACCCTGGGTACCGAGCTGCGGGTGATCGTCGGCTACGCGGCGCTGACCGCGGCCGCCGCCGTGCTGGCTCTGGGCCTGGCCGCGCTGGTCAAGCGGGCCGTCGTCGCCATCGGGCTGGCCATCGCGCTGGTCGTCGTGCCCCACCTGCTGGCGACCGCGGGCCTGGTGCCGCGGCTGCTGATGATCACCCCTGCCGCCGGGTTCGCGATCACGCAGAGCGTGCCCACGTTCGCGCATGTGGAGGTGCCCCCGTCACCGCTCGGGGGCTACTACCCGCTCCCACCATGGGCAGGGTTGGCCGTGACCTGCGGATACGCCGCCCTCGCCCTCGGGGCGGCGATGGCCGTGCACCGCAGGAGAGTCCCGCTCGCCCAGCGGCGGTGACGGGGAGGTCGAGCGGCCCGTACGTGGAGTCGTGCCTGAACAGGTGGGCCAGCGTGGCCGCGTCCGCGATGTCGTTGACGGCGACCACCTCGAGGCCGCTGCCCGGGTCGGCGCGCAGTGCGCGGCGCAGGACGGCCCTGCCGATCCTGCCGAATCCGTTGATGCCGATTCTCATGCCTTCATCGTCCGGCGGTCGGGGCTCACGGGTGAGAGGCCACGGTCCCACGTGCGATGGACCTTCGGCCCCTTGCCGGCACTGCGGCTGCCGGTTCCGCGGCGGATTGTCGGAGATGATCTCTAGGGTGCCGGGCATGACGTGTTCATCTACTTCCGCAGGGGCGGTCTCATGACGGCCTGGGTGCGGGTCCGCGACCGCATCACCGCCCGCGACGCCCGCGGTCTGGCCGACCTCGTGATCACCCTGTCCGACGCCGAGCGTGCCGAGGTCGCCCGGCGGCTGCCCGACCTGCGCGGCGACCTGCGCCAGGCCGCCGGGCGCAGGGCCGGGGAGCGGTGGTCGCCCGGCCTGGGCGGAAGCGGGTGGGACGGCGACGGGGACGGCGAGTGGGATGAGGAAGGGGACGGCGGCGAGGGGAACGGGCGCGGGCCGGGCGCGTGGGATGGGCCGTGGGACGGGGCTTGGGACGGGGCTTGGGACGGGGCTTGGGCAGGGGATGGCGTCGGCGGGCACGGGGAGGTGCTGCGGATCGCGGGAGCGGGCGTGCTGGCCGGTCCCGCCGCCACGGCCGCCTGGCTGACCCGGCGCGAGCTCACCGGCCGCCGGGCCAGGACCAAGGAGGTGACCCGGGTGCTGGCCGCGCGCCCGGCCGGTTGGCAGGCCGAGGTGGCCGCCCGCCTCGTCAAGAAGATCCGCACGCCCGACGACCGCAACGCCCCGCTGGCCCTGGCCGTGCTGCGGGCCTGCGGCACCCCGCCGCCCGAGCACGACCCGCTCGTCACCGCCTGGCTCCGCACCCGCCCGGCCGCCGGCGACCCGCTGATCGGCCCGCTGCTGCCGCGCATCTTCGAGGCCGAGGGCGTCGGCCGCCTGCTGCGCGAGGAACGCCTGGAGCCCGCCCCCACTCACTCGCTCGCTCTGATCGAGGAACTGGTCGCCACCGGGCGGGTGTCGCGCGCGGAGCTGCTCGACGGTTGCCTGCGCCGCTTCCTGCGCGGCGGGGACGCGATCGACCTGCGCTTCTTCGTCCGGCTGCACCGGATGCTCGATCCCACGCCGCAGGAGGCCGCCGCCCACGTCCGCGACTACCTGCGGCTGCTGCCCGCCGCCCCCGGCACGGTCGCCGAGCTGGCACTCGCGCAGGTCCGCCGCGCCGGCCCGTACGAGAAGGCCGAGGCCATCGAGGCGATCGGCGCGCTGACCTTCCGTCCCGAGGCCAAGCTCGCCCTGCAGGGCCTGCGCTGGCTGGAACGCGAAGCCGCGCACGCCGCCGGCCTCGCGCCGGCACTCGCGACGGCGTTCGGGCACTCCTCCTACGAGGTCCAGGAGCGGGCGACCAGGATCGCGCTCAAGCACGCCGCCGCCTTCGCCCCGGCCCGCGAGGTCCTGGCCGAGGCCGTTCCCCTGCTCCCGGCGACGCTCGGGACGCGGGTGGCCGCCCAGTTCGGCGGGGACGTGACGCCGCGGGAACAGCCCGCCGCGGTCACCCCGCCGCCGCTGCCCGCGCCCGCCGGGCCCGAGCCGTTCCCCGAGCCGACGCTGGACGTGAGTCACAGCGTCTACCTGTGGGTGGACGGCGAGCGGTGGCTGGCGGCGTTCGTGCAGCAGGCCGCCGGCGACAGGAAGGAGATGCGGCGGACGCTGGCCGAGCAGTTCGGCGGTGCCTACCCGCAGGTGTACGCCCACGAGGAATGGGTCGACGTCAGCCAGTGGATCGGCGCCCTGGCCAGGCAGGTGACCGAGCCCGCTGCCGACCCTGGGCCCACGTCCGACCCTGGGCCCACGTCCGACCCTGGGCCCACGTCCGACCCTGGGCCCACGTCCGGGCCTGCGCCCGCTGCCGACCCTGGGCCCGCTTCCGGGCCGGAGCCGGCCGATCCGTGGGCGGGGGCGGGTGTGTGGACGGGCGCCGGGGACGCGGAGGAGGGCGGCGGGCTGGAGCGGGCCTTCGGGCGGCTGTTCGAGGCGGCATGGAAGGAAGCCGAGCGGCTGCTGGGCTTCGGCGTGCCGAGCGAGCGGATGGCCCGTACGAGCGACCAGCCGCGCCCGCGCCGTCCGCGCCTGCCCCGGCCGGAGACCCTCGCTCCGCCGCACCTGTTCCTGCTGCGCCGGCTCGACGAGATCTACCGGGCGCTGCGGGCCGGCACGCTGCCGCCCGTGCTGCTGGCCACGCCCACCCTGACGACCGGCCACCTCGACCCGGCCGTACTGGTGGACCGCCTGGCGGAGTGCGCGGCCGCCGGCGTCGAGCCGCTGCCCGTCGACCTGGCCCAGGCGCTGCTGCGGCTGCCGCGCGGGCGCCACCCCGAAGCGGCCGCACAAGCCGCGCGGATCGACACGCCGGCCGCCACGACCGCCGCGCTCTGGCTGAACGGGGCCGGGCTGCCCGACCCGGAGACGGGCCTGCGGTGGTCCTACACGGAGGGCGCCACCGGCCACTACTTCGACGAGCGCGAGCCGGGGTATCGGCCGCACGACATCCGGCTGGAGCCGCTGCTGCGGGCCGTGCCGACCGGCCTCGAAGCCCTCGACGGGCTGCTGCGCGAGCAGGCCCGCTGGAGCTGGGGCCACCACAACCACTCCATGAACTGGTGGCCGTCGCTCCTGCCCTCGCACCGCGAGGTCGTGGCCGTCGACTTCCTGCCGTACCTGTTCGGCTCGCAGGGAGCCATGCTGTGGGTGAGTGCGCTGGCCGACGCGGACGGGCCCGCCGGGGAGGCGATGGCGCTCACCCTGGCCGTCAAGGTCGCGAACGCGGACCCGGAGGCGGCGTCACTGCTGGTACGGATGGCGGCCAGGGGCGACCTGCCGGCCGAGGACGTGGGCGCGCAGGTGGCGCTGCTGCTGCGGCGCACACCCTATTGCCAGGCGCGGCAGGTGGTGGGCGTGCTCGCCGAGGCCGCGCGGGAGGGTGCGTACGCGGCGGTGTGGCGCATCCTTACGAACCTGCTGCCCGCGCTGCTGCCCGCCCCCGGCGAGCGGCCCCGCGCGGCGCACACCGAGGCGGTGACGCTGGCCGCGGACGTGGCCACCTGGGCGGGGGCGCGCGGCGCGATCCCGGAGGTGTCGGCGTACGCGACGGGTGATGGCAGGAGCCGGTTCGTACGCGAATGCGTCCGGCTGCACGACCGGCTCGGCCGACCCTGACGCCGTACGCGGCCGGGGAGTAGGACTGCCTGCTCCCCCGGCTGCGTCCGGGAATGGCGGGGTCGCGTCGGCTCAGCATGGCGCGCGGACCGGGCGGGTTTCAACGGCGGGTCACCGCACACGGTCCGGCCGGTTCCGCCGCGCCTCTGGGACGATCTCAAGGGCCCTGATCGAACACCGGACAGCCCCCGACCGCCGACCTGCGCGGCTGACGGTCCGCCTGCGGGCCACGTTCCCGCAGGCGGCTGCCAACCGCGAGTTCAGAAGGGCTCAGTACCACTTCTGGTAGTTGCCCTGATTGCACGGGGAAAGGTAAACCGAACCCTCCCAGTTACTGTCGAGGCACTGCTGCGACTGACGTTGCGCGATTTCGCTTCGCGGGGTGAAATACCATGCCTGGTAATTGCCGCCATTGCAGCTGAGCGTGTAGACCCTGCCGGTGGCCTGGGTGCCGTCGAGGCACTCCTGGCTCCACAAGTTCCTCAGGGGCCTGTAGTCCGCCGTGCCGATCCACGTCCAGGTCTGGCTCTGGCCGTAGTGGCACGGAGCTGTGAAGACGTGCCCCACCGCGCCGCCGACCGCCTGCTCCAGGCATCGGTTCGTGGCGCTGTTCCGGACGTAGCCGGACTGGGCCCCGACGTTCGCCGGCTCCAAGGTGAAGCCGGACCCTTTCTCGACGATCGGCGCGGCGGCCGTGGCACTTGCCGGCGTGTTCGCCAGTCCGGTGCCGACGGCTGCGGCGGCCATGACAGCCATGCTCATCAGCACGGTGCGGATTCGATGACGCATGCTCGGGTGAACCTTTCTTCGGGCGGGCCGGAATGAGGTCGAGCCGTCCCTTCTGCGGAAAGTCCGGCCCGCTCAATGTCGCAGGAAGAAATGACGCCCCGCGAGGCTTGTAAGTCGTGGCTTAACCGTGCCGTTCAGGGGCTTGTGCGGCCGTTTGGGCGACGTGCTCTGGCAACGATGTGGATGCCTATGGGGGGCGGATGCACAGGATTCACTTCACGGCCGACGACCTGGCGCGGGTGCGGGTGGCGGCGACGCTGGGTCCCATGGCCGAGACCCTGTTCAGCCTGCACGCGCTGCGCGGGCGGGCGGAGGAGCCGGTGTTCGGTGCGTGGCGGCGCCGGGTACGCGGCGCCGCCGATCCGCGATTCGCGGCCCTGGCCGCCATCGCACCGGCGCGGCTGCCGTGTTTCGACCTGGCCCTGCTCGCCGGGCCGGGTCGCGACCTGGCCGAGAGCGGCGAGGGCTTCCTCGGCCGCCCCCGGCAGGCGGTCCGGGCGGAGCTGGACTTCTACGCCGGGCACCATGGCCAGGTGCCGGCCGCGCTGGCCGGGCTCGCCGACACCCTGGCCGCCCGGCGGGAGGTGCTGTCCACGATGGAGGCGTACCACGGTGCCGCCGTCGGCCCGCACTGGTCGCGCATTCGTGCGCACCTCGACGCCGAACGCGCCCAGCGCGGCAGGATCCTGCTCGACCGTGGGGTCGGCGGCCTGCTGGCCAGCCTGCATCCGCGCATCCGGTGGTCGCCGCCGACCCTCCATGTCGATGCCGGCGACCGGTTCGACGACGATTTCACCCTCGACGGGCGGGGGCTGCTGCTGGTGCCGTCGTTCTTCCTGCGCTTCTCGGGGGTGATGTACGAGCCGGGCGATCCCGCCGGCTGCATCCTGATCTTCCCCGCCGCGCTCGGCGTCGACCGCGCCGCGGGCATCTGGACGGGCGGTTCGCCGGCGCGGGCACTGGCCAGGCTCCTGGGGCGTACCCGCGCGTCGGTGCTCACCGCCATCGCCGACGGCGTGGCCACCACCGGCGCCCTGGCCCGCCGCCTGGACATCTCCTCGGCGGCCGTCAGCCAGCACACCGCCGTGCTGCGCGAGGCGCGCCTGATCACGACGCGCCGGCACCACGGCAACGTCCTGCACCATCCCACCCAGACCGGCCTGACCCTTCTCGACCGGCACGACACATCCGGCCCGGCCGGCGACGCCGAGGCGTGGCCCGCTCGCCGTGCTTGACCGCGGATGCACAGGTCCTGGGAACGGGTTCTGCCCGCCGGGTGGGGGCTGCTGAAGAACACGCCCCATCGTGCCGGCTGCTGGACGAGGTCGCCTCCGCGCTCGACGCCGCCCGGGCCTGGTGTGGTCAGCCGGCGTTGATGGCCGGCGTTGATGGCCGGCATGGAACGCGGCTCCGCCACGGCAGGACGAGGCGGCTGTGCGATCGGCGCCGCTCGCACCTCGAGCGTCTGCCGGATGGAGTCGTTCGGGCCGGAAGTCGCGATGGCACCGTATGCGGGGTGCCGGGGACGTACGATCTTCCTGCGCGACGCCGCAGCGCCTCCCTCCACAGAAAGCCCGATGATGAGCCACGATCGCCCCGACCTCGCCGCGAAGATCAAGCCTGAGGTCCCGCATGCCGCCCGGATCTGGAACTACTGGATGGGCGGCAAGGACAACTTCGCGTCCGACCGGGCGGCGGGTGATGCCGTGGCGGAGGTCTACCCGGAGATCGTCCAGATGGCGGTGCAGTCGCGCCGGTTCCTCATCCGGGCGGTGCGCCACCTCGCCGCCGAGGCCGGGATCTCCCAGTTCCTGGACATCGGCACGGGCCTGCCGACGATGCAGAACACCCACGAGGTCGCGCAGGCGGTCGACCCGTCCGCACGCATCGTCTACGTCGACAACGACCCGCTGGTGCTGGTGCACGCCCGCGCGCTGCTCAGGAACACCTCGCCCGAGGGCGTGACCGCCTACGTCGACGGCGACTACCACGAGCCCGAACTGATCATCGCGGAGGCCCGCAAGGTCCTCGACTTCACCAGGCCGATCGCCGTGATGTTCATGGGCGTGCTCGGTTACGTGGACGACCTGGAGGTGATGCGCTCGATCATCGACCATGTCATGCAGGCCGTGCCGTCCGGTAGTTACCTGGTGTTGTGGGACGGTACGGCGACGGGTGAGGCGGTTGCCGAGGGCAGTGACAAGCTGGCCGAGAGCGGAGCGGTCCCGTACTATCTGCGCTCGGTGGAGGAACTGGCCGAGTGCTTCGGCGGGCTGCACCTGGTGGAGCCGGGGCTGGCGCCGATCACGCAGTGGCGGCCGGAGGGCGAGGAGGAGGCGTCGTTCATCGACGCGCATGGCGGCGTGGCCCGCAAGCCGTGATCCGAACGCAGTGGCGGCGGCAGGCAGCGGTCGGCGTTCGTGGCGGGGATGCGGAGCTCCTGTGCCGGCCAGGTCGCGACGATCGGTCGAGGGCGTCGAAGCCGGTGTTCTTGAATGCGTCGCAGCTGGTCATGCCGAGGGAGGCCGGCGTCGACAGCCCGCTCACGAGCGTCCTGACGGGCAGGTTGTCAGGGCTGCGGCCGCCCGCACGGCGTGGAGCACCGCGCTGAGTGGTTTCCCGAGCCGGTCTGACGGCGGCTGACCCCGCCGTACGCGCTGCGTAGGGTCCGCCGGCCCCGGCGCCCTTGATCATCGCGGCTGACCGGTCCTCCCGGTTCCCCGGCGTTGGCCTGGCGAGCCTCCAGCGTTACCGGTCTTGCCGGCGGGCATGGGGTTCGTCAGGTAGCTGCTCTGTTGGACGGCCGCAGCTTGCGGTCCGAGCCGGGCACGCCTTTGACGGTACGTCGACGCGCTCCACGCGCCAGTCCGCGTCGTGGGGGTTCCGCCAAAGCCTCAGGTCGAGGATCGCGGCATCCCCGAGTCGCGGACATGCTCCACGTCGAGCCCGAGGCATCTGAGCAGGTCGAGCAACTCGGCGTGGTAGAGCTTGGCGGGATCGCTGGTCTGCGTACTGAGATGGCCGTAGACCCTCCAGGGAGATCAAGCCGTGCATGCGGCCCCACATGCGCAGCGCGAGGGACAGACCAAGAAACGGCATCATCGCCCAGTTCACCTTCGACGCCTTCGACCGCGTCACCTCCCGCGTCAGCGGCACCACCAAGCAGACCCCTCTGTATGCCGGGCTAGGTAACGACCTGGCCGCATCACCGGGAGCGGCAACGATTAGTCCAAGTACGCGCGCGACCCCTTCGGCGCCCTGCTCGGCATCCAGGAAGGCACTACCCCTGCCGTCGCCGCGATGAGCGACCTGCACGGCGATCTCGTCAGGACATTCGCTGGCACCGCGATGACAGCTTCTTCCACCTATGATCTCTTCGGCCCCGTCGTAGCCCAGACGGGAAACAAGGCCAGCCTCGGCTACCAGGGCGAGTACATCGACCCGGACACCGGCAAATCAATATGCACGCACGCTGGTACCAGCCCGGCAGCTTCACCAGCCGGGACACCTACGCCAACGCATCACCCCTGACCGGCACCGACCCTGCCACCACGCCACGAGCATCAACAGCGGCTCCCTCGCCGGACCCGGCTACGGATCCGGATTGAGCGGCGGCTACACCATCACCCCTGCGGGCAGCTACGTACAGCTCAAGCAGCAGCGCAAGTGGTGGTCAATGTATCGGCGGCTGTGGCCGCGGAGAAATCGGTGGCAGGAGCTCAGTACTGCTTGCGACATTTGGGGCTGCTACGGGGCCCAGCGGCTCGCGTCCGAACTCTCGAAATCGCATGCATCGGTTTACGCGGACGGCACTTACGCGGACCTCAGCCGCGCACGCTAAGATCGCCCGTATACCGAATCCCACGGAGGGACTTTGAAAAACTTTCCGCCACTCCTTTTAGCGATACCCGCAGGCCTGATCGGCGCCCTCCTTCTGGTAGGAGCCGCCAGGGGAAGCCTCCTCCCATGGAGCAACTTCGATAGCGACGGGTGTAATGAAGATGCGTTGGCTGCCGTGGCCGCCTTGGACGTGGATGTGCGCCTGAACGGGGCGGTCGAGATAAGCTCCGGTCGCTCCAATTGCGACGAGGAAAACTCGTACGCTTATACGATGAAAATTTACACCTATGAGGGGTCAATCACCGAGCTTGTGCCAGCTTATAAAAAGAATCTCCATGGCAGAGGCTGGAAGCCAGTTGAACCTCTGATGGCGTCTCCAGTGGGAGAGGGCTGTTTCCACAAGCTCACGAATGACGGCATGCATGCCTTTTTGTCGGTATGGGCAAGCGACTATCAGGGCGCCAATCTCAAGGAATATAGGGTCCAGCTATCGATAAGCCATGAGTATCATAATTACGGCGGCCGGATGTGTTGATCCGAATGGGAATCTGATGGCGGCGGCCGCTGTCAGTCGCTGCCCCTCGACGCGGTTGCGCTCGCTGGAGCCGGCCGTTATGTGGAATCTGATTCGTCAAGCGTGGCACTACGGCTCGGCAGCGGATATCGACTGGCGGGTGCCGCGATGAACCTGGACAATCGCCTGTCGTGATGGGTATATCCGGCTTCGAGCCGACCTTTCTCGTCGGACTCCAAGACATCCGCGAGAAACACGGGCAGGGCTTGGCCGCGCTTGGTGGCCGACGTCTTACGGGATTCGCGCTCGTGCGTTTCGTCGAGGACGGGGACTGGTATGCCGAGTGCCCCGTCGTCCTGGGCTTCGACGGCGTCCAGGTAGAGATCAGCCACTCGAAGTTCGATGAGCTGTCGATCGGCTGGAACACCATCGACACAAAGGCTGCGATCACCGGCTGGGAGTATGACGAACTCACCCCGGCGTGGTCCAGGGCCGACGAACGGCTTGAGCCGTTCGTCGGCCAGGAATTGCGCGAGGTCGCTCTGCTCGAATGGCATCCATCGTCGCGTCATGACATAGCGGGCGGCACTGTCGCTGTGGAGTTCGTCTTCGACATGGGGCGCTTCCACATCGCCAACGCTCTTGATGAGAACAGCATTGCTCTCGGCGACGCCGATCCAGAATTCGTGCGGCACCCACTGGGCCGTGGCATGCAGCCCGATTAGGTCGGCCTCCGGTTGATCTCGATGACCGGCAGCAAAGTCGCCTGGGCCGGGGCGCTGATCTGCCGGGGAATAGGCCCGGCGGGGACGCGCCGACGGTGCGGCTACCCAGTCGCTTGGGCGCCGGGCCCATGCAGGTCGCGGGCCCCACCGTCGCCGCCACGGCGGGCGGCGCGGCGATCGAGCCCGACACGTCGCGTGAGCTGACTGTGGAGGGCGATCGGGCCTTCGCCGTCCCGGCCGGCGCGGACCTGGCCGGACGCGGCGCCGTTCGGCACCGGCGCACTGGACGCTGTTCCCGTCACGATGTACCTGGCCGAACCTTCGGGTCCCGCGACACAGGCCCGCGTCGAAGAAGCCGTCGCCGACCGAGTCCCGTACGGCGGACGTCGGTGAGGACGCGGGCGACGGTCCGCCCGAGGCACCCTCCGCCTGCCGAATCTGTGTGAACCATCACATTGATCACCAGTCGTGTGTGGCGGCTGTGAGCCAGTGGTACTCATGATCACAGCACTGGCAAGCGAAAGGATCTTCGTGCGCATACGCAAGCTGGCGGCCCTCCTGGCCGGCGCGACCCTGGCCTCCACCACCACGCTGGTAGCAGGCGCCACCCCGGCCGGCGCGGCCGGACCCTGCGGCAGCAGCTACACCCGGGTCGGCGTCTACAGCATCGGCATCGAGAAGTACGGGTACCGTACGGGCATTCTGGAGGTGTACTACAGCTCCAGCACCGGCAAGAACTGCGCCCTGACCTACGGTGACGGCCCTTACGCCAACACCACGAGCTGGAAGGGCGTCACGATCTCGAGAGGCGACGGCAGCGGGAAAGACACCGACGCCGACAATTACCAGTACTACGCCGGCCCGGTGTACGTCTCGGCGCCTGGCCAGTGTATTGACGTCGAGGGAATCTCACCTTCGTGGACGAGCGTCAAGCTCAACAACGTGCACTGCGGCTGAACCTCTTGTGATCCGGCGGTAGCGCCGACACCCCGTTCACGGGCCCTGTAGGCCAGGCTCCACCCCCGCTCAGAACGCCGCCGTTCCGCCGTTCCGTCGGGACGGCGGAACGGCGGCGAAGGGGTGCCACCCATGCTGCGTGCCACGTCAAAGGAACGTGCCAAGCACGACCAGCTCGTCCAGGCCTCGGGGATCGCCGCGGTCAGCAGGTACTACATCATCGGCAAGATGAACCGACGCACAACAACTACCACCACAACGGCACCACCGCCTTCACCTGCGAAATGCGGGTGCGACTGAGCAAGAACGCGGTCGGCCTCATGCTGCTCACTTCGCGGTGATGACCGGCCGTGTCCCGTTCGCGATCGGCGCGGGCAACACCCGCGACAGAAGGAACCCGCTGCCTCTAACCAGTACGGCCCGTGAGGTGAAGGGGCAGGGTGGTGTCGGACTTGCGAAACCGGCGGCTCAACCAGAGCGGTACAGCTTCGCGGCCCGGGCTCTCTCAGCAGTCCAGGTCTGCGAAGGTTTTGCAGAGGGTGACGGGGTTGGCGTATTCCTCGGCGTGCACCATCCGGCCGTTCCTCCAGTCGAAGCGGTATACGTACACGTTGCGGTACGAACGGTCGTCGGCCGTGGTGAAGTCGCCGTTGGCCTGCACGAAGGACGTCTTTCCGTGCGCGGTCACGCTGATCCGCATATCGGTGAACCGGATCCGCCGAAAGTTCCTGAGCACGTTGTCGACGTAACCGAGAATCTGGTCCTTGCCGGTGAAATGGCCCGCGGGTTCCGGTGTGCCGGAGAACGACAGCGGGATCGTGAACGTGGCGTCCTCATCGATCCTCGCGCTGATCGCGTTCAGGTCCTTGCGCTCGAATGCGGCGAGGAGCGCCTGGGTCTGCTCCACGGTCCGCCGCTCCGGTCCCGCAGCGGCGGAAGCCGAGGGGGTGAGGCCGGTCGTCGTCACGATCGTCAGCGCCAGGGCGCCCGTGATGGTGGCGAGGAACGTGTGTTTACGCATGTAGCTGCCCTTCGATTGGTTGATCGCTGGATGGGTGGCAGGGCCACGGCCCCGTGGTCAGGCGGGGCCGCTCGTGGCCTCGGTCCGCGGGGCAGGCCGCAGCTCGTCGGGGACCTCCGCGCGGTCGCCCGGCCGCCGGGGCCGGGACGGCCACCAGTTCGCCCCGCCGAGCAGCTGCATCGCGGCGGGCACGACGATCGAGCGGACCAGGGTGGCGTCGATCACCACGGAGAGCGTGAGCCCGACCCCGATGGTGATCAGGAACAGCGAGGTCGCGGTGAGGCCCATCGTGGCCAGGACGATGACCATGAGCAGCCCGGCCCGGGTGATGAGGGAGCCGGTGCCGCGCAGGCCCACGACGATCGCACGCCGGTTGTCGCCGGTCGCGAGGTACTCCTCGTGGACCCGGCTCACCAGGAACATCTCGTAGTCGGTCACCAGGCCGAAGGCGATCGTGACGATGAGCCCCAGTGCCCACACGTCGGTGGTGCCCACCACGGGGAAGTCCATCAGGCCGGCCAGGCCGCCCTCCTGGAATCCCCAGACGATGATGCCGCAGGAGGCCGCCAGCAACAGGAAGGCGACGGCGACGGCCTTGATCGGTACGAGCACGGACCGGAACGCGAGGAAGAGCAGCACCAGGGTCGACAGGCCGATGAAGGCCAGCGCCCACGGCAGCGCCCCCATCGTCGCGTCGCTGTTGTCGAGGCTGACCGCCGGTCCGCCGGGGCCGCCGACGAGGACCTCGGTGGCGCCGGCCGGGGGTTCGAGTGCCCTGATGTCCCGTACCAGCTCCAGGTTCTCCGCGTCGTCGACCTCGCCCTGGTAGGTGACGGTCGCCCAGGTCAGCTCGGCGTCCGCGAGATGGACGCCGGCCGCGCCCGCGCCCTCGAGGCCCTCGACGGACCGCAGGTAGCGGTCGAGGGCGGCCCGCTCGACGGGGCCGGCGACGGCGATGTCCATCCGCGTGCCGGCCGGGCCGTTCCGGGGGAAGCCCTCCTGCAGCATCGCGGGGACGATCTGGCCCTCGTTGTCGGCGGGCAGGTAGCGGTGGTTGGTGAGGCCCTGCTGCAGCGAGAGCAGCGGGGCGGCGGCGACCAGCAGCGCCAGCAGACCCCCGGCCAGCCAGGGCAGCGGCCTGCGGGTGACCGACGTGGCCAGCCGGTTCCACGCCCGGTCCTCCCGGGTGACGGCACCGGGCCGGCGGCGTGGCCACGGCAGGCGCAGGGCGTTGATCCGGGGGCCGAGCACCGCCAGCACGGCGGGCAGCACCACGAGCGCGGCGAGGAGGTCGAACAGGACGACCGCGATGCCGCCGAAGCCGAACGAACGGGAGATCGGCTGCGGGAAGAACATCAGCCCGCACAGCCCGATGACGACGGTCAGGCCGGAGAACGCGACCGTGTGCCCGGCCGTGTTCATCGTCACCACCAGCGACTGCCGTACGTCGCCGCCCCGGCCCGCGAGTTCCTCGCGGAACCGGCTGACCATGAAGAGCCCGTAGTCGATGGCCAGGCCGAGACCGAGCAGTGTGGAGATCTCCATCGCGAAGATCGAGATGTCCGTGACGTACGTCAGGCCGCGCAGCACCACCAGCGAGCCGAGGATGGCCACGATCCCCAGGGCGAGAGGGATGGCGGCGGCCACCACGCCCCGGAAGACGACCAGTAGCAGGATCAGCAGGATCGGCAGCGAGATCATGTTGGCGGTGGCCAGGTTCTCGGTGGCGAGCCGCTGGAGGTGGAACACGCTGGTGGAGCCGCCGGCGATGTGGGTCTCCAGGCCCGCGGCGCGTACCTGCTGCTCGATCCCGCCGTACGACTCAAGGCGCTCCTGGTCGTCGGCGCCGCGCAGGATGATCGTCGCCAGCGTGGCGCGGCCGTCCTTCGAGACGTACCCGGCGCGCTGTTCCTCGGTGAGCCCCGGGCTCCAGTAGCTGGTCCAGGAGACGACCTCGGACTCCGGCAGGCCGCTGAGCGCCGCCGTCACCGCCTCCTCGAAGGCCGGGTCGTCCACCGACTGCCTGCCGGTGGGGTCGCTGTAGATCGCCACCGCGTCCGCCTGGGCCGGCCGGTGCCCGAAGTGGCGCTCCAGGAGCTCGTCGGCCCGGTACGACTCCGCCTGGGGAGACTCCAGCCCGCCGGTGTCCAGGGCGCTGAAGACCCCGCTGCCCCAGACGCCGGCGACCACTACGAACAGGGTGGCCGCGATCAGTGACGCGCGCCTGCGCACGTAGGTGAAATGCCCTAGCCACGAGAACATGGCGACGCCTCCCGAGCAGTCCCGAACCGGCCGTTCGCCCTGCTCAACCCAGGCCGCCGTCCACCCGCAGCACTGCCCCGGTCACGTAGGAGGAGCGGTCGCTGAGCAGCCAGGCGGCGGCCTCGGCGACCTCCTCGGGCTCGGCCGCGCGCCGCAGCGCGGTCCGCGCGTTGAGCTGCTCGACGATCCCGGGCGAGGCGGCCTCCCAGGCGTGGACCATGTCGGTCAGCGTGGTGCCGGGGGCGATCCCGTTGACCCGGATGCCCTCCGGGCCGTAGGTGGCGGCGGCCGACTCGGTGAGGCTGTTGAGCGCCCGCTTCATGGCGCCGTAGGCGGGCACAGCATGGGGTTCGGCCCCCAGCTGCCGACGGTGGAGGTGTTGACGATCGCCCCGGTCCCGGCGGTGGCGCGGATGGCGCTCACCTCGGCGGACATGGCGACCCACTGTCCCTTGAGGTTCACGGTGTACATCAGGTCGAAGTCGGCCTCCGGCATGCGGTCCATCGGTGCCGGCGGCACCGCCGTCGCGCCGTTGTTGAAGGCGACGTCGAGCCGGCCGTACAGGTCCACGGCCCGGCTCACCGCGGCGCGCACGCCACCCGCGTCGGCCAGGTCGCACACGACGTGGCCGGCGATGCCGCCCGCCGCCCGGATCTCCTCGGTCACCGCCTTGAGCTGGTCCTCGCTCCGGGCGGTGAGCAGGACCGTGGCGCCCTCCCGGGCGAACAGCCGCGCCGCGGCGGCGCCGATGCCGCGCCCGGCACCGGTGACGAAGGCGACCTTGCCGGCCAGCAGGCCCGTGTTCGTGTCGTGAGTCATGGCGTCGAGCCTGGTCCCGGGGTACGGAGCTCAGCCAGGCCCCGGCTGTACCTGGCTGGGCGCGGCGCGGGCCACGCATAGTGGAAGCGTGGACAGACAGGAACTGGCTGCCTTCCTGCGCAGCAGGCGGGAGCGGATCGACGCCGCCGACGTGGGTCTCCCGGCCGGGCGGCGGCGCCGTACCCCCGGGCTGCGCCGCGAGGAGGTGGCCCAGCTCGCGTACATCTCGACGGAGTACTACACGCGCCTCGAACAGGCCCGTGCCGCGCGCCCGTCCCGCGAGGTGCTGGCCGGGCTGACCCGGGCGCTGCGCCTGTCGGACGCCGAGCGCGACCACCTGCACCACCTGGCCGGCGCCCCGCCGGCCCCGCCGCCCGGCCCGTGCCGCGAGGTGCACCGCGGCATCCTGGACCTGCTGGACCGGCTGCCGCAGGCCGCCGCGTTCGTGCTGTCCGCGACGTTCGAGGTGATCGCCTGGAACGACCTGGCGGCCGCCCTGATGACGGACTTCTCCGCGCTGCCCCGGCGCGACCGCAACCTGATCCGGCACGCCTTCCTCGGGCCGCCCCCGGACAGCTCCCGCCTGCCCGTCCTGGCGGAGGCCGACCGGGTCGCGTTCGCCCACGACGCGGCCCGGCGGCTGCGGGCCGCCGCCGCCCGCTACCCCGACGCCGCCGAGGTGGCCGAGCTGGTGGCCGAGCTCCGGGCCGGCAGCGCGGAGTTCGCCCGGCTGTGGGCCTCGCACGACGTCTCCCCCGGGCCGAGCCTGCGCAAGACCCTGCACCACCCGCTGGTGGGCCCGATCACCCTCAACTGCAACGGGTTGGACGTCTCCGACCGGGACCAGCACGTGGTGATCTACACGGCCGACCCGGGCTCCCCGGCCGAGGAGGCGCTGCGGCTGCTCTCGGTGATCGGCACCCAGCGCATGAACGTGCCCGGCTGACCTGGTTACGACAACATGACCACGCCGAGCTCAGGTCCCTTCGCTTCAGGCGCGGCGTCGGATCGCCAGGTAGGCGACCCCGGTCAGGATCAGTGTGAGGACGAGGTAGGAGGCCGTTTCGATCCACTGTGCGGGCCAATAGGGCAGCTCAAGGTGGCCACGCAACGCCCGGCCGGCGAGCTGGCTGATGCCGGCCAGCAGGACGGACAGCGGCATGGCGACACGGGTGTGCCTGGTCACGGCGCCGAGCGCCACGCCGAGCGTCAGGGCGAACAGCACACGGGCGAACGGCACCGGGCCGTGGCTCTCGTAGTACGGCCAGGCCATCGGATCGCCCCCGGCGGAGGGCAGTGCCCAGGCCAGCAGCGCGGCGAGCACCGCCGCCGCGGCCAGAGCGCCGGTGGCCGCGGTGGCCAGGACCGCGGCCAGCCAGCGACCGCGCGTCAGGCTCTGGGTCCAGGCGAGCCTGTGCGTGCCCGTCTCGATCTCGCGGGCGATCAGTGGTGCGCCCCACACCAGGCAGATCGCCCCGGGCAGGAAGCCGGCCAGCTGCTGGGTGAGCCCGGACAGGTCGGGCTCCAAGCGCTCCACGGCAACGGTCGCGCCGTACATCAGCACCACGCCGGCGACGGCGGCGGCCTGGGCGCGCTGCCCGCGCCAGGCCGCCCACAGCGGCCCCGCGACAGGCCCGGTCATCGGGCCGGCTCGGGGTTGCGCAGGTGATCCAGGACGAGGTCCTCCATGGTGGTGGCCGGGTGGGCGGCCAGCAGATCGGTGAAGCCGCCGCACAGCCGGACCTGGCCGGCACCGAGCAGGATCAGGTGATCGCACACCCCGGCCAGGTCGGCCAGGATGTGCGACGACAGCAGGACGGTGATCTCCAGCTCCCGCACCGCGTCCATCGCCCGGACGCGGGCCAGCGGATCCAGCTCGGCCAGCGGCTCGTCCAGCACCAGCAGGTCGGCCCGCTTGCCGACCGCCAGGGCGAGGGCCACCAGGGTGCGTTGCCCACCGGACAGGCGGTCTGCCCGCTGCTGGACGGGGATGTCGTGGGCGAGCAGGAACGAGGTGGCGGCGTGCCGGTCCCAGCGGGGGTTGGTCGCGGCGCCGAAACGCAGCAGATCCGCCACGCTCCACCGCCGGTAGAGCGGCTTGTCCTGCGCCACGAAGGCCACCCTGGACACCTCCAGCGGCCTGCCGAAGACGCGCACCCGCCCGGTGGTGGGCGCCAGCAGCCCGGTCACCAGGTTCAGCAGCGTGGTCTTGCCCGCCCCGTTCGGCCCCACCAGCGCGCACCGGGCCCCGGCGGGCAGCTCGAAGGCGGCCTCCCGGAGCGCCCAGCGCTTGCCGTACCGTTTGCCCAGCCCGTCGGCCTCCAGCGCGTTCACGCCTGCTCCCCGCCGCTCAGCTCGCGCCTGCGGCGCAGCAGCTCGGCCCGGCGCGCGTGCGCCCGCACGACCAGCACCAGCGACGCCGCGACGAACCCGCCCCCCACCGCCAGCGCGACACCCAGGCCGGTGCCGCGCTGCACGGCGATGCCCGCCACACCCACGGTCGTGACCAGCGACGCGATCAGCGCGATCCAGGCGGCGATCACCCGGTCGGTGGCGAACAGCACCACCCTGCGCGTCAGCAGCCAGCCGCCGTAGCCGGCCCAGGCCAGGCAGAACACGGTGAACAGCGCGAACGCCAGATGGGTACGGCCCGGCAGCGGACCCGGCTCGCTCCACCACAGCGCGGCCACGAACACCACACCGGCCAGCCCGGCCAGCAGCGCCGCCACGGCGCGCACCCGCCGCCACGGTGACAGCGACGGCTCGAGCCGTTCGATCATCTCCTGCGCCGACAGGCGCGGCTCCTCCTCGATCATGCCCGGTATCCCCTTTCCTCCAGGTGCTCCCGCAGCATCCGGCGAGCCCGATTGAGCCTGGACTTGACCGTGCCGACCGGGACGAGGCAGATCTGCGCGCACTCCCCCACCGACAGGTCCTCCAGGTAGAACAGGACGAGAATCTCCCGCTCCAGAACCGGGAGCCCGGCCAGGGCGGCGATGAGCTCGGCGCGATCCACCATGGCCTCGACAGGGTCCTCGGTCGGCAGCTCGCCGGCCGCCACGTGCTCGTCGGCCCGGGCGTACTCGCCGCGCAGGCGGTCGGTCACCGAGCGGCGGGCGATCGTGAACAGCCAGGGCGCGAACCGGCCGGGCTCCCGCAGCCGGGGCAGGCCGCGGACCACGGACAACCAGATCTCCTGGGTCACGTCGTCGGCCCGCTCGGCATCCAGCATCCGCCGCACATAAGTCCACACCGGCACCCGCCATCGGGCGACCAGCTCCGCCCAGGCGGCCCGCTCACCCAGCTGGGCACGGACCACCAGCAGCTCATCGGTCATCTCATCCCTTCCGTCACCCTGCACAGTCGGGCGAGAGGCCACTCGGGTTCACGGGCACCCACATCATCGTGCGGGCCGGTCCTGGCGTCCGCCGCCTCGCGGCGTCCGGACCGGTCCCTGTGGCAGAAAGAGGTGCCGCTGTGCCGGTCGCTGTCCGATCCTGGGCGACGGCTCCGACGTCCCGGGAAAGTCGGGTATCCGGAAGGGAGCCACCGGCCATGGGCAAGGTCATCGCGAGCGCGACGGTCTCGTTGGACGGATTCATCGCCGACGAGTCGGACCGGGTAGGTCCGCTCTTCGACTGGTACGGCAACGGGGACGTCCCCTTCAACGGCGGCGACCCGGAGCGGGTCTTCCACGTCTCGGCCGCCAGCGCCGCCTACCTGGAGGCCACCTGGTCGCGGATCGGGGCGGCGGTGATCGGCCGTCGCCTGTTCGACCTCACCAACGGCTGGAACGGCCGCCCCGCCGCCGGCGACGCCGTCTTCGTGGTGACGCACGAACCGCCGACGGACTGGCCCTACCCCGACGCGCCGTTCACGTTCGTCACCGACGGCCTGGCCGGCGCGATCGCCCGGGCCGAGGCCGCCGCCGGGGACAAGGACGTGTCTCTGACCGGCGGTGACCTGCTGGGTCAGGCCCTGACCGCCGGCCTGGTGGACGAACTGCAGGTCGACCTGGTCCCGGTGGTGTTCGGCAAGGGCATCCGGTTCTTCGGCGGGTACGACGGCCCGCCCGCGCTCCTCGGCAACCCGGAGATCGTCCAGGGCGACCGCGTCACCCATCTGCGCTACCACGTCCACCGTGACGCCGATCGCGTCGCAGGTGGCTTCAACCACCGGCCTTCGACACCGCGAACGCGAGCAGGAACCCGGCCAGCGTGATGAGGCCGGTCATCTGGTGCGCGTCCTCGAACGCCTCGGGAATCATGGTGTCGGCGATCATGGCGAGGATCGCGCCGCCGGCCAGCGCGATGATGCCCGCCAGCACGGCCGCCGGCGCCTGCCCGAGGAGTGCGTACCCCGCCAGCGACGACAGACCGCTGATCACGGCGATCCCGCTCCACAGCCCGAACACGTACGCCTTGGACCGCCCGGCTCCGCGCATGCCGGCCGCGCTGGACAGGCCCTCGGGCACGTTGCTGATGAACACCGCCGCCACCGTCACCGTGCTCACCACGCCACCGCCGAGCAGGCTCGCCCCGATCACCAGCGACTCCGGCACTCCGTCCAGCACCGCGCCCAGCGCGATCGCCGAGCCGGACCCCTCCTGCTCCCGCTCCGACGGCTGCCGATCACCGGAGCGCTTGCGATGCCTGGCTCCATGGCGGGCCAGCAGGAGGTTGCAGACGGTGTAGAGGACCGCGCCGGACACGGCCCCGGCCACCGTAGGCACCAGTCCCGCCCGTTGGTGCGCCTCGTCGATCAGCTCGAAGGACACGGCGGACAGCAGCACCCCGGCACCGAACGCCATCACCGACGCGATCAGCCGCTGCGGCATCCGCACCGCGTACCCGGCCAGCGCGCCGAGCACCAGCGCGAACCCGGCCAGCAGCCCCCACCCACCCGCCTGCAACCATTCCGGCATGATCAAGCGGTTGCCCTCGCGCCACCCACTTCAAACCGGGTGATCTCTCGTCTCCTGGCGTCACCTATCTCCCTATTAACATTCATCTGTACGCCTGTATCGCTCCGTGAGGGTCGATGCCCAGATCTGCCGACCATCTGCACCTTTACGGAGACCCTCCGCATGGACCTCGCCACGCGCCGTCGCCGGCAGGCACTGTTCCTGTTCTTCTTCCTTCCGGGCATCGCGATGTCGTCGTGGGTGACCCGCACCCCCGACATCCGCGACCGCCTGGAGGCCTCCACCGGCCAGATGGGGTGGATCCTGTTCGGCCTGTCGCTCGGCTCCATGATCGGCATTCTCTGCTCCGGACGTCTCACCTCGCGGTACGGGACCAGACCCGTCATCGGCGGCGGCACCGCGCTGGTCGTGGCGAGCCTGGCCGTCATCAGCGCCGGCGCTCTCGTGTCGTCCGTGCCGCTGGTCATGGCGGGTCTGTGCGCGTTCGGCGCGGGCATGGGAGCCGGTGACGTCGCCGTCAACGTCGATGCCACCGACGTCGAGCGGATCACCGGCAGGACGACGCTGCCCACCTTGCACGGCTGCTTCAGCCTGGGCACCGTGGTGGGCGCCGGCACCGGCATCGCGGCCACCACCGCCGGCCTGCCGGTGCACTGGCATCTGGCCGCGATCACCCTGATCTCAGCCGGGATCTTCCTGTACGCCGTCCGCTTCGTCCCCGCGGGCACCGGCGCCCTCGCTCCCGGCCCGGCCGGGCCGGGCACCGGCCACTCGAGGCCGAAGGTCTGGAAGGACACCAGGCTCCTCCTGATCGGCGCGATCGTCCTGGCGATGGCCCTGGCCGAGGGGGCCGCCAACGACTGGCTGCCGCTGCTCATGGTGGACGGTCACGGCCTGACCACCGCGTCCGGTTCCCTCGTCTACACCGGCTTCGCCGCCGCCATGACCCTGGGTCGTTTCGGCGGGACGTTCTTCCTCGACCGCTTCGGCCGCACCCTCGTCGTACGCGCCAGCGCCGTGTCGGGGGCGCTCGGCCTGCTCCTGGTGATCTTCTCGGACAACGCCGTGCTGGCCGGGGCGGCCGTGCTGTTCTGGGGGCTCGGCGCGTCGCTGGGCTTCCCCGTCGCGCTGTCGGCCGCGGGAGAGACCGGACCGGACGAGACCGCCCGGGTCAGCCTGGTGGCCACGATCGGCTACGTCGCCTTCCTCGTCGGCCCGCCCGGCCTCGGCTTCCTCGGCGACCACTGGGGCCTGCGCCCGGCCATGCTCGTCGTGCTCGCCTTCGTCGCCTCCGCCGCCTTCCTGGCCTCCGCCGTCGACACCCGGAGCCGCGTCCAGGCCGCCGGTCAGCGTGCGTAGGCGCAGGCGGGCACGCGGCGGAGGCCGGGCGGGGCGGCCGGGCGGGGCGGCCGGGCGGGCCACGGCGCCCGGCCGCCGCGACGCGGGCGGCCCGATGCGCGTCAGCGCACGTAGACGTTGGGCCGGGGTGGCGTGCCCATGCCGTTGCCGATGAAGAAGCTCGGGTGCGGCGGCTGGTTGTAGGCGGTGTTCTGCCAGGCCAGGGCCACGCGGTACTGCGGGTCGTGCAGCAGGGTGTGGATCTTGGTGGTGGTCGCGTGGGGGGTGGCGTAGATGCGCAGGGCGCGGTTGTCGGTGGTGGGCCAGACGACCTCCTCGCGCCAGTCGCCCAGGAGGTCGCCCGACAGGGACGGGGTGGCCTTGGTGCCGTTGTTGCTGTGCACGCCGGAGGCCGTGAGCAGGCGGGTCTCGCCGCTCGTGCCGTACTTGTCGATCCGGGTCTGGTCCAGCAGTTCCCGTACGGGGTCGCCGTCCCACCAGGACAGGAAGTTGGCCGAGGAGGGCTGGCGGCCGACGACCGTGCCGGAGGTGTTGCGCAGGCCGTTCTGACCCGCGCCGGCGGCCCAGGACTCGGCGCCGGGGCTGCCGGCGTGGATGTCGGCGGACACGCCGCGGGCCGGGCCCTCGCCGTCGGAGCCCGAGCCGGTGCCGGTCTGCCACAGCACCTGGCCGGTGCGGGCGTCGACCATGTACAGGCCGGGCCGGTTGGCCGACTCGGAGATCTTCACGTACTCCTGGCCCGCGCGGCCCGGGTTGAGGTCGCCCAGGTGGGCGGCGTCGCCGTGGCCCCAGCCGACGTTCCACAGGCGGCCGCCGTCGTCGTCGACGGCGGCGGCGCCGTACAGGATCTCGTCGCGACCGTCGGCGTCCACGTCGCCGACGGTGAGGCTGTGGTTGCCCTGGCCGGCGTAGGAGCCGTTGCCCGATGCGTTGCTGTCGAACGTCCAGCGCTTGACCAGCCGGCCGTCGCGGAAGTCCCAGGCGGCGATCACGGCGCGGGTGTAGTAGCCGCGGGCCATGATCAGGCTGGGCCGCTGCCCGTCCAGGTAGGCGGTGCCGGCCAGGAAGCGGTCCACCCTGTTGCCGTAGCTGTCGCCCCAGGAGGAGACGTTGCCGCGGGGCGGGTCGTAGCTCACCGTGGACATCGCGGCGCCGGTCTGGCCGTTGAACATGGTCAGGTATTCCGGGCCGGTCAGGATGTAGCCGCCGGAGTTGCGGTGGTCGGCGCTCGCGTTCCCGATCGCGGTGCCGCGGCCGTCGATGGTGCCGTCGGCGGTCTTCATCGCGACCTCGGCCTTGCCGTCGCCGTCGTAGTCGTAGACCTGGAACTGGGTGTAGTGGGCGCCGGCGCGGATGTTGCGGCCCAGGTTGACCCGCCACAGGCGGGTGCCGTCCAGCTTGATGCCGTCGATGTACACCACGTCGGTGGTGCCGGACTGGGAGTTGTCCTTGGAGTTGTCGGCCTCCCACTTCAGCACCAGGTCCAGGGCGCCGTCGCCGTCCAGGTCGCCGGCGCTCGCGTCGTTGGCGTGGTGGCCTCCGCTGGGCGGGGAGATGGGCACGTCGAGGTAGCCGCCGCCGAAGCGCAGCGAGGTCTCCGAGGCGGGGCCCTCGGTGCCGCCGCTGACCGGGCGGACCGTGTAGGAGGCGTCCGGCGCCGCTCCGGAGTCCAGGTAGTTGGTGGAGTCGGTGACGGTCGCGATGCGCGTGCCGCCCCGGTAGAGGGTGAAGGACGTCTCCCGTGGCTCGGTGCCGAGCAGCCGCCAGGAGACCAGGTTGCCGCTGCCGGAGCGGACGCTGATCAGGCCGCGGTTCAGGTCTTCGGCCTGCTTGGCGTTGTCGGGGACGGAGGTCGGGGTGACCGTCGGCGTGACCGTGGGGGTCGGCTCGCCGGAGTCGCCGGTGCAGGTGACGCCGTTGAGCGCGAAGGAGGCGGGCGCCGGGTTGGCGGAGCCGTTCCAGGAGGCGTTGAAGCCGAACGTCGCGGTGCCGCCCTGCGGGATCGCGGCGTTGTGGCCCGCGTCCTCCGCCCTGACGGCGGGGCCGCTCTGCGTGGCCGTGGCGTTCCACGCCTGGGTGATCTGCTGCCCGGCGGTGAACGACCAGTCCAGGTGCCAGCCGTTGACCGCCTCCCCCACGTTCCTGATGGTCACGTTGCCGGTGAAGCCGCCGGGCCACTCGGTGGCGACGGTGTAGTCGACCTCGCAGGCCACCGCCGCCGCGGCGGGCGACTGCAGGCCGACGGCGCCCGCGAGCACCAGGCACACGGTGCTGCCGAGCGCCGTGAGGAGCAGCGTTGGACGGGATAAACGTTTCATTGATCGTCCAATCAACGTACGGGTATCGACGAGATGCCGAGCGCCCACACGGTAGAAATGTGCTGTTCAGAGTGTCAACGACACACCAATGACGACCTGGCCGTGGATTGTTACCTTTCAGGTCAGCGGCGGGAAGCGGGCACCACGGCTCTGAAACTTTCGGAGCCGAGCCCGGTCAGCGGCAGGGTGCCGCGGTGGACTCGCGGACGACCAGCCGCGGCCGGTAGACCAGCTTCTGATGGCGGTGACCCGGCCGGCTCTCGTCGAGGAGCAGCTCCGCCGCGACCCGGCCCAGCTCGCGTTTCGGCTGCCACACGGTGGTCAGCGGCGGGGCCAGCTGCGCGGCGAACGCCACGTCGTCGTACCCCACCACCGACATCTCCCCAGGCACCGAGATCCCCCGCTCCCGCAGCCCGCCGATCACCCCGAGCGCCGCCGTGTCGTTCAGGCAGAGGATCGCGGTGGGCGGATCGGCCGCCCCCAGCACGTCCTCCAGGGCCGCCGCGGCGGTCACCGTGATGTCGGGCGACGGCACCCGGACGTCCAGCACCCCCTCGTCGGGGTCCAGGCCGGCCTTCAGGAACGCCTTGCGCACCCCGGCGTGGCGCTCGGCGGTCTGCTGCACCTCGATGGCGGCGCCGAGCAGGGCGATCCGCCGATGCCCCAGCCCGAGCAGATGCGCCGCGACCTGCTCACCACCCCACTGGTTGTCCATCGACACCGAGCACAGCCGGCCGTCGGACCGGTGGTCCAGCAGCACCACCGGGACGCCGCGCCCGGCCAGGGCGACCAGCGGGTCCAGGGCGGCCTCGACCGGGGTGACGAGCACGCCGCGTACGCGCTGCTTCTCCAGCTCCTGGAGATAGTGCCGCTCCCGCCCCGGCTGCAGATCGGTGCTGCAGGTCATGAGCATGCAACCGTCCTGGAGCAGCCGGTCCTCCACCCCCCGGCACACCTCGGTGAAGAACGGGCCGGCGATGTCCAGCGTCACCGCGCCGACCAGCGGGCTGGGCATCCCGCGTAACCGCCGGGCGGCGTTGTCCGGCAGATACCCCAAACGCTCCATCGCCGCGTGCACGCGCCGGCGCGTCTCCTCGGCGACCAGCTCGGGACTGTTGAGGACGTTGCTGACGGTCGTCGGCGAGACCCCGGCCTCTCGCGCGACCTGGCGCATACCGGGACGGCGCGGCCCGATCGAAGCGTCCCCATTCACCGCAGCACCATATCCGGCCCGCAACCGATCGCGCCCCTGGTGAGATCGGGCCGCTGTCAGCCGCTGCGAGCCGCCGAGGTCGCCCCGCGAGCTGAGTGCCGCGCCGGACGCGTCGAGTCTCCAGGCGCGGCGGACCGCCCGGGAGCACCAGCCGGCCGAGGCAGCGGAGACGGAGACCGTGCCGATTAGTCGTTGACGCCACAGTTCGGCACAATTGCTCGCGTGCGAGTCGATTTGCTTGGTCCGTTCGAAGTCCGGAACCGCGACGGAGCCATGCTGGAGGTGCCTGGGATTCGGCTGCGCGCGCTGCTGGCCGCCCTCGCCCTCGACCCCGGCCGGATCGTCACGCGGGCCCGGCTGGTGGACTGGATCTGGGGGGAACGCCCGCCCGCGGACGAGGTGAACGCCCTCCAGGCCCTGGTGTCCAGGCTGCGCAGGGTGCTGCCCGACGGTGTGATCGAGGCGGATTCCGGCGGGTACCGGCTGGCCGTGGCTCCTGACGCCGTGGACGTGAGCCGGTTCGAACGCCTGGTCGGTCAGGCCCGTGCCGCCGACCCCGCGGAGCGGGCGGAGCTGCTGCACTCGGCCCTGGCCTTGTGGCGCGGCGCGGCCATGGCGGACATCGCCCTGCAGGACAGCGAGGCGTTCGACGCCGTGGTCGCGCGCCTGAACGACCTCTACGTCGCCGCGCTCGGGGATCGGGTGGACGCCGACATCCGCCTCGGCCGTGGCTCGGAGCTGATCTCCGAGCTGACCGAGCTGGTTGCCACATATCCGCTGCGAGAGGGCTTCGTGGCGGCCTTGATGCGCGCGCTCGCCGAGGCGGGGCGCGGCAACGAGGCGCTGACCGTGTACCAGCGGACGCGCGAGCGGCTCGCCGAGGAGCTGGGCGCCGATCCATCGGCCGAGCTGTCCGCGCTGCACACCGCGTTGCTGCGCGGCGAGCTGGGCGAGCGGGCGGAGAACCGCCGGACGAACCTGCGCGCCGGGCTGACGAGCTTCGTCGGCAAGGACGACGACGTCTCCACGGTCGCCGGCCTGGCCATCAAGCACCGGCTGGTCACCTTGACGGGAGCGGGCGGCTCCGGCAAGACGAGGCTGGCCACGGAGACCGCGCGGACGATGCTCGCCGAGCTGCCGGACGGGGCGTGGCTGGTCGAGCTGGCCTCGGTACGGGCCGGCGGCGAGCTGGCGCAGGCCGCCCTTACCACGATCGGCCTGCGTGACCAGGCGGTGCTCGGTGGCGCGCGGGGCGGGGAACCGATCGACCGGCTCATCGCCGCGCTCCGGGAGCGCACCATCCTGCTGATCCTGGACAACTGCGAGCACGTGATCGACGAGGCCGCGGCGTTCGTGGATCGGCTTCTGGGGGAATGCCAGCGGCTGCGGATCCTGGCCACGAGCAGGGAACCCCTCGGGATCACCGGGGAGGTGCTGTGGCAGGTCGAGCCGCTCGCGCTGCCCGCGACGGGAGCGGACCCCGCCGAGGCCGGGTCCTCGCCCGCGGTGCGGCTGCTGCGGGACCGCGCGGATCTGGTGCGCAAGGACATCGGCTCCGACGCGGACACCTTGGCGACCATGGCGCGGATCTGCCGGGCGCTCGACGGGATGCCGCTGGCGATCGAGCTGGCCGCGGCACGGCTGCGTACGATGTCCGTCGATCAGCTGGCCCATCGGCTCGACGACCGGTTCCGCCTGCTGACCGGCGGCAGCCGTACGGCGCTTCCCCGGCACAAGACGCTGCGCGCGGTCGTGGACTGGAGCTGGGATCTGCTGACCGAGGCCGAACGTGGCGTGCTGCGGCGGTTCTCGGTGTTCTCCGGCGGTGCGAGCCTCGAAGCGGCCGAACGGGTGTGCGGGGACGCGGCGTTCGGTGGGGAGCAGGTGCTCGACGTGCTGACCGCGTTGATCGAGAAGTCGCTGCTGCTCGCCGACGAGGAGGGCATGCCGCGCTACCGGATGCTCAACACCATCAGGGAGTACGCGGCCCACCGGCTCGACGAAGCCGGCGAGACCGAGCCGGTGCGCCGGGCACATCTCGCGTACTTCACCGAGCTGGCCGAGACGGCCGATCCGCACCTGCGTACGGCCGAGCAGCTGACCTGGCTGGCCACGCTCGAGGCCGAGCACGACAACATCAACGCGGCCCTGCGCGGGGCGATCGCCGAGGGATGGGCCCAGGAGGCGATGCGGCTGGTCGGGGCCGTGGGCTGGTACTACTTCCTCAGCGGGCACCGGGCCGAGGGCACCGAGCTGAGCATCGCGGCGACCTCGCTGCCCGGTGAGGTGGCCGATGAGGTGCGGGCGATGGCGTACGGCGTCGCGGCCGTGTTCGTGACCTCCGGACCCGGCCGCGATCAGTACCAGGCGCGAGAGTGGATCCACGAGGCGCACCGGCTCATCGAGCGCAGCGGGTATCGCCACCAGATGCTCGTGTTCGTCCGGCCGCTGGAGCGGATGCTGCAGGGGCCGGCGGAGTTCCTGCCCGCGTTCGAGCCGCTCATCGACGACGACGATCCCTGGGTGCGGGCGCAGGCCAGGCTCACCCGTGGCCGGTTGCGGCTCACGCTCGGCGCCGACGAGACCGACGTGGACGTCGACATCGAGACCGCACTCACCGAGTTCCGCACGCTGGGTGACCGGTGGGGGATCTCGACGGCGCTGACCTTCCTGGCCGATCGGGTCGCCATGCGCGGCGAGTTCGCACGCGCGTGCGAGCACTACGAGGAGGCGGCTACGGCGCTGACCGAGGTGGGCGCGACCGAGGACGTGGTCAGCGTGCGGTCGCGGCAGGCCCAGCTGTACTGGCTGCTCGGCGATGAGCGCTCCAGCACCGCCGCCATGGCCGAAGCGCAGCGGTGCGCGGGCTGGATCGCCTGGCCGGAGGTGCTCACCGACCTGGCGTTCTCGAAGGCGCAGCTGGCGCACTGGCGCGGCGAGCCGGACGAGGCACACCGGCAGCTGGCCACGGTGGAGGCGCTGATGGGCGACGAGGAACAGTGGCAGTTCTTCCGCGCCAAGTTCCACGACCTGAACGGCTACCTCAGCGAGGACCTCGAGAAGGCCGGCGTTCATCGGAGCGAGGCGTTGAGCGCGGCCACGGCGACGACGTACCCGCCGCTGATCGCCGAGGTGTTGATCGGGATCGCGGATCTCGCGGTGCGCCAAGGACAGTACGAGCAGGCCGTACGTTTGCTCGCGGCGAGCGACGGCGTGCGCGGCATGCCGGATCGTTCGCATCCGGACGCTTCCAGGATCGCCGCGGACGCGCGGAGCCGCCTCGGCGAAACCGGGTTCACCGAGGCGACCCGTGCCGGTCAGCAGCGGGATTGGCGCGAGCTGGCCGAGACCACCCTCGCTGGGTGAGCGTCGACGTGCGGTCCTCGCGCTGGTGATGCTCGCTCACCCCGGCCGCGTCACCGACCTGACCCTCGACGCCGTCCCCGCCACCGCCCCCTGATCCACCCGGGTCAGCCGGCGCCGGGCAGAGCGAACCGTTCGGCGAACGCCGACATCTCGTCACGCTGGTGTTCCGGTTCCGCCGACGTGGGGCTGACCACGATGCGGGTCACGCCCTGCGCGGCGAACCGCTCGGCCCGTTCGGCGGACATGTCGATCGACCCCCACCGGGTGTACTCCAGCCGGCCGGGGTCACGGCCCGCCTCCGCGGCGGCGGCTCGGGCCAGCTCCCATTGGCTCGCGCGTTCCTCCGGGGTGAGCGCGCCACCCGGGAAATAGCCGTCGCCGCGCCGCCCGGCGCGTCGTGCGGCCGCCCGGCTCGACCCGCCGATGTGGATCGGCAGGCGCGTGGCCGCGTACGGCTTCGGGTAGCTGGTCACGTCGTCGAAGCCGAAGAACTCGCCGTCGAAGCCGACGCCCTTCTCATCGCCTTCCCACAGCAGCCGGAGCACGTCGATGGCCTCGTCGGTGCGGCGTCCGCGGCTGCTGAAGTCGACCCCCATCGCCCTGGCCTCGCCGGGCAGCGTGCCCAGCCCCACGGTGAGCAGCCGCATCCGCCCCTTGGACAGCACGTCGATGGTCGCCAGGCGCTTGGCCAGGACCACGGGGTGGTGGTACGGCAGCAGCAGCACGGCCGTGCCGAGCAGGATGCGCCGGGTGGCGGCCGCGGCGAAGGCCAGGCAGTCGAGCGGATCGGGATAGGGCAGGGACGGCGGAAACTCGAAGGGGCCGAGCGTGGCGCCGGGATACAGCACGACGTGCTCGGGCAGGTACAGCCCGTCGAAGCCGCAGTCCTCAGCATGCCGGGCATAGGCCACGAACCGGTCGGGGTCGAGCCCGCCGGCTGTCGAGTAGCTGATGGCAAATTTCATCGTCATCCTCGGAGATCAGAGTTCGCGTCACGCTACATCCCTGACATCGGCGTCAAGGCAAACGCCGACCGCCCGTCACGGCCTTCGACCCCTCGATGCCTCCGCCCTGGCGCCGGCGTCAAGGGGTAGTGACGGGCGGGCGGGGCGCCGGCGTGCGAGCCGGCGGCGGGCTTGCGGTGCTGCGCCGCCGGCTCGCGGCCTTCGACCGCACCGTGAAGGATCACCAGCCCCGCGGGCGGTCCGACCCTGGTGCGGATGGCGGTGCCATTCGGATCGTCCTAGCCGAAGGCCTGTACCTCCTGCGCGACGGGATGGCCGAGGGTTATCAAAACCGCTCGGTTCCGCCCCCGTCGGCGTGTCCCGGCGAGGCGCCGGTGCCGGTGACGGTCACTTCCCGCCGCGTACGACCTGGATGGTCTTCGAGGTCGTGACCGGCGCGAGCGAGCTGTCGTCGGTGTAGGCGCGCATCGACTCGTTCGTCACCGATACGGTCACCGTGCCACGGTTCAGCGCGGTGAGCGTGCGGGTCCGGGGGTCGAGGATCGCGACCTTGCCCTTGCGGCGGGCCGCGTCGACGGCCGCCTTCCCGCTGCCGATCGCCAGGTTGGACGAGCCGCTCCAGTCGACCGACATCGGATACCGCAGCGGCACCACACGCGTGCCCGCCGACACGCCCTCCGGCTGCACGATGCTGCCCGAGAGCTGCGCCGTCCCGCTCACCTCGACCGAGTCCGGGGCGTTGAGCGTGATGGACTGCGCGAAGGCGCGCACCTCCGCCTCGAGCCACTGCTGGTCCGCGTTCCGCCGCGGGTCCACAGACCAGTCGACCCACCCGGTGAAACCGCCGCGGTCCGGCGTGCCGTACGGGTTCTTGCCGGACGACGGCAGCACCATGTACGGGACGCCCTCCAGGCGGTGGACGTCGGCGATCTGGGCGTGGGAGCCGACCATCGCGGCGCCCTTGCCCGAGGAGCCACGGAAGTCCGTGAGCAGGTTCTCGATGAGCGCGACCTCGTCGCGGTCGCCGAGCTGGCTGGACTTCGCCTCGGCGGGGTCGTCCACCGGGTGATGGGCGAACACCAGGACGTTGCGCACCGACCGGTCCTTCTTGGCGTCGGCAAGCGCTTGCTGGACCATCGGGAGCTGGTCCCACGCCGTCCCGCGCAGCGTCCCGAGGGAGCTGGCGAGCAGGATGAACCGGGTGCCCTTGTGGTCGAACGTCCGGTACGGCTGACCGAACTCGTTGCTGAAGTTCGTCAGGTCGGACTGGGTGTTGTTGAGACCGTAGGACTCGTGGTTGCCCGGCACGTAGTAGCACGGGATCGAGCCCGCCTTCGGGTCCGGCGTGCTGTCCTCCGGCGGCTCCTGGCCGACCGGGACGAGGCCGCACCCGGCGTCGGTGAGCACCTGGCGGGCAAGCGCGAGGTCCTGCGGCAGGCCACGGTCGGTGATGTCACCGTTGAGGACGATCAGGTCCGGCCTGGTCTGGCGGATCCGCTTGATGGCGGCCGTGGCGACCTGGGACAGCGCCGGGTTGTCGGCGGTGAACTGCACGTCCGACAGCGTGGCGAACTGCCAGGTGCCGTGGCCCTGGAGCAGCGTGCCGTCGTCGGAGACGAGCGGGTCGGGCCGCAGGTCGGGCTGGGCGGGCAAGTCGATCGGCGTCGGGACGTCGGCCTCGATGCGGTCCAGGACGAACGTGCCCGCCTTCTGCTGGGCGACGCTCGTGTTGATGCCCTGGAAGCCCGAGATCGAGATCGGGAACGCCGCG
The DNA here is from genome assembly GCF_052246675.1 of Nonomuraea sp. KM90. Taxonomy (NCBI): domain Bacteria; kingdom Bacillati; phylum Actinomycetota; class Actinomycetes; order Streptosporangiales; family Streptosporangiaceae; genus Nonomuraea; species Nonomuraea sp. KM90. Next base: position 37,143 of record NZ_JBQQCB010000050.1, on the reverse strand, counting down.
CTCGCCGGCAGCGTGAACGTCGCGTACTGCCAGTCGTCGCTCGCGGTCAGGGCGGTGCCGTAGACACCGGCGCTCTTGCCGTTCGCGTCGTAGTAGGCCAGGTACGTCAGGCCGTTCGGCACGCTGATGCTCGACCTGATCCGCGTCCGCAGGCGCAACGGCTGGCCGGGCACCGGGACGCGCCGGTCCGCCGACACCGCCGCGATGCCCACGTTGCGCATCGCGGTGAAGTCGACCCGCAGCCCGTCGGGGTCCGCCGAGAACGTCGTGGCCGCGGTGCTGTTGTTGCGCCAGCGGGCGAGCACGTCGTCGTCGAAGTCGTAGACCGTCGTGGTCTGGACGCCGACCGAGATCGGCAGCTGGACCGACCTGCCGCCGGCCGAGACCGTGAGGATCGTGCCCGCGGCGGCGAGCGGGGTGATCTTCAGCTTGCCGTCCACCGGCTGGATGTCGACGACGCCGCGGTCGTACTCGAGCGAGAGGTCCCGCGGGTCGATCGGGGCCGTGTAGCCCTGGTCGTCGCGGCCGGTCACGGAGACGGTGACCGCGTTGGCCGGGGTCGCGTCGGCGATCGACAGGCGCTGGGACGACAGCTCGACGCTGTCGACCGGGTTGAGGACGGTGACCTCCGCGCGCGCCTTCTGTTGGCCCACCCGCGCCTCGACCTTGATGGAGCCCTGCGGCTTGGCCGGGGCCTCGAGCGTGCCGCCGCTGACGGACGCTCCCCGAGCGGACCACCGCACGGACTTCGGGTCGACCTCCACCGGCGTCTGGTGGTCGTCGACGCCCTCCGCGACGAGCGTACGGTGCAGCCCCGGGAAGACCTTCACGCCACCGTCGGCCGACGCCGCACCCGGCGCGGGCTTGACGAGGAGCTCGTGCAGCCTGCCGTCGCCCTTCGCGACGAACACCCCCACGCCGTTGGGGTCGTTGCGCTCGCGGCCGTCGGACGGGACGTTGCGGACGGTCGCGCCGTCCTCGCCGAGCGCGCGGGCGACCATCGTGGTCGAGCCGCCGCCGTCGAGGTTGACCGCGGTCTCCACGCCCATCGCGACGAGGTCACGCGCTTCCTTGTCGATCCCGACGCCGCCCTTGCCGGTGCCGCCCGGGCCGTCCCAGGTGGCGAGCACGAGCGTGCGGCCGCCGTCCTTGAAGCCGAGCGCGGTGCGCGGGGCGATCGAGGGGTCGAGGCCGGCGACGGCCTGGCCGCCGGAGACGATGGTGCCGCCGTGGCCGAGCGCGAACTTCATCTGCTTGGCGACGTCGTCGGCGAGCTCGTAGTCGAGCGCCACCGGGTCGCCGGGCCGCAGCGCGCGGATCGCGACCGCCGCGGCGTCGCGCCCGACGAGCACGAAGCCGCCGTCCGGGATCGTGCCCGCGCCCGCGGGACCGTTCGGCGTGACCGACACGACGGAGCCGTTCTCGACCAGCACCTCGGCGATCCGGTCGGTGCCCACGCCCCCTAGGCCGCGGTTGCGGCTGTAGTCGCCCCACGCGGAGGTGAACGCGATCAGGCCGTCCGCGGGGACCCCGCCGCCGTTCGCCGCGTTGATTGACAGGACCCGGTGGTCCGCGCCCGCGAAGTTCGCGGTCGCGTCGACCGTGAGGTCCACGAGCCGGGCGATGCCGTCGCCGCCGACGCCGACGTGCTGGCGGCCGCCGATGTCGGCGGTCTTGCGGAGCTGCCCGTTCTGGACCTCGCCACCGAGCGCCGCGTTGGAGTTGCCGATGTCGAAGAACTCGCCGTTGACGCCCGCGACGGCGCCGGCCTTGTTGGCGGCCACGCTGAGCGGCCCGCCGAACGCGACCGGTCCGGCGGTCAGCAGGTCCGTGCCGACCGCGCTGTTGGACAGGTCCACGGTCAGGAAGTGCGCGTCGTACCAGCCCTTCTGGTCGAGCGCCTTCACGTGCTGCAGGTCGATCCCCGGACCGATCCGCTCGGCCGTGTCGATCAACGGAATTCCGCCGGTGACCGGCGCGGGCCGGCTGTCGTCCGCGTACGCGGCGGCAGGTAATGCCGCCAGCGTGGTCGCCGCGGCGAGCGCCACGATCAGTGGCGTCATATGACGATGGTTCAAGACCATCAATTTCATGGGAACCTCGGGTCAAAGGATGATGCGGAGGCAACGCCCCCGCCTGCCCCCCAGTTCGATCAAGGGCAGCACACGATTGAAGAGATCGTCCGAGACGCGCGGATGACGGCACCACGAGCACGCGATGAACCCTGCCGGAAGAGGCGGGGCGCTCCGCTGTGCGTCCTTTTACGTGGAACGCCGAGATCGGGAACGACGATCATCTGGTGTGCTCCTCAGCAACCGTGCTGTCTTCGCCAGCTCCGATCTCGACGAGGTCCGCGGCGAGGTCGCCAAGGTGTTCTGCCCGCACCGGCTCGACCTGGCCGGGGACGCGGACCTGCTGTCGGCCCGGTTCAACTCCGTCCAGCTCGGCTCGGTCCGCATCAGTTACCTCGACTACGGGGCCGACGTGCGCATCGAACCAGGCGACCTCGACACGTTCTTCCTGGCCATGTTCCCGCTCGCCGGGCGCAGCCTGATCCGCGCCGGTGACAAGGAGATCGTCTCCACCCCGTCGCTGGCCTCGCTGCCCTCGCCGACCCGCCACCTCGACATGCGCTGGGCCGCCGGCTGCCCCCAGCTGCTGGTCAAGTTCGAGCGCGCCTCGATCGAGCGCTCGCTGGAGCAGATGCTCGGCGAACAGCTCGACGACCCGATCGTCTTCGACCTCGGCATGGACCTGACGACGGGCTGGACCCGGTCCTGGCGGGACATGGCCGACCTGCTCGTCAGGGAGGCCGAGCGCGACGACGGGCTGGCCGGCCACCCGCTGGCCATCACGCACCTGGAGAACGCGCTGATCACCCTGCTGCTGACCATGCAGCCGTCCAACTATCAGGAGCGGCTGACGGCGTCCAGGCCGCCCGCGCTGCCGAAGGTCGTGCGGCGGGCGATGGAGTTCATCGAGGGGCACGCCCACCTGCCGCTCACCACCACCGACATCGCCGGCGCCGTCGCGGTCAGCAGCCGCTCCCTCCAGGAGGGTTTCCGCGCGCATCTCGGGCTGACCCCGATGGCCCACCTCAGGCAGGTACGGCTGGCGCGGGTGCACGACGAGCTCAGGACGGCCGACCCCGCCAGGGCCACGGTGACCACGGTGGCCGCCCGATGGGGCTTCCTGCACCAGGGACGTTTCGCCGCCCAGTACCGCGAGAGGTACGGGCAGCCGCCGTCGGAGACGTTGCGCAGGGGTTCCGCGTCAGGTGGATGAGATCCGCGCTCAGCGGATGGCTCGTGCGGGCGCGCCGACCGTACCTTTCTTGTCAGGCGCCGATCAGAACCTCCACTCCTGACACACAAGGGACACACCACCATGCGCGACATCCTCATCGTCGGTGCCGGCCAGGCCGGCCTGCACCTGGCCATCGGCCTGCTCCAGCACGGCTACGACGTCACCGTGATCTCCAATCGCACCCCCGAGTCCATCCGCGACGGCCGGGTGATGTCCGGCCAGGCCATGTTCGGCACCGCCCAGGCCCACGAGCGCGAGCTCGGCCTGGACCGGTGGGCCGGCGTCTGCCCGCCCATCGAGGGCATCGCGCTCACGGTGCCGAGCCCGGAGGGCGGCAAGGCCCTCGACTGGGCGGCGCGGCTGGACGTCCCGGCCCGCTCGGTCGACCAGCGGCTGAAGATGCCGGCCTGGCTGGGCGAGTTCGAGCGGCTCGGCGGCAAGCTCGTCCTGCACGACGCCACCCCCGAGGACCTGGAGAGCTACGCCGCCCGGTACGACCTGGTGCTGGTCGCCGCCGGGAAGGGACAGATCGCCTCCCTCTTCGAGCGGGACCCCGCACGCTCCCCGTACACCGCCCCGCAGCGCGCGCTCGCGGTCACCTACGTCAACGGCCTGGCCCCCCGCCCCGATCACTCGGCGGTCTGCTTCAACCTGCTCCCCGGCGTGGGCGAGTACTTCGTCTTCCCCGCGCTCACGCACACCGGCCCCTGCGAGATCATGGTGTTCGAGGGCGTGCCGGGCGGTCCCATGGACTGCTGGGCCGACGTGCGCGGCCCCGCCGAGCATCTCGCGCGCAGCCGCCGGATCCTGGAGACCTTCTTCCCGTGGGAGGCCGAGCGCTGCGCCCGGATCGAGCTCACCGACGCCAACGCGGTCCTGACCGGCCGCTTCGCCCCCACGGTCCGCCGCCCCGTCGCCGTTCTGCCCTCCGGCGCGCCGGTGCTCGGCGTCGCCGACGTCGTGGTGCTCAACGACCCGATCACCGGGCAGGGCAGCAACAACGCCGCCAAGTGCGCCGCCACCTACCTGCGGGCCATCGTGGAACGGGGCGGGCAGCCGTTCGACGCGGACTGGATGCGGCGCACCTTCGACCTCTTCTGGGCCCAGGCCCAGCACGTCACGAACTGGACCAACGCCCTGCTGGCCCCGGCCGAACCCCACCACCTGGCGCTCCTGGGCGCCGCCGGACAGCATCCGGAGATCGCCTCCCGATTCGTCAACGGCTTCGACGACCCGGCCGACTACGCCGACTGGTTCATGGACGCGGGCCGGGCCGAGACCTACCTGAGCAGGGTCGCGGCATGAGATCGCTCCGTGAGGCCTTCGGGCAGTTCGCGACCGGGGTGGCGGTGATCACGACGGTGACCGCCGACGGGGAGCGGGCCGGCGTGACCGTCAACTCCTTCACCTCGGTCTCGCTCGATCCGCCGCTGGTGCTGTTCTGCCTGTCGAACCGGGCGCCCAGCGCGCCGCTCTTCCTGCGGGCCGGGCGGTTCGCCGTCAACGTCCTCGCCGCCGACCAGGACCACCTGTCCCGGCGCTTCGCCACGCCCGCGGCCGACAAGTTCGCCGGGGTGGAACTGCTCGGCACGCCCCTGCCGATACTCGCCGGGACGCTGGCCAGTTTCGTCTGCCGTACGGAGCGCGTCCACGACGGCGGCGACCACCACATCGTCGTCGGGGCGGTGGAGCGCTACCAGCGGGCCGAAGGGGAGCCGCTCGTCTTCCACTCCGGCCGCTACCGGCAGTTCTGGTCCGAGCTGACCAGCGGCGGGAGCCGCGTGGCCAGCCGCGTCTGAAGACCTGGAGCCGTCCCGTGCCCGGACGTCCGCGGTCAGTACGCCCGGCCCCGTGACGTCGGCGGGATGTTGTGGTTGAGGTGGAAGACGTTGCCGGGGTCGTACCGGTCCTTGAGCGCCGTCAGCCGGGCCAGCTTCTCCTCGGGGTACGCGCGCCGCACGCCCGTCTCGCCCTCGTCGGTCAGGGCGTTGACGTAGGCACCGGCGGCGAAGGGCTCCAGCGACGCCGCGTACCGTCGCGCGGCGGCGATGCGTTCCGCATCCTCGGCGGGATCGGACCAGCGCGCCGCCGCGACGAACTCGACGAGCGTGCCGCGGTGGCTGAAGGCCGTCTCGTCGTCGGCCACGTCCGCGATCGCGCCGCCACTGCAGGCCGGCCGAGGGCAGACAGGGCGCGTCGGCGGCGCCGCGGGCCAGGAAGGCGCGGACGGCGTCGTCGGGGAACTCGCGGAAGTAGTGGCCCTTCCAGTACCGGCGCTGCGTGTGGCCCTCGGCGCTGTCGTCCATCGTCTGGAGGTCGAGATAGGACAGCTCCCGGACGCGTTCGGCGACCGGGGATCCCAGGTCACGCAGTGCCGGCAGCAGGCGGCGTCCCTCGTCCGGGTCGCCCACCCAGACGTACCCCACGCCGGCCAGCGGCCGGCCGTGCAGCGCGGGCGGTAAGTGCGGCCAGTCGTCCGCGGTGCCGACCCACGCGGTCAGGGTGGCGCGGCGCGGCGCGTCGCCGATCAGCTCGCGCCATCCGCTCAGCACCGCCGCCGCGTCCTCAGGCAGGAAGTACAGGTCCACCAGGAGCGACCGGGTACCGACCTGGTGCAGGCGGAACTCGAACTCCGTCACCACGCCGAAGTTGCCGCCGCCACCGCGCAGCCCCCAGTACAGGTCGGCGTTCTCCTTGGCGTCCGCGCGCACCACGTCGCCGTCGGCGGTCACCATCTCGAAGGACGTCACGTTGTCGCACGACAGGCCGTACGCCCTGGCCAGCCAGCCCATCCCGCCGCCGAGTGTCAGCCCGCCCACGCCGGTGTGGGACACGTTCCCCGCCGTGGTGGCCAGGCCGTACGGCTGGGTCGCGCGGTCCAGGGCGCCGAGCAGCGCCCCACCCTGCACCCATGCGCGGCGGCCCACCGGATCCACGCGTACGGCGTCCATGGGCGACAGGTCGACCAGCAGGCCGCCGTCGGTCACCGGAAGCCCGAGGATGCTGTGCCCGCCGCAGAGCACCCCGATCTCGAGGCCCCGGGCGCGCCCGAAGCGCACCGCGGTGGCGACGTCGCCGCGGCCGGTGCAGCGGGCGATGACCGCCGGACGCCGGTCGACCATCGCGTTCCACACGCTCCGGTGCCTGTCATAACCCTCGTCGCCGGGCAGCAGCACCTGCCCCGCGAAGCCTCTCTCGAGTTCCGCCACGTCCGTGCGACTCGTACCCATGGACCCTCCGGTCGTGCGTGGGGTGCGCACTCACTATCCACAGCCGGGGTCCGCCGCGCCAGGGCATCAAGCGGGCATTTCACCGGGCATCGGTCATCGGAGGACCCCGCGAGCGACCGGAGGCCGGCGGACGGGCGAGTTCCGTCCGGGGTCTCCTTGCGGCGTGGGCGTGTCAGGCGGTGTCCCGCTTCATGGATTCGGCGACGGCGGCGATGTCCTCGCGGCCGTGGCCCGATTCGACCGCCCGCCGCAGCGTGTCACGCAGGACGCCGGGCAGCCGAGGTTGCCGGTCGCGCTCGTCGGCGAGCAGCCCCAGGTCCTTGAGCGCGAGTTCGAGCGGGAATCCGGCCGGGTAGGCGCGGGCGCGGATCTCCTCGGCCTTCTGCATCGCGTACGGCATGCGGAGCGGGCCGTCGTCCAGCACCTGCAGCACCAGGGAGGGATCCACGCGCAACTGCTCGCAGGCGAGCAGGGTGTCGGCCATGGCCACCACCGACGCCGTCATCCAGCTGTTGACGATCAGCTTCACCCGGGAGGCCTGCGCCCCGGTGCCCACGTGGACGGTGTGCGAGCCGAGCACATCGAGCACCGGCCGGGCGTGGTCGAGCGCCTCCTTGTCACCGGAGACGATCAGTGTCAGGGTGCCGTGCGCGGCCGGTTCGCTGCTGCCGGACACGGGGCTGTCGATCATGCGCCGCCCGGCCTCGGTGGCCTGCCGGAGCAGCCGCTCGGCCCACGTGCCGCCCACCGTGCTCATCTGCAGCCAGACGGCCTCGGCGGGCATGGCGGGCAGGAACCGGGCCGCCAGCGAGGCGACCACGTCGCCGGTCGGCAGCGTGGTGAGGACGGCGTCGGCGTCGCGTACGGCCTCCTCCACGCTGTCCGCCACGGTCACGTCCCAGGGCGCGAGTGCCCGGACCTTGTCCGCGGACCTGTTCCAGGCGCGCACGTCCAGGCCCTGCCCGGCCATGCGCCGGGCCATCGCCGCCCCCATCAGCCCGGTGCCGAGCACTGCGACAGTGGTCATCACATTCCCTCCGGTACGGGTCCCTGCACGGCACGGCGGCGGCCATGATGCCGGGTCAAGCACAGCTCCGTACGACCCAGCCGTACCTTCTCCATGACGGCCTCCCCCTCAGGGACTTCCCCTCGGCGGCCTGCGCGCCGCGGTCATGGAGGCAAAGACCGATCATGCAAACGGCAACGGAGGCGCGCCCCCCTGCTCGTGCGGCCCCCACCACAGGTGCGGTGCGGCGCGTGAGATGCTGCATTTGTGACCACGACTGAGCATGCCGAACCGGCCCCACGCCGCCGGCGGGGCCGACCCGGCTATGACCAGTCCGCGATCCTGCGCGCCGCGATCGAGATGTTCAACCGCCGCGGCTACGACGCCACCAGCATGGGTGACCTGGCCAAGGAGCTGGGGCTGACCAAGCCGGCCATCTACCATCACGTCACCAGCAAGGAGCAACTGCTCGGCCAGGCGCTGGACGACGCGCTCGACGAGCTGACCGCCGTCGTGACCCAGGCGTCGCGCGACCAGGCCGGCGTCAGCGCCTACGAGCGGCTGCGCGAGGTGCTGCGGCGCAGCGTGGAGGTGCTGGTGGCGCACCAGCCGTCCGTCACGCTCCTGCTGCGGGTGCGCGGCAACAGCGAGGTCGAGCTGGCGGCGCTGGAGCGGCGGCGCTGGCTCGACGACCGGCTGGCCGCGCTCGTGGCGGACGCCGTCGCGGAGGGCGCGCTGCGCGACAGCGTGCCGCCGGCGCTGGTGAGCCGGCTGCTGTTCGGCATGGTGAACTCGCTGGTCGAGTGGTACCGGCCGGACGGCGCGTACGATCTGGCGATGGTCGCCGACGCGATCACCGCCATCGCCTTCGACGGCCTGGCCAAGCACGAGGCGTGAGCCGCGGCCGGCGGCCCCTGCCCCCGACCGTGGTGAGCGGGCGGGGTCACCAGGTGTAGAAGCCCTGCCCCGTCTTGCGCCCGAGGTGCCCGGCCGCGACCAGGTCGCGCAGGATGCGCGGCGGCTCGAAGCGGGGCCCGAGTTCGCGGGCCAGGTGCTCGGCGATGGCCAGGCGCACGTCGAGGCCCACGATGTCGGTGGTGCGCAGCGGCCCGGCCGGGTGCCGGTAGCCGAGGGTCATCGCGGTGTCGATGTCGGCCGCGCTCGCCACCCCCTCTTCGAGCATGCGCATCGCCTCCAGCGCCAGGCACACCCCGAGCCGGCTGCTGGCGAAGCCCGGCGAGTCGGTCACGGTGATGGGCGTCTTGCCGAGGGCGGTCACCCAGCTCCGGGCCTGGGTCAGGAGGGCGGGCTCGGTGGCGGGCGCGGCGACGATCTCGACGAGGTCGCTCACGGGGACGGGGTTGAAGAAGTGCAGGCCGAGGAAGCGGCCGGGCGCGGCCAGGCCGGCGGCGAGCCCGGCCAGGGACAGGCTGCTGGTGTTCGTGGCGAGCACCGCGCCGGGGGCCCGCTTCTCGGCGACGGCCAGCACCTCGGCCTTCAGCGCGGCGTCCTCCGGCACGGCCTCGATGACGAGCTCGCAGCCGGCCAGGCCGGCGGGATCGGTCGTGGTCCGCAGCCGGGACAGGGCCGTGCCGGGCGGTTCGCCGAGCGTGCCCTTCTCGGCGGCCTTGGCCAGGCTGCCGTCCACGCGGGCGCGCGCGGCGGCGGCCGTCTCGTCGTCGTTCTCGACGACGACCACGGAGCTGCCCGCGACGAGGAAGGCGTGCGCGATCCCGGCGCCCATCCGGCCGCCGCCGTAGACGCCCACGATGCGGGGCAGGTCAGCGTTCATGACGTGGGTCCTTTCCGGTTACGGCGGTCCAGGAACGCCGTCATGCGTGCGTGTTTGTCCTCGGTCTCGAACAGGACCGCCTGCGCCACGTCGTCGATGAACGGATGCGCGTCCCGTGGGGCGGGGAAGACGGCCTTCATCAGCCTCATGGGCGCTCCGCCGGCGTCCGGACGGCGGAGACGACGAAGGATCCGGGCACGTGGCAGCTCCTGTCTTCGAGGACGCGGTGGTTCAGGCGTCGTAGTCGACGGTGACGTTCTCGCCGGCCGGGTACGTCTGGCAGGTGAGCACGAACCCGGCGGCCACCTCGGACGGTTCGAGGGCGTAGTTGCGGCGCATGTCGACCTCGCCCGCGCGCACGACGGCCCGGCAGGTGCCGCAGACGCCGCCCTTGCAGGCGAACGGCAGGTCGGCGCGGGTGGCCTGGGCGCCGTCGAGGAGGGTCGACTCCCGGGAGACCGTCGAGGTCGTGCGCAGGCCGTCGAGGACGGTGGTCAGCTCGGTGGTGGCGCCGGGCGGGAGCCCGCCCTCGGTCCGCCTCGGCGGGGGCGGCGGGGCGTCGGCGTAGAACAGCTCGACGTGTACGCGTCCGGCGGCGACGCCGAGCTCGGCGAGCACAGGCCGCGCCTCCTCGATCATCTGCAGCGGCCCGCACAGCCAGACGTGGTCGAACACCTCGGCGGGGACGAGGCTGGTGAGCAGGCGGCGCAGCCGGTCGCCGTCGAGCCGGCCGGACAGCAGCTCGACGTCGCGCGGCTCGCGCGAGAGCGTGTGCACGACCTGGAACCGGGGGCCGTAGCGGTTCTTCAGGTCGCCGAGCTCCTCGGTGAACATGACGGTGCGGCTGGTGCGGTTGCCGTACAGGAGCGAGACCTGCGCGCCGGGGTGGGTGAGCACCGTCGAGGCGACCGACAGCATCGGGGTGATGCCCGAGCCGGCGGCGACGCACAGGTGCCGCTCCCCCGGCTCCGGGTCGGCCTGCCAGGAGCCGGTGGGCGGCTGGACCTCGATCCGGGTGCCCGGCGTCACCTCGCGGACCAGCCAGGAGGAGAACAGGCCGCCGGGGATCTCGCGGACGCCGATGCGCGGCGCGGCACCCACGGGGGCGCAGATCGAGTAGGAGCGGCGGTGCTCGCGCCCGTCGATGACGCGGCGCAGGGTGAGCGACTGCCCGGCCCGGAAGGCGTACGCGGCACGCAGCTCGCCGGGGACGGCGAACGTGATCGCGGCGGCGTCCTCGCACAGCCGGTCCACCGCCGCCACGGTCAGCGGATGGAAGACCGCGGCCCTGGACGGCGCGGGCGCGAGCGTGGTCATGGTCAGATCTCCTTGACGTGCTCGAACGGTTCGAGGCAGCCGGTGCAGCGGTAGAGGGCCTTGCAGGCGGTGGCGCCGAACTCGGAGGTGAGCCGGGTGGCGGCCGAGCCGCAGCGCGGGCAGGGCGGCGCGGGGCGGGCCGGGCCGAGCGTGAGCGGGACCGGTCCGGCGCGCCGGGGGGCCGGGCCGGGGGCCGACAGCCCGGCGGCGCGCAGGGCGGCCCGGCCGCGTTCGGAGATCCAGTCGGTGGACCACGGCGGGTCGAGCACGATCCGCACCTCCACGCGGTCGAACCCGGCGTCGTTGAGCCGGTGGACGAGGTCGTCGCGCATGGTGGCCATGGCCGGGCAGCCGGTGTAGGTGGGGGTGATCGAGGCGATGACGACCTCGGCGCCGCCGGCGTCCCGTGTCACCTCGACGCCGCGCAGCACGCCGAGGTCGGCGAGGGTGAGCATCGGCATCTCGGGGTCGCGCACCTGCCCGGCGACCTCGGCGGCCCGGCGCCCGGCGTCCGCCGTCCCCCGCTCGCGTGCCCGGCCGTCGGCCGGGTGGCGCCGGGCGTTCACCAGCGCCCGCTCGGGTGGGCGCGGGCGACCACCTGCATCTCGGCGAGCAGCCGGCTGAAGACCTCGGTGTGCACGCCGTCGCGGCCCGTCCGGCCGCCGACGCCCGCCAGCGGCCCCCGCTCGGGGCGGGTGACGCCGCTGACGGCGAACACCTGGTCGAGGACGGCGTCCACCTCCTCGCGCAGGGACGCGGGGTCCACGCCGACCCCGGCCCGGTCCAGGGAACGTTCGAGGGGGTGCGGGGCGACCAGCTCCGCCTGCAACGGCCACAGGGCGTCGAGGGCGGCCAGGAGCCTGCGGTGGGACTCCTCGGTGCCGAGCGCGAGCGTGCGGAACCAGCGCCCGGCCCAGTCACGGTGGTAGGCGACCTCCTTGACGCCCTTGGCGGCCACGGCGGCCAGCACGTGGTCACGGCTGGCGCGCAGCCGTTCCAGCAGCGCGAGCAGGGCCACCGAGAACCGCAGCAGGCGGACCACGACGTGCGCGAAGTCGCCGTTGGCCACCTCGGCCAGGCGCACGTTGCGGAAGTCGCGGTCGTCGCGGAAGAAGGCGAGCGCGTCCTCGGGCGGCACCGGGGAGCCCTCGGGCAGCGCGGGCACGACGCCCGGGTCGGCGGCGGCCGCCCGCGCCAGGAGCAGGCGCGCCTGCCCGAGCAGGTCGAGGGCCATGTTCGCGAGCGCGATGTCCTCTTCGAGGTCGGGGGCGCGGCTGCACCACTCCGACAGGCGCTGCGACATGATCAGGGCGTCGTCGCCGAGCATGAGGCAGTACGCGGCCAGCTCGGCGGGGTCCACGCCGTCGGGCGTCGTGGCGTCGACGCCGGCCAGCGGGTCCTCGAAGTCGGTGCCGAAGGCCCACTGGGACGAGTCACCGCCGAGCAGGCCGTCGAAGACGCTGCCGGATTCGTCGCTCATGATGGTGCCGGTTCCTCACATGTGCGGGACGTCGTCGGGGATCTCGTAGAACGTCGGGTGCCGGTAGACCTTGTCGCCGTTCGGCGCGAACAGCGGGTCCTTCTCGTCCGGGCTGGAGGCGGTGATGGCGTCGGCCCGCACGACCCAGATGCTGACGCCCTCGTTGCGCCGGGTGTAGACGTCGCGGGCGTGCCGCAGGGCCATCGCGTCGTCCGGGGCGTGCAGCGACCCGACGTGTACGTGGTTGAGGCCGCGCTTGCCCCGGACGAACACCTCGTACAGCGGCCATTCCCGCCGGTCGGCGCTCATCGGGAGCCCTCCTGCGCGGTGCGGTCGGCGAAGGCGGTGGCGGCCTCGCGTACCCAGGCGCCGTCGTCGTGCGCGGCCCGGCGGTGGGCCAGGCGCTGCGCGTTGCACGGCCCGTCGCCCCGGATGACGGCGGCGAGCTCCCGCCAGTCGGGCTCGCCGAAGTCGTAGTGGCCGCGCTCCTCGTTCCAGCGCAGGCCGGGGTCGGGCAGCCTCACGCCGAGCGCCTCGGCCTGCGGAACCGTCATGTCGACGAACTTCTGGCGCAGCTCGTCGTTGGAGTTGCGCTTGATGCCCCACGCCATGGACCGCTCGCTGTTGGGCGACTGCGAGTCCGGCGGGCCGAACATCATCAGCGAGGGCCACCAGAACCGGTCGACCGACTCCTGCACCATGGCGCGCTGGGCGTCGGTGCCGCGCATCATCGTCATCAGCAGCTCGTAGCCCTGCCGCTGGTGGAAGGACTCCTCCTTGCAGATGCGGATCATGGCCCGGCCGTAGGGGCCGTAGGAGGTGCGGCAGAGCGGCACCTGGTTGCAGATGGCGGCGCCGTCCACGAGCCAGCCGATGGTGCCGACGTCGGCGTAGGACAGCGTCGGGTAGTTGAAGATCGAGGAGTATTTCTGCCGGCCGCTGAGCAGCAGGTCGGTCAGCTCGGCTCGGGAGACGCCCAAGGTTTCGCACGCGGAGTACAGGTAGAGCCCGTGTCCTGCCTCGTCCTGCACCTTGGCCAGCAGGATCGCCTTGCGGCGCAGGGACGGCGCGCGGCCGATCCAGTTGCCCTCGGGCTGCATGCCGATGATCTCGGAGTGGGCGTGCTGGGCGATCTGGCGGACGAGCGTCCTGCGGTAGGCGTCCGGCATCCAGTCCCGGGGCTCGATGCGGTCGTGGCGGGCGATCGTCGCGTCGAACCCGGCCTGCAGCCGGGCCTCCAGGTCCGGTGCCGCTGGGGTGGTCGTCATCTTTCCTCCGACACCTCGAGCTCATTTACTTATCGCTCGGTCAGTAATAAGGTCGCACAGGGAGGGGTGCCCGCGCAACAGGTCACGCCCGCGGAGAGGAGACAGTGTGAGCACGCTGCTGGAGAGCTATGCCGCCGGACGATGGTTCCGCGCGTCCGACGACGGGGAACCGCTGCTCGACGCGGCCACGGGTGAGGAGGTCGCGCGCATCTCCAGCCGGGGGCTGGACGTCGCCGCGATGGTCCGCCACGCCCGCGACACCGGTGGACCGGCGCTGCGGTCCCTGACGTTCCACGAACGGGCCGCGCTGCTCAAGGCGCTGGCCAAGCACCTGTCCGAGCGCAAGGAGGAGCTGTACGCGCTGTCCGTACGCACCGGCGCCACCTCCCGCGACACCGCCATCGACGTGGACGGCGGCATCGGCACCCTGTTCAGCTACGCGAGCAAGGGCGTGCGCGAGCTGCCCAACGACACGATCGTCCTGGACGGCGGCCTGGAGCGGCTGGGCAAGGGCGGCACGTTCGTCGGCCAGCACGTCTACACGTCCCGGCCGGGCGTGGCGGTGCAGATCAACGCCTTCAACTTCCCCGTCTGGGGCATGCTGGAGAAGCTCGCCCCGGCCTTCCTCGCCGGGCTGCCCTCGATCGTCAAGCCCGGCAGCCAGACCGCCTACCTCACCGAGCTGGCCGTGCGGCTGATCGTGGAGTCCCAGATCCTGCCCGAGGGCACGCTCCAGCTCGTCGCGGGCGGCGCGGGCGGGCTGCTCGACGAGCTGACCGTGCAGGACTCCGTGGCCTTCACCGGCTCCGCGCACACCGCGGGGATCCTGCGCCGCCACCCGAACGTGCTGGACGGCGGCGTCGTCCTCGGGGTCGAGGCCGACTCCCTCAACTGCTCGATCCTCGGCCCCGACGTGCGGGCCGACGATCCGGAGTTCGACCTGTTCGTCAAGGACGTCGTCACCGAGATGACGGTCAAGGCCGGGCAGAAGTGCACGGCCATCCGCCGGGTGCTCGTACCCGGCGCGCTGGCCGGCCAGGTGGTGGAGGCGCTGGCCGAGCGCCTGGCGAACGTGAGCGTCGGCGACCCGCGCAACCCCGACGTGCGGATGGGCGCGCTGGCCGGCCTCGGGCAGCGCGAGGAGGTGCGCAAGGCCGTCGAGGCGCTGCGCGCGAGCGCAGACGTGGTGGTCGGCGACCCCGCGGGCGACGCCCTGCTGGACGGGGACGCCACGCGCGGCGCGTTCATGACCCCGCTCGTGCTCCTGGCGCGGCCCGGCGCCACCGAGCCGCACGACGTCGAGCCGTTCGGCCCGGTCAGCACCGTGCTCGCCTATGACGGCCTGGACGAGGCGGTCGCCCTGGCCGCGCGCGGCAGGGGCAGCCTGGTCGCCTCGGTCGCCACCCACGACCCGGACGTCGCCCGGTCCGTCGTGCTCGGGCTCGCGCCGTGGCACGGCCGGGTCCTCGTCCTGGACAGGGACGACGCCAAGGAGTCCACCGGGCACGGCTCGCCGCTGCCCGTCCTCGTGCACGGCGGCCCCGGGCGGGCCGGCGGCGGCGAGGAGCTGGGCGGGGTACGCGGCGTGCTGCACCACATGCAGCGCACCGCCGTGCAGGCCTCGCCCGACCTGCTGACCGCCGTCACCGGACGCTGGACGACCGGCGCCGCCCGCGCCGAGTCCGGCGTGCACCCCTTCCGCAAGTCGCTGGCCGACCTGCGGATCGGCGACACGATCGCCTCGGCGCCGCGCACGGTCTCGCTCGCCGACATCGAGCACTTCGCCGAGTTCACCGGTGACACCTTCTACGCCCACACCGACCCCGAAGCGGCCGCGCGCAACCCGCTGTTCGGCGGCATCGTGGCCCACGGCTACCTGGTCGTCTCGCTGGCCGCCGGGCTGTTCGTCGATCCGGCCCCGGGGCCCGTGCTGGCGAACTTCGGCGTGGACACCCTGCGTTTCCTCACCCCGGTCAAGGCGGGCGACGCCATCGCCGTGACGCTGACCGTCAAGCAGATCACGCCGCGCAGCGGGGCCGACTACGGCGAGGTCCGCTGGGACGCCGTCGTCACCAACCAGGAGGGCAAGGCGGTCGCCACCTACGACGTCCTGACCCTGGTGGCCAAGACCTGGGACGCCCCGTGAACGGGGCCGCGGTCCTCGTCGAGCGCGACGGCGCCGTGGCCGTCGTGACGCTGAACCGTCC
Source organism: Nonomuraea sp. KM90 (assembly GCF_052246675.1). NCBI lineage: Bacteria > Bacillati > Actinomycetota > Actinomycetes > Streptosporangiales > Streptosporangiaceae > Nonomuraea > Nonomuraea sp. KM90. Next base: position 21,537 of record NZ_JBQQCB010000050.1, on the reverse strand, counting down.
CGAGCGCCGCGACGCGCTGGACGGCAAGACCAAAACGGCGCTGCGCGGCGCGCTGGAGGACGTCGCCGTCGACGGATCCGTCCGGGCGGTGCTGCTGACCGGTGCGAATGGCGCGTTCTGCGCCGGTCAGGATCTGGCCGAGCACGCGGCGGCGCTGCGTGCCGACCCGGCACACGCGTTCGACACCGTCGAGGGGGACTACGCGCCGGTGGTCCGGCTGCTGGCCATGATGGACAAGCCGGTCGTGGCGGCGGTCAACGGCACCTGCGTGGGCGCCGGGCTGGCCCTGGCGCTGGCCTGCGACCTGCGGGTGCTCGCCGCGCGGCAGGCGGTGGAGTGGGGGATCTCGGGGCGCGTGGTGCCGCCGGATGACGTGGGCGAGGTGGCGCGGGCGCTGGCGACCCGGCTCACGGTGAGCGACACATGGATCCCCGTAGCGGCATGAGGTAGACCGGATGTCAACGGACAGGAGCACGAGCGAGGACTGGCCGGGGCCCTCCGCCGCCGCGCTGGACGAGGTGGACCGCGCGATCATCGCCGAGCTGCGGCGCGACGGCCGCATGTCCGTGCGGACCCTGGCCGAGCACGTGCACATCTCACGCGCCAGCGCCTACGCCCGCCTGACCCGGCTCATGGACGACGGCGTGATCACCGGTTTCACCGCCGAGATCGCGCCGGCGAAGGCGGGCCTGGGCACCAGCGCGTACGTCTCCATCACCATCGAGCAGAACTCCTGGCGGCAGGTGTCGGCGCGGCTGCGCGAGGTCGCCTACGTCGAGCACTTCGCCATGGTCGGCGGCGACTACGACGTGCTGGCCCTGGTCAGGACGCCGGACAACGCGGCGCTGCGGCACGTGGTCCTGGAGCGCATCCAGGACATCCCCGGTGTGCGCGCCACGCGGACGTGGCTGGTGTTCGACGAGGCCCGCGGCCCCGGCGCGAACTGGGGCAGGGGACGGGAGTGAGCCGGAGCCGCAGCGGCAGGCTGGGCAAAACGTCCGGCACGCCCCGACCGAGCGCCGCGTTGTATCAACGTTTGGCCGCCGTAGAGGCTGTTTGCGGCCATCTGTCGCCTATCAAGCCTGATGTCTTGAACAGATGGTTCATGACGCGGACGCTTCTCTTGTCGCACGTCCAGAGAAAGCGAGCGTCGCCATGTCCCATCGTCAGGTGGTCGACGGTCTTCTCCCCGCCCCCGTCCCGGTGCGCTTCGTCGCCGAGGACGGCACCGCCGCCGGCCCGCCCGCCGGTTACCGGGCACCCGCGGACGAGCAACTGACCGAGGCCTACCGCCGGATGGTCCTGGGCCGCCGCTTCGACCGCCAGGCGACCGCGCTGACCAGGCAGGGCAGGCTCGCCGTCTACCCTTCCAGCCGGGGGCAGGAGGCCTGCCAGATCGCCGGCGTGCTCGCACTGCGCGCGGACGACTGGCTGTTCCCCACCTACCGCGACTGCGTGGCCCTGGTCGCCCGCGGTCTCGACCCGGTCGAGGTGCTCACCCTGCTGCGCGGCGACTGGCACTGCGGCTACGACCCCGCGGCCACCCGCGTCGCGCCCCAGTGCACGCCGCTGGCCACCCAGACCATTCACGCGGTCGGCATGGCCGAGGCGCTGCGCCGCAAGGGCGAGGACGCGGTCGTGATGGCCTTCGTCGGCGACGGCGGCACCAGCGAGGGCGACTTCCACGAGGCGCTCCACTACGCGGCCGTCCTGCACTCCCCCGTCGTGTTCTTCGTGCAGAACAACAAGTACGCGATCTCGGTGCCGCTGGCCAGGCAGACCGCCGCGCCCGCGCTCGCCTACAAGGGCATCGGGTACGGCGTGCGCTCCGAGCAGGTGGACGGCAACGACCTCGTCGCGGTGCTGTCCGTGCTGACCGAGGCCGTACGGCACGCCCGCGAGGGAGGCGGCCCGTTCCTGGTCGAGGCGCACACCTACCGCATGGAACCGCACACCAACGCCGACGACGCCACCCGCTACCGCGACGCCGAGGAGGTCGAGCGGTGGGAGGGCGCCGACCCGCTGGCCCGGCTGGAGACCTACCTGCGCGGCCGGGGGCTGCTCGACGCGGCGGGCGTCGCCGCGGCGCACGAGGCCGCCGAGGAGTTCGCCGCCCGCGTCCGCGACGGCATGAACGCCGACCCGGAGACGGACCCGTTCGAGCTGTTCGACCACGTCTTCGCCGACCTCACGCCGCAGTTGCGCGAGCAGCGCGAACTGCTGGCGGCCGAACTGACCGCCACGGAGGAGTGACATGAGCGCGATGTCGAAGTCGAAGTCGAAGTCGAGGTCGGTGTCCGCGCCCGCCTCCGCGTCCATGTCGATGTCGATGTCGATGTCGATGTCGATGTCGATGGCGCAGGCGCTGAACGCCGCCCTGCGCGACGCGCTGCGCGAGGACGAGAAGGTGCTCGTCTTCGGCGAGGACGTCGGCCCCCTGGGCGGGGTGTTCCGCATCACCGACGGGCTGACCAAGGAGTTCGGCGAGGAGCGGTGCTTCGACACCCCGCTGGCGGAGTCCGGGATCGTGGGCCTGGCGGTGGGCATGGCGATGGGCGGCTTCCGCCCGGTGGTGGAGATGCAGTTCGACGCCTTCGCCTATCCGGCCTTCGAGCAGATCGCCTCGCACGTGGCCAAGACGCGCAACCGTACCCGGGGCCGGGTGTCGCTGCCGATGGTGATCCGCATCCCGTACGCGGGCGGGATCGGCGGGGTCGAGCATCACTGCGACTCCAGCGAGGCGTACTACGCGCACACGCCGGGCCTGAAGGTCGTCACGCCCGCCACCGTCGAGGACGCGTACTGGCTGCTGCGCGACGCCATCGCCGACCCCGACCCGGTCGTCTTCATGGAGCCCAAGCGGCTGTACTGGGCCAAGGACGGCTTCTCCCCCGGGGAACGGCGCGCCCCCGGGTTCGGGCGGGCGGCGGTGCGGCGCGCGGGCCGCGACGCGACGCTCGTCGCCTACGGCCCCGGCGTGCCGGTGGCGCTCCAGGCCGCCGGGACGGCCGCCGCCGACGGCGTCTCCCTGGAGGTGGTGGACCTGCGGACGATCGTGCCGTTCGACGACGAGACCGTCGTGTCCTCCGTGCGCAGGACGGGACGGTGCGTGGTGATCCAGGAGGCCCAGGGGTTCGCCGGGGTGGGCGCCGAGATCGCGGCCCGCGTCCAGGAGCGCTGCTTCCACTCGCTGGCCGCGCCCGTGCTGCGCGTGACGGGGTTCGACATCCCCTACCCGCCGCCGAAACTCGAGCACTCGCACCTGCCGGACGCCGACCGGGTCCTCGACGCGGTCGACCGGCTGCAGTTCGACGACCGGCCCGACGTGCTGCACCTGAGCGGGGAGGCGTCATGACGGCCACGGCCGCGCGGCAGGTGTTCCGCCTGCCCGACCTCGGCGAGGGACTGGCCGAGGCCGAGATCGTCGACTGGAAGGTCGCCGTCGGCGACACGGTCGAGATCGACCAGATCGTGGTGGAGGTCGAGACCGCCAAGGCGGCGGTGGAGGTGCCGGTCCCGTACGCGGGCACCGTGCTGGCGCTGCACGCCCCGGCCGGCGCCGTCCTGTCGGTGGGCGAGCCCCTCATCGAGGTCGGCCCACCGGACCCGAACGCAGCGGACCCGAACGCCGTGGACCCGAACGGTGACGGCACCGACGCCGAGGACCCGGCGGCGGCCCGGTACCGGGAGGAGGAGCAGGCCGGCTCCGGGAACGTCCTCATCGGTTACGGAACCGGCCACGCTCCGGGCACCCGGCGCCGCCGCCGCGGCCCCCGTCCCGCCGACGACCGCACGGCGGACTCGCGGCCGCTCAAGAAGAGCGCGCCTGCGAGCGCGCCGCAGGCACCGCGGGTGATCTCCCCGCTGGTCCGCAGGCTCGCCCGCGAACACGGGATCGACCTCGCCGACATCACCCCCACCGGCCCCCACGCCGTGATCCTGCGCCGCGACGTCGAACAGGCCATCGCCACCCTGACCCCAGCCACCTCTCCCCCTGTGGTGAAGGAGAGGGAGAAGGGGCTGGTGGCGGAGCGCATCCCGCTGCGCGGCCTGCGCCGGGCCGTGGCCGAGAAGCTGAGCCGCAGCCGCGCCGAGATCCCCGACGCCACGACCTGGGTGGACGTGGACGCCACCGACCTGCTCGCGGCCAAGGACGCCCTGCGCAGGTCCCGCCCCGAGCTCGGCATCGGGCTGCTCGCCCTGCTGGCCCGCATCTGCGTGGACGGCCTGCGCCGCTTCCCGGAGCTGAACTCCACGGTGGACACCGACCGGTCCGAGATCGTCCGGTACGGGCACATCAACCTCGGCTTCGCCGCCCAGACCGGCCGCGGGCTCGTCGTCCCGGTGGTCCGCGACGCGCACCTGATGACGACCGCCCGGCTCGCCGCCGAGCTGACCCGGCTCACCGGCCTGGCCCGGGCGGGCAAGCTGCCGCCCGAGGCGCTGACCGGGGGCACGTTCACGCTCAACAACTACGGCGTCTTCGGCGTGGACGGCTCCACCCCGATCATCAACCACCCCGAGGCCGCGCTCCTGGGCATCGGCCGCATCATCGACCGGCCCTGGGTGAGCGGCGGCGCCGTCACCGCCCGCAAGATCACCCAACTCTCCTTCACCTTCGACCACCGGGTCTGCGACGGCGCCGCCGCCGGCGGATTCCTGCGCCACGTGGCCGACTGCGTGGAGAACCCCGCGATCCTGCTCGCCGACGCCTGACCCCGGTGGCCGCCGTCGCCGCGCGCAGTCGATCGCCGCGGCCGACGACTCCCGACCCGGTCAGCGGCCACAAAAGGTGGCGGAGATACGGTGAGGCGCATCGATTCGCGACCGCCTCGTTCGTCGTATGGGTAGTCGGGCCGACCGGGCCCACAGCGATGGGATGTCTGAGATGGCGAAATACCTGCTCCTCATCTACGGAGACGAGCAGCTCTGGCAGGCGCGGACCCCGGAGGAGATCAAGGACCTGAACGCGGGTCACGCCGCCTTCGTCGCGGCGGCCGGCGACGCGGTCCTCGGCGGCCACGAGCTGGAGCCGTCCACCACCGCGACCTCCCTGCGCGGGACCGTCAGCGGCCGGCCGACTCCGACCGACGGGACGTTCCTGGAGACCAAGGAGGTGCTGGGCGGCTACTACCTGGTGGAGGCGCCGGACCTGGACGCCGCTATCGCGCTGGCGGAGCGGTTGCCGGAGGTGTCCGCAGCGCACAGCGGGGTCGAGATCCGGCCCGTCCGAGAGGCGAGCTGACCGCGTGACCGGACACGAGCGCGGCCCCGCCGCTGACCTTGACGTCAACGAGGCGGTCGCGCAGGCGCACCGTCGCGAGTGGGCCAGGGTGCTCGCCGCGACGGTGCGCGTCGTGCGCGATCTCGACCTGGCCGAGGAGTGCGCGCAGGACGCGTACGCGCGGGCGCTGCGCACCTGGTCCACCACCGGTGTTCCGGACCGGCCGGGCGCCTGGCTGACCACGGTCGCGCGCAACCGCGCGAAGGACCTCCTGCGCCGGGAGTCGGTGCTCCGGTCGGCGCTGCCCTCGCTCGTCGTGGACGACGTCGTGGCCGGCCCGGACGACCATGCAGACCCGCCGGTGGTCGACGACGACCGGCTGCGGCTCATCTTCACCTGCTGCCACCCGGCGTTGTCCCGCGACGCGCAGGTGGCGCTGACCTTGAGGTTGGTCTGCGGGCTGTCCACGGCCGAGGTGGCCCGGGCGTTCCTGGTCCAGGAGTCCGCCATGGCCGCGCGCATCACGCGGGCCAAGAAGAAGATCAGCGCCGCCCGGATCCCGTACCGGGTGCCCGCGCGGACCGATCTGCCCGAGCGGGTCAGCGCGGTGCTGGACGTGGTGCATCTGGTGTTCACCACCGGCTACACCGCACCGGCCGGCGCCCAGCTCGTACGCCAGGACCTGGTGGACGGCGCCATCCACCTCGCCCGCACCTTGTACCAGCTGTTGCCGGGCGACGGCCAGGTCGCCGGTCTGCTCGCGCTGATGCTGCTCACCGACGCGCGCCGGAACACCCGGCTGTCCGGCACCGGGGACCTCGTCCTGCTCGCCGACCAGGACCGGACGCGGTGGGACACCCGGCTGATCGCCGAGGGGACCGCGCTGGTGGCGCGATCACTGGGGCAGGCGCAGACGGGGTACGGCGTGCAGGCCGCCATCGCCGCCGTCCACGCCGAGGCCGCGACCTGGGAAGACACCGACTGGACGGAGATCGTCGGGCTGTACGACGTGCTGCGGCGCCTGTGGCCGTCCCCGGTGGTCGAGCTGAACCGGGCCGTCGCGATCGGTTTCCGCGACGGCCCGCAGGCCGGCCTCGCCGCCCTCGCCCCGCTGCTCGACGAACCGGCGCTGGCCACCTACGGCTACCTCAGCGCCACCCGCGCCGACTTCCTGCGCCGGCTGCGGCGCCGGCAGGAGGCGGCCGCGGCCTACGAAGAGGCCCTGGCCATGACCGACAACCAGGTGGAACGCGCCTTCCTGGCGAGGCGGCTGGAGGAGGTCCGCACGCACTGGACCTGAGCCCCGCGCCTTCAGGCCGCCGACCAGCCGCCGTCCACGGGCACGAGCGCGCCGTTGATGAAGGAGGCGGCGTCGGAGGCGAGGAAGAGTGCGGCGTCGGCCATCTGCTCGGGCTGGGCCAGGCGCTCGCCGAGGGCGAGGACGGGGCCGAGGCGGGCGGCGCCGGTCGGGTCGAAGGAGGCGCCGGTGGCGATGTTGGTCATGGTGGGGCCGGGCAGGATGGCGTTGCAGCGGATGCCGTCCTTGGCGTACGCCCAGGCCACGCTGCGGGTCAGGCCGACCACGCCGTGCTTGGAGGCGGTGTAGGCGGCGCCGGCGGCCCCGCCCCGGATGCCGGCCTCGGAGGCGGTGTTGACGATCGCGCCCCGGCCCTGGGCCAGCATGTGCGGCAGCACCGCGTGGGTGACCAGGAAGGTGCCGGTCAGGTTGACCCGCAGGACCCGCTCCCACTGCTCGACCGGGATGTCGGCGGGCAGGGCCATGGTGTCCATGATGCCGGCGTTGTTGCACAGCACGTCGATCCGCCCGTACGCGCTGATCGCCGCCTCCACCAGGGCCGACACCGAGGCCTCGTCGCTGATGTCGGCGGCCAGGGGCAGGGCCGCGTCCCCGATGGCCGCGGCGGTCTCCCGGGCACTGGCCTCGTTGACGTCGCAGGTCACGACGCGGGCGCCGGCCTTGGCGAAGGCGACGGCCATCGCCCTGCCGATCCCGGAGCCCGCACCCGTGATGAGGACGACGGAGTCGTCGAAGGTCGTGGTCAAGAGTTCGTCCTTTCGGTCGGAACGATCGCCCCGCCGATCTGGAGGAGACGACGGAGGGCGGTGGTGGTGTCATGAGTGGCCCGGCCCAGGTCGGGGATCCTTCCGGCCGTCATCGCGATGCGGCGTGCCGGGCGGCGCGGTAGCCGAAGACGACGGCGGGGCCGATGGTGGAGCCGGGGCCCGGGTAGGTCCGGCCCATGACCGAGGCGGTGGTGTTGCCCGCGGCGTACAGGCCGGGGATGGCCGTGCCGTCCTCCCGCAGCACGCGGGCGTGCTCGTCGGTGAGCAGGCCGCCCTTGGTGCCCAGGTCACCCGGATAGACGCGGACCGCGCGGAAGGGGCCCTTCTCCAGCGGGGCGAGGTTGGGGTTGGGCTTGACCCGGGGGTCGCCGTAGTAGTTGTCGTAGACGGTCCGGCCCCGCCCGAAGTCCTCGTCGACGCCGGTGCGGGCGAAGCCGTTGAAGCGCTTGACGGCCGCGCCGAGCCGTACGGCGTCGACGCCGATCTTCGCCGCGAGCGACTCCAGGGTGGGAGCCTGGACGAGGAGCCCGGCCCTGCTCCACTTCCTGGCCTGCCCGAGCAGGGCGGTGTTCAGGTAGCGCCGCGTGTGCCGAACGTCGCTGATCAGCCACATCGGGCCCGGCACGTGGTGGGCCAGCATGTCGTGCCCGACGTCGATGTAGGACGCCGACTCGTTGGTGAAGCGCTCGCCGTTCGCGTCCACCATGATCGAGAAGGGGAAGGACCGCTCCGAGACGAGGAAGCGGGCCTTGCCGTCGGGGCCGACCAGGGACGCGCCCCACCAGGCGTCGTCCATGAGCGCCAGGGCGCCGCCCGCCCGGACGCCCACCTCGATGGCCGTGCCCAGGTCGCCCTCGGGGGCCGAGGAGTAGCCGGGGATGCCGTGGTGCTTGCTGCGCCACTCGGCGTTGCCGGCGAACCCGCCGGCGGCCAGGACGACCCCGCGCCGGGCGCGGACCCTGCGCGGCCGGCCGTCCCGCTCGACCACCGCTCCCACCACGGCGCCGTCCTCGATGACCAGGTCGACGATCGGCGCCGACAGCCAGACCGGGGTCTGCTGGTTGCGCACGATGTGCATGAGCGAAGCGGCGAGCGCCCCGCCGATGCCCGCCGGGCGCTTGCCGCCGGCGAGCTGGCCGAGCGAGCGGAAGACGAAGCGTGCGCCGCGGACGAAGCCGCTCGGGGTGGACCAGGCGCGCGACAGCAGCCACACGTCGTCGGTCATGAGCGGCAGCGGGATGCCGCTCTCCTTGGAGCGGGCCTTGTCATACCAGTCGCCGAGGAGCCTGGTGTCGAACGGGGCGGCCTCGATCGCGCGGCCCACCTTGCCGCCCGGCCGGTCGGGATAGTAGTCGGGATAGTCGGGGGATCGGCGCCACCGGACACCGTGGCGGCCGAGGAAGGCCACGACCTCGGGGGCGGTACGCGCGAAAGCCTTCCTGCGCTCGGGCGAGGAGGCGGGCCCGGCTTCGGCTATGACCTCGTCCATGTACCGCAGGGCCTCCTCGGCCGAGTCGGGGACGCCGTCCCGCAGCATGAGGGGGTTGGCCGGCATCCAGAGCCCGCCTCCGGAGACGGAGGTGGTGCCGCCCCATTTCGAGGTGCTCTCCACCACCAGGACGTCCAGCCCGCCGTCGGCGGCGGCGATGGCGGCGCTCAGTCCCGCCGCGCCGGACCCCGCGACGAGCACGTCGACGGTGCTGTCCCATGGATCGGTCATCGCAGTCCCCTTCGGCCCGGACCTCTTCCGCAACCGGACAAGTATGTCCGGTTGCGCTGTAGTCTGTGCGATGACCGGGCACCAGGTCAATAAGGACGGGTTGCCCGAAGCCCCCGAGCCGGAGGGCATTGCGCGACGCCAGATTCATCTATTATCGTCGATTGTCGATGGACATCTCAGCTACCCCGCTGGACCGGGCCGAGGCCGAGGAGTACGCGAGCTGGTTCAAGGCGCTCGCCGACGCCACCCGGATCCAGATCGTGTCGTTACTGGCCAGGCAGCGCTCCCCGATGACCGTCGGCGAGATCGTCGCCGCCTCGGGCGTGGGCCAGTCAACCGTGTCACACCACTTGAAGATCCTCGCCGAGGTGCGGTTCGTCCTGGTGGAACGGCAGGGCACCTCCAGCCTGTACCGGATCAACGACAACTGCGTGAGCTGCTTCCCCACCGCGGCCGACGTGGTCATGGGCAAGCCCGTACCCGCACCGAAATGTGACTGAGGAGACCCGCCATGGCACACGACGAGATCATCGATCTGTACTCCGGCCTGGCACGGGCCGCCGCCGGCGGCGAACGCATCACGGACTGCGGAGCCGACGCCTTCGAGCAGGGAGGCTTCGGCGCGGCGGGGTACGACGACACCTCCGCGCTGCCCGAGGGGGCGGTCCGGGCCAGCCTGGGCTGCGGGAACCCGGTCGCCGTGGCGGAGCTGCGGCCCGGCGAGACGGTGCTCGATCTGGGCTCGGGCGGCGGCATCGACGTGCTGCTGTCGGCCCGCCGGGTGGGTCCGTACGGCACCGCGTACGGGCTGGACGCCAGTGACGACATGCTGCGCCTCGCGCGACGCAACGCCCGGGAGGCCGGCGTCACCAACGTCCGGTTCCTGCACGGCAGCATCGAGCGCATCCCCCTGCCCGCGCACGCGGTGGACGCGGTCATCTCCAACTGCGTGATCAACCTGTCGGACGACAAGGCCGCAGCGCTGGCGGAGGCGTTCCGGGTGCTGCGGCCGGGCGGCCGGTTCGGCGTCAGCGACGTCGTCACGGACGGCGAGGTCGCGCCCGAGCGGCGGGCGGCGGTCGAGCAGCGCGTGGGGTGCGCGGCCGGAGCCCTGTCCGTGGCCGACTACCGCTCGCTGCTGCGGGCGGCCGGGTTCACCGGCCTGCGCATCACGCTCACCGCCGACCACGGAGACGGGGTGCACTCCGCCATCGTCCGGGCCACCAAGCCCGCCGTCGGCCCGGGCCTGGAGATCCGCCCCATGCGCGACGCCGACGCCGCCCAGGTGCTGGCCATCTACCAGGCCGGCCTCGACACCGGCCAGGCCAGCTTCGAGACCACCGCACCGAGCTGGGAGGGCTTCGCCGCGGGCAAGCTGCCGCACCTGCGCTACGTGGCCGTCGACAGCGAGACCGGCGAGGTCGTCGGCTGGATCGCCGCCTCGGCCGTGTCCACCCGGCCCGTCTACGCCGGGGTCGTGGAGCACAGCGTCTACGTCCACCCCGGCTGCCAGGCCCACGGCATCGGACGGGCCCTGCTGGCCGCGTTCATCGCCGCCGCCGACGACGCCGGCGTCTGGACCATCCAGTCCGGCGTCTTCCCGGAGAACACCGCCAGCCTCTCCCTGCACCAGGCGCTGGGCTTCCGCGTGGTCGGCACCCGCGAGCGCATCGGCCGCCACCACGGCACCTGGCGCGACGTGGTCCTCATCGAACGGCGGAGCCGCGCCAGCGGAGTCTGAGGCACCGAATCACGCCCCACCCGCCTCCTCCCAGATTAGGCGGACATCTAATTTGACAAACCTCTAATCAGTCGGGCATGCTTCCAACTACTTCGAAAAGCGTCTAAACAAGAGGGGTCGCGATGCGCGCTCTACTGCGCCGGTTGCGCCGGGACGACACCGTCACCTTCGACGAGATCCACGGCGAGGTCTGCGACTCCGCCTGCCGGGCGAGCGTGCGCATCGACCGCGCCCGCACCACGTACCTGATGTTCCGCTGACCACCGACCGACCACTGACGACCCGAATACGAGCGAGGTAATCATGAGTGACGGATGCTGCGGCACCACCACTTCCCTTGAGGCCACCTCCCTTCAGGTGGAGCAGCCCGCGATCGAAGCCGGCGCTCTGCCGGTCGTCGTGATCGGCGCCGGCCCGGCCGGGCTGGCCGCCGCCGCCCACCTGGCCGAGCGGGGCCTGGACTTCCTGGTCCTGGAGGCCGGAGCGCAGGCCGGCGCGTCGGTCGCGCAGTGGGGCCACGTGCGGGTGTTCAGCCCGTGGAAGTACAACATCGACGCCACCGCCCGCCGCCTGCTGGAGGCCGGCGGCTGGAGTGCCCCGGACCCCGAGTGGCTGCCCACCGGTGCCGAGCTCATCGACGACTACCTGGCCCCGCTGGCCAAGCTGTTCGCCGACAAGGTGCGCCTCGGTGCCCGCGTCAGCGCGATCAGCCGGCTCGGCTACGACCGGGTCCGCACCGGCGGTCGCGAGCACGCCCCGTTCCTGATCCGTCTCGACGACGGCACCGAGCTGCGGGCCCGCGCGGTCATCGACGCCTCCGGCAGCTACACCAGCCCGAACGTGCTGGGTGCCGGCGGTCTGCCCGCCCACGGCGAGAACGAGGTGGTCGTCGACCACGCGCTGCCCGACGTGTTCGGCGCCGACCGCGACCGCTACGAGGGCAAGCACGTCCTGGTGGTCGGCGCGGGCCACTCGGCCGCCACCACCCTGCTCGCCCTGGCCCAGCTGGAGAACACCCCGATCACGTGGGCGATCCGCGCCGGCAACGCCACCCGCACCTATGGCGGCGGGGCGGCGGACGCGCTCCCGGCCCGCGGCGCGCTCGGCACCCGGCTGCGCGCCCACGTCGATTCCGGCCGGATCCGGCTGCTGACCGGCTTCTTCACCCACCGGGTGAACGCCACCGGCCAGGGCGTCGAGGTGGTCAGCCGTGACCCGTCCGGCCACGAGCAGGCGGTCACGGTGGATCAGATCGTGTCGGCGACCGGCTACCGGCCCGACCACTCCATCGCTTCCGAGCTGCGCCTGGATCTGGACCCCGTGCTCGGCTCCACCCGCGCGCTCGCCCCCCTGATCGACCCCAACCAGCACTCCTGCGGGACCGTCCCCGCGCACGGCGTGGACGAGCTGGCCCACCCCGAACCCGGCTACTACGCGGTCGGCGTCAAGAGCTACGGCCGCGCCCCCACGTTCCTCATGGCCACCGGCTACGAGCAGGTCCGCTCGGTCGTGGCGGCGCTGGCCGGGGACTGGGATGCGGCCCGGGACGTGCAGCTCGACCTGCCCGAGACCGGCGTGTGCTCCTCCAACCTCGCCGAGGCCCAGGAGCAGCGCGTCGGCCTGGCCACCGGCATCAGCGGCGGCCTGCTGTCCACCCCGCTCCCCCTCGCCACCGTCGGTGCCACCACCGGGACCGGCGGCTGCTGCGGCTGAAAGGAACGCCCCTGATGTCCGACGGCCACCCCACCGCCGCGCAGAAGGAGGCGCCGCGCCTCATCCGCGACCATGAGCCGATGCCCGCCCTCCGGCCGGCCGACGAGCTGGTCGCGGCCCGCAGGCCCGGCACCAACCCCGGCCACGCGCGTGCGATCGCCCGGATGGCGGGAACGCTCGCCCGGCGGCTGCGGGCCCAGGGCTTCATCGCCGAGACCCGTGCGGGCGGATGGGCGACCACGGCTGAGGGCCGTGCACTCATCGCGTGTCCGGCATGAGTTCCAGCACCGAGACCGCCGCCCCCGAACTCGAGGGTGGCGGTTCGCCGCATTCCGTCCGTGGCTGGCGGATCGTGGCCGCGCTGGCCGTCACCCAGACCATCGGCTACGGCGTGCTCTACTACGCCTTCTCCGTCTTCCTCGCCCCCATGGCCCGCGACCTGCACGCCACCGACGCGCAGATCGCCGCCGCGCTCACGTTGTCCGTCCTGATCGCCGCGGTGTGCGCGCCGCTGGTCGGCCGCCGGCTGGACGCCCATGGCGGGCGCGCTCTGATGACGGCCGGGTCCCTGCTGGGCACCGCGGCGGTGCTGGCCTGGTCGCGGGTGGAGAGCCTGCCGCAGCTGTACGCGGTGTTCGCCGCCATCGGCATCGCCTGCTCGATGGTGCTGTACGAGGCCGCCTTCGCCGTCATCGTCGCGATCTACACCGGCAACGAGCGCGGCCGGGCGAACGGGCTGCTGGCGCTCACCATCGTGGCCGGGTTCGCCTCCTCGATCTTCCTGCCTCTCACCGGTCTGCTCGTCGACCACCACGGCTGGCGCACGGCGCTGGTGGTCCTCGCGCTGATCTACGGGGTGGCGGCGATCCCGCTGCACGTCCTCGCCGTACGGCGCCACCCGGCCAAGGGCAGGGCGCGGGCGTCCGCCGCGGCCGAGGAGCGGGCCGGGATCGTCAAGGCGGCCACCCGCAGGCGGCCGTTCTGGCTGCTGGTGGTCGCCTTCACCGCCAACGGCGGCGCGGTCGCGGTGATGGCGGTGCTGCTCATCACCTACCTCGTTCACCTCGGCCACTCGCCCGTCCTGGCCGCCACCCTGGCCGGGCTGCTGGGGGTGTTGTCGGTGACCGGAAGGCTGATCACCACCGGCCTGCAGGCCCGGTTGCCCGCCGCCCTCATCGCCGCCGCGATCTTCGCCCTGCAAGGGGTGGCCGTGCTGCTGCTGCCGCTGACCGGTCGCAGCGTGGCGGGCGCGATCGGCGCGGTGCTGCTGTTCGGGCTCGGCTTCGGCATCGCCTCCATCACCCTGCCGCACCTGCTGGTCGAACGCTACGGCACCGCCGCCTACGCCAGCCTGGCCGGCCGCGTCGCCGTCTTCTCCGTCGCCGACAAGGCTCTGGCCCCGCTCGGCGCGGTCGCGCTCGCGCAGGCGGCCGGCTACGGCTGGGTGATGGGCGCGGTGGCCGCCGCCTGCGTGATCGCGGCGTGCGCGCTGGTGGCCTACCACCGCGTATAATTTAGACCCTTGTCGAAGTAGGGGGTTTCGGATGACCGCCGTCACCATCCAGTGTTGCGCGCCGATCGCGCGTGAGCCGCTGACCGAAGGCGCCGCCACCGAGCTCGCCAGCATGCTCAAGGCGGTCGCCGACCCGGTCCGGTTGCGGCTGCTGTCGATGATCGGCTCCCATGCCGGCGGCGAGGCGTGCGTGTGCGACCTGACCGACGCCTTCGACCTGACCGCGCCCACGATCTCCCACCACCTCAAGGTGCTGCGCACCGCCGGGCTGATCGACGGCGAGCGGCGCGGCACCTGGGTCTACTACCGCATCATCCCCGAGGCGGTGAACAAGCTGGGCACCCTGTTCGCTCCGCTCACCGACCCCGCGCCCGCCCAGCCGGTGGACGTCGAGCTCATCGGCGTATGACCGAAGGTCCACGTGCTGTCGATGTCCTGGTGATCGGGGGCGGCCAGGCGGGCCTGGCCGCCGGCTACCACCTGCGCCGCGCCCGCGCCGACTTCGCCATCCTCGACGCCCAGGATGAGCCCGGTGGGGCGTGGCGGCACGCCTGGCCGTCGCTACGGCTGTTCTCCCCCGCCCAGTACAGCTCCCTGCCCGGCCGGATGATGCCCGTGCCGCCCGGCGGCGGCTACCCCGGCGCCGCCGACACGGTGGCCTACCTCGCCGACTACGAACAGCGCTACCAGCTGCCGATCGTCCGGCCGGCGACCGCGCGTGCCGTACGCCGCGGCGAGGAGCGGCTGCTGGTCGACACCGACGCCGGCACCTGGCAGGCCCGCCACGTGATCAGCGCCACCGGCACCTGGTCGCGCCCCTACGTCCCGCACTACCCCGGCCTCGCGGACTTCCGCGGACAGCAGCTGCACACCGTGAACTACCGCGGCCCCGAGCCCTTCCACGGCCGGCGGGTCGTGGTCGTCGGCGGTGCGAACTCCGCGGCGCAGATCCTGGCCGAGGTCTCCACCGTCGCCGACACCACCTGGGTCACCCTGCGCCCGCCCCGCCTGCTGCCCGACGAGATCGACGGGCGGGCCCTGTTCGCCCTGGCCCGGACCGCCGGCGGCGTCGGCTCCCTGGGGGACATCGTGGCCGTCCCGTCCGTGCGCGAGGCCCGCGACCGCGGCGTCCTCAAGGCCCAGCCGATGTTCGACCACATCACCACCACCGGCGTCACCTGGGCGGACGGCACCAGCCTCGACTGCGACGCGATCATCTGGTGCACCGGCTTCCGCCCCGCCCTGGGCCACCTGGCGCCACTACGGCTGCGCGGCCCGGGCGGGCTCATCCCGGTCGAGGGCACCCGCGCCGCCGGCGAACCCCGCCTGCACCTGCTCGGCTACGGCGACTGGACCGGCCCGGCCTCCGCCACCCTGATCGGCGCGAGCCGTACCGCCAGGAACGCCGTCACCGAGATCCTGGCGGCAACCCCGTAGCCGATCCGCCACGTTGATTAGATCAGCCTCTATCTTGACGAACTTCAAAGCAGCATGGGAACATGACCGCTGTTTAGATATTCATCTAATCATCGAGGTGGAGGATCACGATGACGAACGAGACGCCCGGCGGATTCATCGGCAGCCCTGACGAGGCGTTCGCCCCGGCCGCCGCCGGAGGCTGTTGCGGCGCTCCTGCCACGCAGGCTGCCACATCCGCAGGAGCCGGTGCCACCACGGTGGCCACGGCCTGCTGCGGCAGCAGCCCGGCACCCGCCGCGCCGACGAGCCAGGGCGGCTGCTGCGGCGAGGCGCCGAGCTCCGGCCAGGAGCCGGTGACCGCCGGTGCCGGGGGATGCTGCGGATGACGTCCACCGACCCGGCACCGGCGCGCACCGCGCCGGTGCCGGCGGCGGCCCTGGAGCAGCTGTCCACCGGGCGCATGCTGGCCATCGTGCGGGAGCTCGCCGCCGATCGCTACAGCGGGCGGCGGGTGGGCACGCCCGGCGGCCGAGCCGCCGCCACCTGGCTCGCCGGCGAGCTGCGCGAGCTGGGCGCCGAAGTCGAGCTGACCGGCTTTCCCGTCTCCGGCGTGCGTGAGCTGTACGGGACACCGGTCATGCGATGGAACGCCGACGGGAAGGTGCGCCCCCTGGAGCATCGCCGCGACTTCGTCGAGCACCTCGCTTCGGCCGAGCTGTCCGTGGCACGCACCGCGCCTGTGGCTGCGGCCGGAGATGCGGACCTGCGCGGCCGGTGGGTGCTGGCCACGGCCGGGGACCTGACGCAGGCATGTGAACGAGCCGCAGCCCGCCAGGCGGCCGGGGTCATCACCGCGCGCGACACGGACGCCGACGGCTGGATGCCCAAGATGATCGCCGGGCCACCCGTTCGACCCGTGCCGATCCTGGCGTTGCGCACCGAGCTGCACCAGCACCTCGCCGAGGCGCTCGGCCGGGGCCCGGCGCACGTGACGGCGTCCACGCCCATGCGGGTGGTCGCCGCCGACGGCGTCAACGTCGAGGGGCGCCTGCCGGCCGCCCGTCCCCGCGCCGACACCGGCGCAGCGCTGACGCGAGTGTTGCTGACCGCGCACTTCGACGGCGTCGGCGACGATCCGGAGCGCCGCCTGCCGGCGGCCGCCGACAACGCCTCGGGCGTGGCCGTCGTCCTGGAGGTGGCCCGCGTGCTGGTGGCGGCCGGCATCCCGGACCCGCTCGAGGTGCGCGTCGCCCTGCTGGACGGCGAGGAGGCCGGCGCATGGGGATCTGCGCACCACGCCGCGACCGTGCCGGCGGACACGCTGGTGATCAACATGGACGGGGCGGCGCAACTGCACCAGGCCGCCTCGGTCGAGGCGGGCGGTCCCGCCCATGCCCTTCTCGCATCCCTGGACCAGGCGGCCCGCCTGACCGGCGTGCCCCTACGGGCGGGCGCGATGGCCTCGGACAACCGCCGTTACGCCGCCGCCGGCCTTGCCGCGATCGGCATCGGCATGGGCATGCCCGGCTACCAGACCCCGGCCGAGACCCCCGACCGCGTCGAAGCAGGCACGCTCATGACAGCGGCCCGCCTGCTCCTCGCCACCGTCAGCCGGCTGGCTCGCCCGGCCACCCAGGACGGTACAGCCGCGTGACGGCCAGGTGGCAGGCACTGCCGGCGTGGATCAGCTACAGGAGGCGCCGGGTGCGCAGTCGTCGGGCGGGCAGCAGGCCTGGAGGGTCGCCTGCAGGTCGGACAGCGCCTTGCCGATCCGCGCGGAGTCGGCGCGGTAGTAGACGGTCTTCCACTCGCGCCGCGAGCTCAGCACGCCGCCGTCGCGCAGCGTGGCCAGATGAGTCGAGGTGGCGGACTGGGCGAGGGACATGCGCTCGGCCACCTCGTTGACGGTCAGCTCGATCCCGCCGGCGAACAGCTCCATGATCCGCTGGCGGGTCTCGCTGGCCATCGCCTTGAGGAAGCCGCGCGCCTCGTCGCTCAGCTCGATGGAAGTGGACGTCATGGTCATAGCATCACCCCACCACCATCATATTGTGTTTTCTGGATGTGACGATATGATCTGGCGGCATGGACACCATCGTCATCGGCGGCGGCCAGTCCGGCCTCGCCGCCGCACACTGCCTGCGCACCGCCGGACTCCGCCCCGTCGTCCTCGAAGCCGGCGAGCACCCCACCGGCTCCTGGGCCGACTACTACGACAGCCTCACCCTCTTCTCCCCCGCCCGCCACAGCACCCTCGGCGGCCAGCAGTTCCCTGGCGACCCCGACCACTACCCCACCCGTGACGAGGTCGTGGCATACCTGCGGCGCTACGCCGACAGCCTCGACGTCGACATCCGCACCCGCACCCGGGTGAGCGCCGTCGAGGGCGACGGCGCGGGCGGCTTCCTCGTCCACACCGCCGACGGCGACACCCTGCGCACGAAGGGGGTGGTGGCGGCCAGCGGCTCGTTCGGCAAGCCGTACCTCCCGCAGCTGCCCGGCCAGGACACCTTCGCCGGCCAGCTGCTGCACGTGGCCGACTACCGCAACCCCAAGCACTACGCGGGCCGGCGCGTCGTCGTCGTCGGCGGCGGCAACTCCGCCGTCCAGGTCGGCTACGAGCTCGCCGAGGTGGCCACGGTCACCCTGGCCACCCGCCACCCGATCGCCTTCATGCCCCAGTTCATCGCCGGCCAGGACGTCCACCACTGGCACACCACCACCGGCTTCGACGACCTGCCGCCGTACTGGCTGGCCCAGATCGCCGCCCGCGCGGGCGGCGGCACCCTGGTCCTGGACACCGGCGACCACGCCGCCGCCCTGGCCGACGGCCGGATGGACCGCCGCCCCCTGTTCACCGCCTTCGAGGGCGACCGGATCCTGTGGTCAGACGGCGAGCGCGAGCATGTCGACACCGTCATCTTCGCCACCGGCTACCGCCCCGACCTGGGCTACCTCCATCCGCTCGGCGCGCTCGGCGAGGACGGCCTGCCGCTGCACGACGGCGGCGTCTCCACCACCCACCTCGGGCTCGGTTACGTCGGGGTGGAGTTCCAGCGTTCGTTCGCCTCCAACACCCTGCGCGGCGTCCACCGCGACGCCCGGCACGTCACCGCGCCGATCGCCGCGTACGCCGGCGGCGCCCTGGCGAACTACGGCCTGTGACCCCGGCTCCGCACCGCTCCGGCCGGGCGCGTGCGCGCCGTCCGGCACGACGCTGAGCTACAGGGGACTCCACCGACCTACTGGAAGCCTCCACGGACGTCCGCGCCACGGCAGCCGGTGACCGTGGGGAACCCCTGACGCCGCTTCAGCCGCGGGTGGTCCCGCTTCTCCGGGAGCGGTAGTTCGCCACCTTGACGCGGTTACCGCATTCCTCCATGCCGCACCACTGGCGATTGCCGCCCCGGGAGCGGTCGATGAAGATCCGCGTGCATTCCTCCAGCGCGCATTCACGGATGCGCAGCCCGCCGGGCTGCTCGGTGAGCTCTCCGAGCAGCTCGGCCGCGGATCGGGCCACGCTGGACGCGATCGCGCCCGCGCCTCCGGAGCGTACGAGCCCGCCAGGGGTCAGCCGCACCCGCGGCGGCGCCTCCGCCGCGGCCTCGTTGACGGCGCGCAGATCGCCCTCCGGCCAGGGCCGGCCGTCCATGGCGCACGTCACCAGCCGGTAGACGGCCTCCCGCAGCATGCACAGCCACCGCAGGTCGGCGGCGCCGACGGCCGGCTCCGCGCTCGTCACCCCGGCCGCCACGGCCCATCGGCCGAGGTCCGCGGGGGTGGCCAGGAGCTCCTCCGGACGGGTGCGCCGCCACTTGAGCGTGCCCGCGAAGTCGAGGGCGAGGTTGCCGCTGACGAAGACGAAACTCACGACACCATCTTGACAGGTTACATACGGCTGCCGCAATCTTCTGTACACCTGCTCAGCCGGTTACATCGGGAGCCATGTGTGATCACCGAAGACGACTACCTCTACTACGTCGACCGCGCCCTCAACGGGATGGCCGGCATCGTCGCCGGCCTCGGCGACCAGCTCGCCAACGCCAGGCCGCCCTTTCCCGGCGCCAACTCGCCGTACGCGCTGCTCGCGCACTGCCTGGGAGTGGTGTCGTACTGGGCTGGGCAGCTCGTGGCCGGACGCGAGGTCACCCGCGACCGCGACGCCGAGTTCGCCGGCGCCGGCCCGGTCGGCCCGCTGCTGGACGAGGTCGCGACGGTACGGGGCCGGCTGGCCGACGACGTACGCGCGGCCGTACCCGGAGCCCGGCTGCGCGATGCGCCGCCCGCGGCCTTCCTCGGACCCGACCGCGAGCTGACCCAGGGATCGGCGCTGCTGCACGTCTACGAGGAGCTCGCGCAGCACCACGGCCAGATGGAGATCCTGCGCGACGCCATCCTCGCCGGCCGGCCCGCAGGGCAGCGCCCGTGAACCGCCCGCCCGCCGGCCCGTTCGAGACCATCGACGTCGAACGGCTGCGCTCGGGACACGGCGTCAAATGGGGTTCCCTGCCTCGGGACACCATCGGGGCCTGGGTCGCCGACATGGACTTCGGCATCCCGCCCGCCGTGCAGGAGAGCATCCTGCGCACCACGCGGCAGGCGGACTTCGGCTACCCGTACTGGCGGGGAGAGGACCCGGTGGTCGAGGCGTTCGAGGAGCGCATGCTCGCCCGTCACGGATGGCGTCCGCGGCGCGAGCGGACCCGGGTGTTCAGCGACCTGCTGCAGATCCTCCAGGTCGTCATCGAGTACGCCACTGAGCCGGGTGACGGTGTCGCCGTCCACGTCCCCGCGTACCCGCCGTTCCTGGCCAGCATCGTCCGGGCGGGGCGCCGGATCGTACCGCTGCCCGTGACCCGCGACGAGACAGGATGGCAGGTCCCGGCCGACGGGCTCACTGAGCACCTGCGAGCTCAGCGCTGCCGCCTGCTCGTGGTCGTCAACCCGCACAACCCGACCGGCCGCGTGCTCACGCCCGCGGAGCTGCTCCCCCTCGCCACGGCGGCCGAGGAGCTGGACCTGCCGGTGCTGGCCGACGAGATCCACGCCGATCTCGTGTTCGCCCCGCACCGGCACGTGCCGTTCGCCTCGATCGCCACGGCCGCCGCACGCACGGTCACGGCGACCTCGGCGACGAAGGCGTTCAACCTGGCCGGGCTCCGCTGCGCCGTCGCGCACATCGGCCCGGACCGGCTGCACGACGCGCTCGACAAGGCTCCGCTCGACTTCTTCGGTACGCCGAGCATCCTCAGCCGGGTCGCCACCGTGGCCGCCTGGCACCGGTCCGACGCCTGGCTGGCGGACCTGTCGGACGCTCTCGTGCGCAACCGGCGCCTGATCGAGGAATGGGCGGCGGCACTGCCATGGGACCTGGGTTACCACTCGCCGCAGGGGACGTACCTGAGCTGGCTCGACTTCAGCCGGAGCCCGATCGGGGGCGGGTCGCCCGCCGGCCACCTGGAACGGCTGGCGAGGGTCAAACTCAGCGAAGGAGCCGAGTTCTCGCAGCACACGGAGGTGGACACCGCGGCGTTCGCCCGGCTCAACTTCGCCACCAGCCCGGCCAACCTCGCGGAGATCCTCGACCGCGTCGCGACCGCCCTGAAGTGATCCGCGAGACCGGCATACGCAGCCGGCTTCCGCACGTCCGGCAAGGGCCCTGGATGAGGAGGTTCACCCCCAAGCTGTCCTGTCGTACGGATCGACGTTCGTAAAGGCCATCCCGATGATCTCGTCAAGGTCGTCGTTGCCGTTGTCCTCGGGTCCTTGCGCGCCTCTGCCGGCGCCCGGTTGAATTCCTCACCCTTCAGCAGCCTGGCGGCCGACTGCTCCTGAAGCAGGGAGGGCACAGGGCAGGTCGCAGCCGAGATGCGGTGCGCATCGCTCCGATCGTGACCTGGTCGAGGCCGTCGAGTCCGGCCCGGCGGCTCGACCCGCGCACGCTCTCCCCGGGAAATTCCGGATTCCGTAAGGATCCCGGCTGCCCTTCACCCACGCGCGCGTGCCGGTCGCCCCGCCGGGTAGGCCACGCCCGTACCCGAAGGAGGGCATCCATGACCAGAACAGCCCCGGAGACCATGGGCGAAACCGACGTCATCGACCTGCTCCTGGCCCAGCACGCC